>NZ_CP095049.1:359500-719000 GCF_022919135.1 Hymenobacter cellulosivorans | reverse complement strand
GTTCGATGGCAAAGCCATGCAGGAGCAGGCTGATAAGCTGCTGGATAAGCTCGTGGGCAAAGAAGAAATTGACTTTATCCGGGACTACGCCCACCCGCTGACGTTCGAAACTATCAGCCGCATCATTGGTATTCCCGAAGAGGACATTCCGGGACTGAGCGAAACGGTGGCCGAACTGGACGGCATGTATCTGGGCCTGATTTACAACCCCGTGGCGACGGGCGCCGGTGGGTTGTTTCTGAGCTTTCTGCGCGCGTTTATCGAGCAGAAGAAGGCTAATCCCGGCGACGACCTGTGTAGCGCCCTGATTGATGCCTGCCGGCGGGAAGAGGAAGATGAGTCGTTTATTCTGTCGATGCTGATCCTGCTGTTCTACGCGGGCCACGACAACATGATGAACTTCCTGGGCAATGCCATTCTAGCCCTGGACAAGCACCAGGCCGAGCAGGCCACTTTGCGCGAACAGCCAGCCCGGGTGTATGAGTGCGTGGACGAACTGCTGCGCTACGACAGTCCAGTGCAGTTTTTCCTGCTGTTTGCCAAGGGCCCGATTCCGCTGGGCAACAAAACCATTGCTGCCGGTAGCCAGATCCTGATTTGCGTAGGCGCCGCCAATCGGGACCCCAGCGTGTTTACCAACCCCGATGGTCTGGACCTGACCCGCAAGCCGGCTCACCTGAGCTATGGCACGGGCGCTTACCGCTGCATTGGCGCCCGCCTGGCCCACATGCAGGCCGGTACCGCCCTGAGCAAGTTCATTGCCCGCACCACGGCTTACGCACCCGTAAACGGCGGCACTGTTTGGCGCACAGCACCCTACGTGCAACGTGGCCCCTCGTCGGTGAAGCTGCAAGTAACCTGGAATCCTGCCCTGTAGAGCCCAGCGGGCACTTGCCCCTGCTCGACAGAATAGGACTACATCTTACTCCATAGTGTAACCAACACGGGTATGAATTTAAAAAAATCCAGATACGCGCTGCTATCCGGGGCCCTCGACGCGGAGGAAACCCTAACGTCCAAGCGCATACTTTTCTCGACGCGAAAGGGGATGGGCATTACCATTTCCAACTACGTCTGGTCACTGATTCAGGAGGGTAACTTCACGGCTATTCCCGACAATCTGTTCAACGTACTGATGTACCACGAGTTGATTGTGCCCGAGGACGAAGATGAGTTGGAGGAAATAATTACCCGCAACCAGCTGATGGCCCTCGATACAAGTGGTGCCGAGCTGACCGTATACCTAGGCTCGACGGCGGCCTTGGACGAACAGCTCCGGCAAACCCTGACCGACCTGCTAAGCCAACACGCGGCGGCCTCGAAGAAGAAGCTGGTGCTTATTGTAGCCGGTCCTTCGGTGGCCGCGGGCCTGCAGCGGATTCACTGGCTGAGTGCCTTTCTAGACCATGCTCCGCTGGTGGCCAAGCTGCAGAAAGAGTTTCAACTAGTGAGTCTGGGCGCTGGGAATGCCGCTGCCGAGCCGGTGTTTGCCGGGGTGCTCAAGGCCCGCGTGACCAAGGTTTCATTGGTGTTGCCGGTGGAGCAGGCCCACGTGCCGCTAGTGTTTCAGGAGCTGCGGGCCCTGCAGGGCCCCATGGCTGGCCAGCCCACGGCCCCGGTCAATATTCATTTGCTGACGACGAGTGCTACCACGAAAGTAGTGGAGATTGTCAACGAGTTTCAACAGCTCAAGCACGCGCTGGGCGCCGACCTGTATGTGCAGCTATTGCCCCCGGCAGAAGTGGCAGGGGCGGAAGAAGCTGCGCAGCAGGAACTGGCGTGGCTCAACGCGGTTGGGACGCGGAACGTGTGCCTGAACCTGCTGCCGGCCCCGACCAATACCTACTTCCACACCGGGCAGCTGTACCGCGACCGGGCCGAAACGCCAGCCGCCGCGCTGACCCTGGACCACCCTCCGCTGGAGCTGGATACGGCCGAAACCCTGGCCGCCCGCAAGTTCTACGACGCAAGTATCAGCGACTTGCTGCGCGCCAACCAGATCAGCTGCTCGTCGTGTATTTATCTGCCCATGTGCGGTGGCCGGCCCGATAAGAGCAGCACCCACGACCACGACTGCCCGGCTTTCGTGCAGAACTTTATGAAGAAGGTAGAGCTGAAATATAACCTCGTTAGATCCTGATAGTATGGCCACTACCAACAAGCCGGTATCCGCTAAGATGAAGTGGAACCGCAGTCAGCTGATTGAAACCAACACCTATATAAAAGTTTATACCGAGGCTCTAAACCGTATTCTACCTCCTCATGATCGACAAACTCTGTTCATTGTTTCTAAGCTCTTCGCCGACGGAGCAGCCGAGTCGGGCGGCCGCCGACTCCACATGGCTCGACATCTTTTTGAGCGTGGAGAGAAATATGTTGCTGCAATACCTGCTGAGAAGCCCGTTCTAAGGCTATTTCTGTCGAATATCTACGACCGTTCCAAGTCGTTTTACCACTACCGGACCGGTAACCCTACGGAGGCCATTCGCCTGGTGCACAACGCGCTGGACAACAACATCACCCTGGAAGCCAATGGCTTCGAGTTCCTGTTGTTCGACCGGGTATCGCAGTACCACAACCTGGCCAAGGTCTATTTCGGTTTGCAGCAGCCCGAGCGGGGATTCGAAATTCTGTCGGATTCCATCTGCTTCCTGATGACGGGGCGGGCCAACGTCCTCACCGATTTGAACCGCAACTACGTGAGTACCTACAACGCGGACCTGATTCAGATGCGCTATTCGCTGCTGGCTCTGATGCTGTGCGAAACGCTTACCAACCTGCAAAAAGGTGCCGATGCTGAGTCGTTTGTGCAAGACAGCGAAGGATTTATCACCCCGATTCTGGCGGCGGCCAAGGACTTTGTGCTGCGGGAGCCACAAGAGGGTTTTTTGCAGAACTGGCTGCTGGTCGTGCAGCTGTTCTACCAGAAGCAGTACGCCGATTTCCGGGCCGCGGCCGCAGCCTTCCTGGCCGCGGCGCCCTCGTGCCTGCGCAACGTGCCACACCAACTGCTGGAAAGCTTCGTGGGCTACAGCCGGGAGCTGAGTGAGCCGGTTCTGGCCGAAGTGTAAGGCCTCGCCTGGATAACCATTCCGCTGGCAAAAAATGCGCCTCTCCCTACCGGTGGGGCGTTTTGCGTATGGGGCCGGCTGGTCGGTCGTGACTGGAGAGTATGAATAAACTCCGCAACTATTCGCTACTTTTGACCACCGCCTTTTCCCGGCAAGTGCCCTGCTGACTTGTCGCCAGCGGCTGCTGCGCCTACGGACCGGCTGTGGTTCTTGGAAACTCATTAGCACCTTGATGAAGAAGTCTTTTCTGGTTGTCCTGCTATTATCCACTGGCTTGCGCGTGAGCGGGCAAACGGCGGCCCCCCTGACGGCACGCCTGGGGCAGGTGAGCCTGACCTTCGCTATGGCTTCGGGCGGGCAGCCCACCTACGCGGTGCAGTTTGGCTCCCAGACCGTGCTCAAGCCCTCCCGGCTGGGCCTGGCGCTGGCCGACGGCCAAGGCTTTGAGGGGCCGCTGGAGCTGGTAGGCAGTGAAACCAAGGAAGTAGATGAAACCTGGCAGCCGGTCTGGGGGGAAGTCAAGACTATCCGCAACCACTACCAGCAGCTGACTGTGCACCTGCGCCAGCCCGCCGCCCCCAGCCGGCAGCTGGATATCGTGTTCCGCATCTTTGCCGACGGTGTGGGCTTCCGCTACGAGTTTCCGGCCCAGCCCACGCTGCAGTATTTCACGGTACAGGACGAGAAAACCGAGTTCAACCTGCCCGCCAACCACAAAGCCTTCTGGATTCCGGGCGACTACGACTCGAACGAGTATACCTACAGCACCACCCGTCTGAGCGAAGTCAACAGCGCCAATATTGAGGCTATTCAGCTCAAATCGGCGCCCCAGCGCGTGCAGACGCCGCTGATGCTCAAGTCGGACGATGGGCTTTACATCAACATTCACGAGGCGGCTCTGGTCAACTACCCGGCCCTGATGCTGAATGTGGATACTAAAACCTTCGGGCTGAGCAGCCAACTCGTGCCCGATGCTACCGGTACCGGGGCCAAAGCCTATCTGCAGGCGCCCGAGCACACGCCCTGGCGCACGGTTATCGTGAGTAACAAGGCTCCGGACGTGCTGGCTTCCAAGCTGGTGCTCAACCTCAATGAGCCTACCAAGCTCACGGAAACCAGTTGGATTCAGCCTCAGAAGTTTGTGGGGGTGTGGTGGGAAATGCACGTCAACAAAGCCAGTTGGAACTACGCCGACGTGAGCAACATCAAGCTGGCCGGCACCGATTGGAGCAAGCTCACGCCCAACGGCCACCACGGCGCCAACACGGCCAATGTGAAGCGCTACATTGACTTTGCCGCCAAATACGGCCTGCAGAGTGTGCTGGTCGAAGGCTGGAACGTGGGCTGGGAAGACTGGGCCGGCAACTGGAAAGAGGAAGTCTTCGACTTCGTGACGCCCTACCCGGACTTCAACGTGCAGGAATTGCAGCAGTACGCCCAGAGCAAGGGCGTCAAGCTGATGATGCACCACGAAACCAGCTCGTCGGTGACCAACTACGAGCGGCGCCAGGACGCAGCCTACCGCTTCATGCAGGAGCACAACTATGACGCGGTGAAAACCGGCTACGTGGGCCGCATCATCCCGCGCGGCGAGCATCACGACGGGCAGTGGATGGTGAACCACTACGTGCGCACGGCCCAGAAAACGGCCGACAACCACATTATGGTGGATATGCACGAGTCGGTGCGGCCCACGGGGTTGCACCGTACCTATCCCAACTGGCTGGCCTCGGAAGCAGCCCGCGGCAACGAGTTCAATGCCTGGAGCAGCGGCAACCCGCCCGAGCACGAAACCATTCTGCCCTTCACCCGCCTCATCGGCGGCCCGATGGACTACACGCCCGGCATTTTTCAGATCAAGCTCGACGACTGGAACCCGCAGCGTAACCAGGGCAAGCAGGTGCACACCACGCTTACCAAGCAGCTGGCGTTGTACGTGACGTTGTATTCGCCCCTGCAAATGGCCGCCGACCTGCCCGAAGCCTACGAAAAGCACCTCGACGCCTTCCAGTTCATCCGCGACGTGCCCGTCGACTGGGACGATACGCGCATTCTGCTGGCCGAGCCCGGCGAGTTTATTACCACGGCCCGCAAGGCCAAAGGCAAGGACGAGTGGTACGTGGGTAGCATCACCGATGAAAACGCCCGGCAGCAGCAAATCAAGCTCGATTTCCTGACCCCGGGGCAGCGCTACGAGGCCACCATCTACGCCGACGGCAAAGGTGCCAGTTGGGATAAGAACCCCGGCGCTTACCAGATTCGCAAGCAGAAAGTAGACAGCAAGACGACAATCAAACTGCAGCTGGCTCCCGGTGGCGGCACGGCCATCAGCCTGAAGCCCGTCGGCAAGTAAGGCTGCGGGCCGGACCACCTAGTTGCGGAGCTACCCAAACGCCCCCGGCTTACTTAGGCCGGGAGCGTTGAAAAGTGTTTGAACGTGCCGGACTACTTCACAAACCGTTTCGTGATAGTGGTGCGCCCCTGCAGACTCAGACGCAATGTGTAGATGCCAGTGGGCAGCTTGGTCACGTTGAGGCGGGTAACCGGCCCAGCCCCCTGGGCCCATACCTGGCCCTGCGCATCGACCACTTCGTAGCGGCTGTTGGTTAGGTCTTGGTCGGAGCGGATGAGCAGTTCGTTCGTAACGGGGTTGGGGTACAGGTCTACCGTTTCGGTTGCTTGCTGGCTAGACCTGCTTGCTACTGCCGCCGCTCCACTCCCCTGGCTGATACGGACCCAGTTGATGTTCCAGCCGCCCGACTGGGCAAAGACGCCAAAGTTGTAAGTACCCGCATTGACGGTCACCGTTTTCGACACGGTGGTCCAGTTCTGCCAGCCGCCGGTAGCCGGAATGGCTGTGCTACCCAGCTGAGTAGCTCCAGCATTCAGGTCCGCCGAAATAGTACCGCCGGATGGGCTGGCCACCCGGTATTCAATCAGGTACTGGCCGGTGGTGGGGAAATTGATGCTGGTCCACACGAGGTAGTCACCAGCATCCACGTAGCCCATGTTCTGCCCGCCCTCCGAGCAGGGCTCGGCCGTCATGCCGGAATTAGTATTGGCTGCTTCGGCTTCCAACTGGCGGCTACCTGTGCCGGAGGCCGCGCGTACGCGCAGGGAAGTGGTTTTGTCGTTCCAGTTGCTGGTGCCCAGCGGGTTATTGACCAGGCAAGTATTGCCAGCACTGCCCACCGTGAGCGTACCGCCGGTGAAGTTGTCGTTTTCGTAGAGCACTACCTCGTAGCCGCTGTTCACCTTCAGCGAGGATACGTCGTTGTCGAGAATGCCCCGGCTTTGCAGCTGGCTTAGCGTGTAAGTGCCCACTGGCAGCGCGGTGGCCGTGCCCGTATAGTTGCAGTCGCGGTACACCGTCGCCACCCCCGTACTCACCGGATTGCGCTGCTGCACCACTTGGTTGATGGCCGTCAGCAAGGAGTTGGCCCCGGTGGCGTCGCCGGCCAGCTGCCAGATCATGATGCCACTGGCCTGGTCAAAGGCCAGATTGGTTTTACTCTTGATGGTCGGGATGCCGTTGTAGCCGATACCCTGAAACAGGTCGGCATTGGGGTCAGCGCCGCGTGCCACGAGTGAGGCAAACGTCTCGCCGCCGGCCTGGCCGTAAAAGGGCACGCCCAGCACCAGCTTGCTAGCGGGCAACCCACGACCCCGCCAGTAAGCGAGCGACTGCGAAGCCAGCTGATAGGTGGAATGGGCTGGGGGAGCATCGTCGTAGGCCATTACGTTCACAAAATCCAGGGCAGCAAGGGCGCGGTCCAGAATGGAGGGGCCGGCCCAGGTACCCCCGGCTACGGCCGTCGTCAGGAGCTTGCCCCGGCTGTGCAATTGGGTACCTAGCTCCTGCATCACATTGGCGTAGCCGCCGGCCGTATTGGCGTTGGGGTGCTCCCAGTCAATATCAATGCCGTCCAGCCCATACTGGGTAGCGAAGTTGATGAGGTTGGTGGCAAAGTTGCGGGTGTAGGTGGCGTTGTTGCCGATGGAGGTAAATTCCGTTGGGTTGCCGTCGTTCATCCAGCCGCCCACTGAGATGAGCACCTTCACGCCGCGGGAGTGAGCGGTGGAAACCAAGCTTTGCAGCTTGGCTGGGTTGTCAATGGGCCGGAGCGTGCCGTCGGCATTGGGCAGCAGGAAGGCGTAGTTGATGTGAGTGAGCTTGTCATACTGCACACTGTTCACGTCCCCGGTCCAGGAGGGTAAGTAGCCAATAACGTTGAACTGGGCCCAGGCCGGGACGCTGCCGAGCAGCAGTAAGCTCGCCAGTAGACTGGCTAGCAGAGCGTGTAAGGGCGTTTTGGTTTTCATAGGGTAGGGGTTGGATGGAAAAATGGAAAATTGCAGACCAAGCTGGTGGGGCGCACCGATACGAACTAGCCCTTTGAGGAGGGCTATGAGTGGGCAGCAACAGGCGGAGGATGGGGCGGACTGGTAGGTAGTAGGCGACCTACCGGCCGGACAGGGCACACGGCCAGAGGCGGAAGCCAACCGTCTGGCAGGGGCGGCACAAGAGAGGCCAAATAAGGCTGCCACGGCCGTCTTGGGCCAGGAGCTTGGTCAGTAAGGTAGAAGAAGTTGGGAGGAAAAAACAGAGCCTAGTCGCAGATAAATAATCTGGTAGGCAGGGTTATACGGCTAAGGCACACTCACTTTCGACAAGTCTACGACCCTTTTAAAGCCATTTGCTGGGTTAGGGTCAGCCAGGAAGCGGAAAACAGCAATCAGTTAAAAAACACGTACTTTTTTACGTTACCTGCGAGTAACTACAGCCTATGCCTGACTTCTATTCAGGGACTGGTCTAAGGTTACTGGGGAGCACAGCTCCTCTTAGCACGAACTGGGCCCTTGATTAGCCTCGAAGTGAATGCCTGCCAAGGCATTGGTTGCCTAGAAAGTATGGTGATGCGCAGGGGCGCTAGCCAGCTTTATCGGCGGCAGAATGAATGAGGGTAGAGCCGGACGCTGATTATACGCTTATAAGCTGTTGGCGCTGCACACGGGCAGTCGTACCGGTTTTGTACTGCTCTGGCCTCCCATACTCGTCAGGGCAATCCTGCTGGATGGGGCTAAAACAAAAATACCCGCCGGATATCCGGCGGGTATTACACTTGGCGCTCCCTCCTGGGCTCGAACCAGGGACCCTCTGATTAACAGTCAGATGCTCTAACCGGCTGAGCTAAGGAAGCGGTTATGGCGACGTTTATCTGTCGTTGCGGGTGCAATATTAATGCACCGGGTTAGTTCCTGCAAGCATTGCTGTAAAAATAATTGTAAAAAATTCTCTAGTTTGTGATTGTCAGTGTGTTGCCCGAGAGAGAAGTTGTGTATCGACGCAGCGGTAAGCTGGCCGGACCGCCCTGCGGCTGGCCCTGAAAGCTGAATTGTGATTTGCAGCACGGGTCAAACAACTGCACAAACGGCGAAATTTTAACTCGGGCGCAGGTATCGGTCGGGTTGTAGGTGCAGGTTCGTTCGAAGGCTATGTAGGTGCTGGCGTTCTGCCGCACAACAATCAGCCCGTTCACACCGCCTTTGTGGTACACTGCTCCATTGTCGAAGCGCAGGGCGCTATTCTCCTGGTTGGTCAGGTACAGCACCTCGTTGAAAGCCGCCAGAGGAATTTGGGGCTGCACGTTGGTGCTTGAGCCGCAGCCGCAGAACACGGCCTGACTAGCCAGGGCCAAACCGATAAGAGAGGAGCGGAAGGAAAGCAGCTGCAGCATAGGGTTGGGGTTAATGAGCGTCGCCCCGGTGGGCAATGCCGCTAGGACATTGCCCACCGGGGCGACTAACGGCAGCCGTACAACGCGGCTACAGGTTCTTCTTGTTCCGGGCAATGCGCCCCGGATAAACACTCTTTGTACTTGTTTTATTGTACGCCCTCAAACTGACGCAAGAACCGCAGGTCGTTTTCCGTGAACAGGCGCAGGTCCTTAATCTGGTACTTGAGCATGGTAATCCGCTCAATGCCCATGCCCCAGGCGTAGCCCGAGTACTTCTCCGTATCGATGCCCGACTGTTCCAACACATTCGGGTCAACCATGCCGCAGCCCCCGATTTCAACCCAGCCCGACTGCTTGCAGATATTGCAGCCCGTGCCTTTGCAAATCAGGCAGGTAATATCGATTTCGGCGCTGGGCTCGGTGAAGGGAAAGAAGGAGGGACGGAACCGGATGTTGATGTCCTGGCCGAACATTTCCTGCACGAAGTAATACACCGTCTGCTTCAGGTCGGCGAAGCTGACGCCCTCGTCAATGAAAATGCCTTCCACCTGGTGGAACATCATGTGGGCCCGGGCCGAAATGGCTTCGTTGCGGTACACCCGCCCCGGCATGATGCTGCGGATGGGCGGCTTCTGGCTTTCCATCACCCGCACCTGCACTGTGCTGGTATGAGTGCGCAGCAGCGCGTCGTGGGTTGGGTCGGCGGGGTTGCGGGTCACGAAGAACGTGTCCTGCATGTCGCGGGCCGGGTGGTTTTCGGGGAAGTTGAGGGCCGTGAAGTTGTGCCAGTCGTCCTCAATTTCGGGCCCTTCGGCCACATTGAAGCCGATGCGGGAGAAGATGCGCACCATTTCCTCGCGCACTAGGCTCAGCGGGTGACGGGTGCCCAGGGCGTTGGGCACCACGGGCAGGGTGTAGTCGAAGGTAGGGTCGGCGGGGGCGTTCTGGGCGGCGGCTTCGAGCTCCTGCTGGCGCTGGCTGAACTTGTCGAGGGCCAGCTGCTTGAGCTGGTTCAGCTCCTGGCCCACGGCCCGGCGCTGGTCCTGGGGCACGGTTTTGAGAAGGTCAAACAAATCGGCCAGCTGCCCTTTGCGCCCGGTGAAGGCAATGCGGAACTGCTCCACTTGGTCGGGAGCAGAGAGGTCGTACGCTTCGATTTCGGCGCGGAGGCGGTTGATTTGGTCCTGCATAGTAAGGCAAAGGTACAGGTATCAAATTTCCATACATAAAACGGGCTCGGAAAGGCCGCCGAAAAAGTTGGTACGATTGCTGCAAAATGCCTTCTCACAAGCGGCACAGAAGACTGAACGCGGGGCGCCACCCGTTCGAGCTTGCACGCCGACGGCTACGCGCCTGGTCTGTATTTCCATCCTTTCGCCTTCTCTGAGTTATGAACCGTTTCCTGTCTTCCGCATTTTTCTTTGTTATACTAAGTGCCGCTTCGGCCCAGGCTCAAACTCAAAACACGTCGGCCGCCCCGGCCGGTTGGGCTGAGCCCGTGCTGGACCCCTGGACCATGAACGCGCCCACCAAGGCCGAAAAAGCCGCCGACCAAGCCACCGACGAGCCCGCTACCTATAACACCGGCTGGAGCAGCGCCCCTGGCATCAGCCTGAGTCTGCACGATAAGCCCAGCACCGACTGGTGGGGGCGTCCGATTAAGAAAAAAGCCAAGAATAACCTGACCACGGCCCCCGTCGCGCAAGCCACTGCCGCCGACGAAGCCAGCGACGACCCCATGATGCACTCGTCCGGGGTGATGATTGCGCCTGGCATGAACACGGCTCCTTACCGGGGCACCAGCACCGATTACTGGGGCCGCCCAGTGCGCAAAGCTCAGCGTCAGGATGCCAAGGTAGCCGCCAAAATCGCCAAGTCCTCGACCGTGGCCACTACGGCTTCATCGGGGGAGTAAAAGGTAGCTGGGCCAAAAGATGGCCTAACTAATCGAGGGTACCGTATTAGGGACCAGGAGTGTATATTTCACTTAATCCTGTTTCCTGATGCGGTACCCTCGACTCTTTTTCGGGCTATTGAGCCTGGCTTGCCTGCTTGTTGCGTCTAATGCCCAGGGCCAAACCAAGCGGGCCAGCGGCTACCACAAGAAAGCCACTCCAGCCCGTTCCCGGGCGGTGGCCCGCGTTTCCAATTCGAGACGCTATACCGACGAAGACCGGCAGCGTCTGGCTCCGGGCATGCGTATTAATATGCCCACGCCCCCGAGCACCGATTACATGGGCCGGCCCATCAAGAAGAAAGTTGCCAAGCCAGCCTCTACCAGTTCCACTATTTCCTCGGAGAAAGCAGCTCCGGTTCGGAAGCCGTAGCGAGAAAAATATCGGGTTAAACCCAATACTTCGGGGTGGAGTAGATATTTTTGTGCTTTCAGGCACAAATCCTACAGTTTCTGCGTAGTAGGGGAGAGCAAATTTTCTACTACCACTCGTTTTCTAGCTATGCTACGTCCCGTTTTTTCGTGCCTCTTGTTGGTTGCCGTGTTGAGCACCTCAAACGCACTAGCCCAGCAAAGCCGCTCGAAAGCGGCTAAGCCCGCCGCCGATTCCTGGGGCGCCGAAGCAGCCCCGGCAGCTCCCGCTGCTGGCACTACGCCGGCTGCCGCCGCTCCAGCGGGCAGCAGTGGTTTTGCCGCTCCCGCCGCCGCTGTGGAGGCTAACCCCCAGTCCAATGGCTTCGCTATTGCGCCCGGCTTTACGGCCGCGCCCTCGCACCGCGTCCGGATGGACTACCGGGGCCGGCCTCTGGCTCCCTACATCAAGCGCAACGTGAGCACCAATACCTCGACGACGGCTCCAGCCCCGATGGTAGAAGCCACGGCTCCTGCTGAGCCCGCCGTAACGACCACCGAAGTAGCTGCTCCCGTAGCTGCTCCAGCCGCCAAGACGGCCACGGCTACTAAGTCGGCAGCTGCTTCAGCTTCGACCACGAAGAAAGTAACCGCCGCCGGCGCAGCTCCGGCAGCTGCCGCTCCTGCTCCCAAGAAAGCCCCGGCCAAAAAGGCTCCGGCCAAGAATGACGGCTGGGGTTCTTCCTCCGGTAGCGGCTGGTAAGCCTTACAGCCCACTACAACAATTGCATAAAAAAGCCCTGCTGAATATCCGGCAGGGCTTTTTTATTTTAGTAAAACGTGGCTTCGGCGACCTACTCTGCGTCAGCAGTAGCTAGGGTGGCTACTTCGGACTGGGCGCGGTAGAAAAGTGTGCTGCTGTTGTCGGGGCGCAGGTATTCCTGGGCGGCGGCGCGCAGGCCCTGGGCCGTGACGGCCTGCACCTTGGCGCTTTCCTGGTTGACAAGGTCCGCGTCGCCGAGCAGTTTGAAGTAGGCCAGGGCCATGGCGCGGTTGAGCAGCTCGATTTCCTCGAAGACGATGCTGGCTTCGGCCTGATTCTTCACTTTTTCCAGCTCCTGGGGCGAAACCAGCTCCTCGCGCAGCTCGGCTACCACTTCTTCCACGGCCGCGTCGGCGGTTTCCATAGCGACGCCACTGTTGAGGCGGCCACTGATGACGAGCAGCCCGGGCTCCAGGGAGCCGCTGCAGGAAGCCGAAATCGAGTTGAACAGCTGCTGGTCTTTCACCAGGCGCTGGTAGAGGCGGGCCGACTTGCCCCGGCCCAGCACGTCGCTGAGCAGGTCCACGGTGTGGTAGTCGGCGGCGGCACGGCCGGGTATGTGGTACACCTTGTAGTAGGCGCTGGCCGGCACTTCGGCTATTACGTCGAGGTGGCGGGCTTCGGTCTGGCGCGGTTCGGCCGGGAGCTGCCGCTCGTAGGGCGTACCGCCGGGAATGGGCTCAAACCACTTCTCGGCCAGGCGGCGCGCCTCGGCCACGGTTACGGCGCCGGCAATGACCAGCACGGCGTTGGTGGGAGCGTAGTGCTTGGCAAAAAAGGCCCGAACGTCGTCCATTACCGCGTTTTCGATGTGGCCGACTTCTTTGCCAATCGTGGGCCACTGGTAGGGGTGCACTTGGTAGGCCAGGGGGCGGAGCTTGAGCCAGACGTCGCCGTAGGGCTGGTTGAGGTAGTTTTGCTTGAACTCCTCGACCACCACTTTGCGCTGCACCTCCAGGCCGTTTTCTGAGAAGGCCAGCCCCAGCATCCGGTCCGATTCCAACCAGAAGGCGGTTTCGATGTTGGCCGCGGGCAAGGTCAGGTAGTAGTTGGTGATGTCGGGGGAAGTGAAGGCGTTGTTTTCGCCGCCCACGTATTGCAGAGGCTCATCGTAGCTCGGAATGTTGACCGAGCCCGAGAACATAAGGTGTTCAAAGAGGTGGGCAAAGCCGGTGTGCGCCACGTCCTCGTCGCGGGAGCCCACGTTATAGAGCACGTTCAGAACGGCAATGGGCGTGGAGTGGTCCTCGTGTACGATGCAGCGCAGGCCGTTGGCCAGGGTGAATTCTTCGAATTTAATCATAGGGCAAGATAGTAGGAAGCACGAAAGAGTACGTTAATAACCTACTAGGCGGCGCAGAGGTTCGGCTGTGTTAGAGGCAGAGGCTAAAACTGGCCGCGCAAGCCTAGCTGCCACATCCGGGCCACGGGGTACACGCCTGCATCCTGGCCGGCGTAGTAGGGGCCGGCCCCGCCGCTGCTCACGTTGGGGTCAAAGCCGCGGTAGGGGCCCGTCACGAACAGGTTTTGGCCGCCCACCCATACGCTGACCTTGCGCGGGCCGGTATTAAGCACCTCGTAGCTGAGCGTGAGCTGGGACAGGCGCACGTGGCTGCCGTTTTCCAGGTCTTCGTTGGTGGGCACGGGGGACGAAAAGTTGGCGAAGCCAGGGCGGGGCACGGAGGTATCCTGGTTGGCGGGTGTCCAGTAGTTAAGGGCCCGCACGGAGCTGTTAGCAAAGCCAGAAGGCGCGTCGAGACGCAGCAGCGTGGAGTTCTGAATTTGGTAACCGAAAAGGCCGTCGAACTGGGCATCGAGCTGGAAGTGCTTGAGGCGCAGCTGCTGGGAGAAATTAAGCGAGTAGCGGGGCAGACCGGTGCCTTCGTAGTAGATATCGCCAAAGTCGCGGTGGCCATCGTTGTTGCGGTCCGCGTAGCGTTGCTGGCCGGCGCTGGGGTGGCCCACTGGGAAGGTGCCATCGGCCTCATACACCCGGAAGCGGCTCACTGGCTGGCCCACTTCCAGGTTGCTGGGCACTGTCCGACCGAAGTCGTCGCCGGGGTTGAGTTCGGTTACCTCGTTGCGGTTGGTGGCGGCGCTTAGCTGAGAGAAACCCCTAACTGGCCCGACCTGCCAGCTGCCGCCGACGGTAAGCTCCAGACCCTTATTAAGCAATGTAATGTTGGGAAAGGTGGGTAAATTGATGATACCGATGGTCGTGGGCACCAAAGCCAGGAACGAGGCCTGCGAATGGCTGGTGCGGCGCTGGTAGGCGGCCACTTCCAGCGTAAGGCTTCCCCCAAGCAGGCCGGCGCGCAGGCCGGCATCGTGCTGGGTGGTGCGGTCAGTCACAAAAAAGGAACTGGTTTTGCCCGAGCCAGCCCAGAGCGTAAGGTCGGTGAGGCGGGGATGGTCGGCCAGGAAACGCTCTTTGTTGATATGCCAGCTGAGTTGGCCGCCGGGTAGCCACACTTTCTTATCGGAGGCGTTTTCGCCGGAGGCAAACTCAGTGCGCATGGAGGCCTGCGCCTCGTAGCGTCCGGCGTAGGTGTAAGCAGCCACCACCGAGGGGCTGTGAATGGCCAGGCGCTTCTCTTCGGACCGCAAAAAGCCGCCCGAGTACATCCCCTCGTAAGTATATTCTAGCTCGCGCTGGTCCTGTTGGCGCAGGTAGTTGAGAGCGGCCGTCACGGCGTGTTGCTCCCGGAAAGTGCGCTCAAAGCGCAGAGTGGCGGCCACCACCCAGTTGTGGGCCAAGGTGGTGGCAGTGCCGGTGCGCTCTACGGGTACCGGGCCGGGGCCAAAGCCGTTGGGCGTGTAGTCGAGTCCTTCGGCGTCTACCTTCTCGCGACTGCCACGGGCAGTGAGGCTCAGGCTGGGCGAGAACTGGTATGTAGCGTTGAGTTGGGTAACGAGGCGGCGGGTGCGGGCCGTTTGCGAGTAGTCGTCGAGGGCATAGCGCGGCGCTGGTGGGGAATAGCTAGAGGAGGTGCGGGCCGGCACAGCCGGAATGCCCAGCAGGTAGCTTCGTACCAGCGAGCCGGCATCCAACTCCTGACCAGCGTGGTGCTGGTTGGTTTGGCTGGCGCTGGCCCGAACGCCCACCCGCAGCTTCTGGGTAATTTGCTGGTCAAGGTTGAAACGTAAGCTGCCCCGGCTCATTCCTGACTTGACGATAACGCCAGCCTGGTTGAGGTAGTCAGCGGCGACGTAGTAGCGGGTGTTGCCGGCGAGGCCGTCTACGCTTAGGTTGTGGCTCTGCACGGCGGCGGGCCGGAATAGTTCATCCTGCCAGTCTACTTCCTGTAGACTGCTCAAGTCGGCGGTTGAGTAGGGAAGGGGCCGCCCGAAGCTGGAAGCCGTAGCGGCGTTGGCGAGCTGGGCGTACTGGCGACCGTTGAGCAGCTCGTAGCGCTGGCGCACTTGCTGCACGCCACCCCAGCCGCTGTAGCGCACCCGCAGGGGTTGGTCTTGCGTGCGGCCGTCGGCACCCTGCCTGGTGCTGATGAGAATAACACCATTAGAGCCCTGCATTCCGTACTGGGCGGTAGCGGCGGCCCCACGCAGCACGATTATCTGGTCTACATCGTCCACGGGCAGGTCCAGCAGTGGGTTGGCACCGAGCGCGCTGGGAGTGGCAATGTTGGGGAAGCTGGAGTTGTCTTTAGTTGGGTAGAATGGGTTTCGGTTATCCCAGCGCTCCGGCGTCACGTCGGTATTATACACCGGCACGCCATCTACCACGTACAGCGGCTGGCTGCTGCCGGTCACGTTACCGGCCCCTCGGATGCGGACCGTGGCCCAGGCCCCCGGCGCCCCGGAGTAGGGCGTGACTTGCACCCCGGCTATGCGGCTAAGCGCGGGCTGAATGGTAGTAAAGGCCGGCAGGTTAATCTGTTCCGTAACGGAAGTGGCTCCGCAGGAAATAAGGCGCAAACTATCAGTGGCTGGCCGGGCTAGCGTGTCGGGCTGTTGGGCCCGGGCGGCCAGGGTAGTTAGCAGAAAAGGCGTAACGAGTACAAGTTGCTTCATATAGGAGTAGCAGGGAGGAAATCAACCCCGAAGATAGATGCCGCTGCTCGGCCAATTTCACAAAGCCAAGTCAACAATTTTCCTTTCGTCCAAACCTGTACTTTTGCCCTGCTTACCACCCACCCTTCCTCCCGTATGAACTTCGACCGGAAAGACTACTCCAACGACGTACTGCTCCACCTCTACCAGGGCTTGCTCAAGCCCCGCCTGATTGAGGAGAAAATGCTCATTTTGCTGCGCCAGGGCAAAGTCAGCAAGTGGTTTTCGGGCATCGGGCAGGAAGCTATTTCGGTGGGCAGCACCCTGGCCCTGAACCCGGACGAGTACATTTTGCCTTTGCACCGCAATCTGGGCGTCTTTACCGGCCGCAACGTGCCCCTGGACCGTCTCTTTGCCCAATGGCAGGGCAAAACCACCGGCTACACCAAGGGCCGGGACCGGAGCTTCCACTTCGGCACCAATGAGCACCACATTGTGGGCATGATTTCGCACCTGGGTCCGCAGCTGGCCGTGGCCGGCGGCATTGCCCTGGCTGATCTGCTGGATAAGGAGCCCCGCGTGACCGTGACCTACAGCGGGGACGGCGGCGCCTCGGAGGGCGACTTCCACGAGGCCCTCAACGTGGCCGCCGTGTGGCAGCTGCCGGTCATTTTCATCATCGAAAACAACGGCTACGGCCTGAGCACGCCCAGCAAAGAGCAGTTCCGCTTCAACTACTTCATCGATAAGGGCCCCGCCTACGGCATGGAAGCCGTGCAGGTGGACGGCAACAACGTACTGGAAGTCTACGATACGGTGAAGCGCCTGGCCGAAGACCTGCGCCAGAACCCCCGCCCCGTGCTGCTGGAGGCCCTCACGTTCCGGATGCGGGGCCACGAAGAAGCCAGCGGCACCAAGTACGTGCCCCAGGAGCTGTTTGAGGAATGGGCCCAGAAAGACCCGGTCGAGAACTACGAGAAGTGGCTGCTGGCCGAAGGCATTCTGGACGAAGAAGCCCGCATGCGCTTCCGCGAAACCATCAAGCGCGAAATCGAGGAAGGGCTGCGCGTGGCCGATGCTACGCCCATGCCTACGGCCAACATCGAGGAGGAAATTGCCGACATGTATCAGGCTTTCGAGGCGGATAAGTCCCTGGAACTATCAGCTGACAACCAGCAACCAGCTACCGATAAGCGCTACGTCGACGCCATCAGCGACGCGCTGCGCCAGAGCATGGAGCGTTACCCCGAGTTGGTGCTCATGGGCCAGGACATTGCCGACTACGGCGGGGTATTCAAGGTGACGGAAGGCTTCGTAGCCCAGTTTGGCAAAGGCCGGGTGCGCAATACGCCCCTGTGTGAGTCTGCCATTGTAGGCGCGGGCCTGGGCCTGAGCATCCGCCGCAAAAAGGCCATGGTGGAAATGCAGTTCGCCGACTTTGTGACCTGCGGCTTCAACCAGATTGTGAATAACCTGGCCAAAAGCCACTACCGCTGGGGCCAGAATGCCGACGTAGTAGTCCGCATGCCGACTGGCGCGGGCTCGGCCGCGGGGCCTTTCCATAGCCAGAGCAACGAGGCTTGGTTTACCCACACGCCCGGCCTGAAAGTGGTGTTTCCCTCGAACCCCCACGACGCCAAAGGCTTGCTCAACGCGGCTATCGAAGACCCCAACCCGGTGATTTACTTCGAGCACAAGCTGCTCTACCGCTCTATCAGCGGGCCGGTGCCGGATGCCTACTACACCACGCCCATTGGCAAGGCGGCCCTGGCCCGGGAAGGCTCCGAGCTGAGCATCATCACCTACGGGGCCGGCGTACACTGGGCTACCAGCCTGGCTAGTGAGCTGAACCTGAACTGCGACATTCTGGATTTGCGCACGCTGCTGCCCTGGGACGAAGAAGCCGTGCGGGCTACCGTGCGCAAAACCGGCCGCGTCATTCTCTTCCATGAAGACACGCTGACCGGCGGCATCGGGGGCGAAATTGCGGCCTGGATTGCCGAGCACTGCTTCGAGCACCTCGACGGCCCCGTGCAGCGCGTGGCCTCCCTGGATACGGCCATTCCGTTCTCGCCGCCGCTGGAGAAGGCCTTTTTGCCCCAGCAGCGCCTGCGCGAGCGGGTCGAGAAACTGCTGGCTTACTAACCTTAGCGCCCCGGGTTCGGCTACATAATATGTGTGGAATCCGGGGCGCTATTTATCTTGCCTACTGATTGATACGCTTCAGTCGGACTATTGCCGCTTTATGAGTCGTTTTGCTTTTCGTGGTCTGCGTCATCTGCTGGGGCTAGTGCTCATGTGCTTCCTGATGTCGGTAAGCTGCCACCCGTACCGGATTCCTAACCCAACCGGCCCGCCCCAGCCTAAGGTGCGCAAGGCCAAAAAAGTGGAAAGCGAAGCCGCTGACGGCCGCGACATGAATGCCACGACGGAAGCCAAGCCCATAAAAAACAGCTACGACAAGAACGGCATCCTGAAAAAGCCCAAGTATAAAAACCGCCGGCTGAAGAAGAAGGTGGGCCAACGCAAGTTTTTGGGCATCCCGCTACCGTTCTAACTGCTTTTAAACACCTCAGGCAGGGAATTTTACGTACTGAAAGCCCCTCGGACTTAAGCCGTCGGGGCGCCGGGTAGTCTGCCTGTTCACGCTTTCCTTTTCCCGCTTCTTATGCGTCACGTCTTGCTTATTGTTGGGTTGGTACTGGGTATCAGCACGGCGGCTGCGGCCCAAACCGAGGACATGTACCCGGCCCGGAAGCGGGCCGAAAACCGCCGGGCCCTGCGCGACGCCCGCAAATTCAAGGGAGAATACAAAGACTCCCACTTGGCCGTCGACAAAACGGCTTTGAAACAAGGCGGAACCGGGCGGCCCCAGCAACCTAAAGACGGCCGCGAGAGTTATAAGTTTGATAAAACCGGGGAACCCCGCGTTAGCGAACCAGCCCACGTTGGGCTGGGACTCCGCAAGAAAAAGAAAGCGACGAAAGAATAATCCCACCCGTATGAGTACTCCCTGGCTTCCCCTCACCGACGCTGCCCAACTCACCGACATCGTGCAAGAGTCGCACGAGCACCCGGTGCTGATTTTCAAGCACAGCACGTCCTGTTCTATTAGCGCCGCGGCCAAAAGCAAGCTGGAGCGCCAGTGGCCCGATGCCGACCTGGCCAACGCCACCATCTACTACCTGGACCTGCTGCGCTACCGCCCTATTTCCTCAGAAATAGCCAGCAAGTTTGGCGTGCGCCACGAGTCGCCCCAACTGCTGCTCATCCAAGACGGTGAGTGCCGCTTCGACGCCTCCCACATGGGCATCCGCCTCAGCGACGTGCGTGAGTTGGTGAAATAGGGAGATGGTGAAATGGTAAGTTCTATGTTCTGGCGGCGCACTAGTGCGCAGTCTAAACAACAACTCACCATCTCCCTATTTCATCACCCCACTACTCATAGAGGAACTGAACCTCCTGCCGGATTTCGGGGTTCAGACTTAGAGCCACCGGACAGGTGCGGGCCGCGTTTTCGAGCACGGCCCGCTCTTTGTCTGACAGGGTCGTCGGCATGCGGAAGGTTATGTCAATCTGCGCGATGCGCCGCGGCTCGGGGGCCATGTGTTTCTGCACCTCGAAGCTAACCCCAGTTAGGTCCAGCTGCTGCCGTTCTGCTACGATGCCCATGATGGTCATCATGCAGGTTCCCAGCGCGGCACTGACCAGATCGGTAGGCGAAAATGATTCGCCCCGGCCATGGTTATCGACGGGCGCATCGGTGAAGATGGTGGTGCCGGAAGCGGTGTGAACGGCTTCGGTACGCAGGTTCCCGGTGTAGCGGGCAGTGGCAGTGCTCATAGTCAGAAAGTTGGCGACACATTGCCAGCAAATTTACGTACTTTAGATGGTAGGGCCCTCGGGCCCCTTTTTCGCGGTTTATTTTCACTCGTTTAGCTCCTCGCTCCCGTGCGCAACCTCTATCCATTCGGTCTTAGCTTGTTGGCCCTGCTCGGGGCGGCGTCTGCGGCGCAGGCACAGGTATCCGAGGACCCATCCTACCGCAAGGAATTTACCTACGGCATCAATTTTAACACCCGCGGCGGCCTC
The DNA here is from genome assembly GCF_022919135.1 of Hymenobacter cellulosivorans. Lineage (NCBI taxonomy): Bacteria > Pseudomonadati > Bacteroidota > Cytophagia > Cytophagales > Hymenobacteraceae > Hymenobacter > Hymenobacter cellulosivorans. The sequence goes on along the minus strand of NZ_CP095049.1, from coordinate 698,960 downwards.
ATCGGCGGCGTGGCCGTGCGCTCTACCCGGGTGCTGGACGAGAAATGGTCCCGCTTCTGGGGAGTGGAAGGTGTGGAAGTGAAGCACCCCAAAGAACAGCGCGTGCTCAATCAGAATTCGGGCGGTTCTTTCGTGTTTGGCAAGTCCAACTACTTATTTGTGCTGCGGCCGTCCTACGGAATGCAGCGGGTTATTTTCCGTAAGGCCCCCGAATCGGGCGTGCAGGTAAATGCCCTGGTAGGCGCTGGCCCGTCGATTGGCCTGCTGATGCCTTACTACATCTACTACGACTACACGGTGCGGGAAAACCGGCCCGGCGCGCCGATACAGGAAGACATCCGCAGCGAGCAGTATGACCCGGCCGTCAACTCCGCGGACTCCCGTATTCTGGACCGGGCTCCTATCTTCTCGGGTGCCAACGAAACCAAGGCCCGCATCGGTGGTCACCTGCGCGGCGCCCTGAGCTTCGAGTACGGCCGCTACCGCGACGCAGTGGCGGGTATCGAAACCGGTTTTCTGTTTGAGCTATACCCCAAGGAGCTCACCATCCTGCGGGCCCCGAATATCAGTGATGCGACCTTGAACACCAACTTTTTTCCCTCGGTGTATCTGACACTGTACATCGGGCACCGGAGCTAAGCCACCGACTCATTTTTTTACCGCGAATTTGGACTTTTCTGGCGCTCGGGTGTTACTACCCCGACGGCGGAAAAGTCCTTCGTTTTTTACCCATCTCCCTGGGATGGTACTCATAACTGCTAACTGACTGCTACCTTTGTAGTATGGATGACTTGTTGTTGACTTTACCTATCATTCAAGCTGAAACGGCCGCTCCGGCGGTGCCAGCCAAGCCCCGGAAACCGGACTGGCTGCGTGTGAAGCTGCCGGTAGGACCCGAATATGCCAAAGTGCGCCGCTTGGTAGACGAGCATAAGCTGCACACCATCTGCGAAAGCGGCAACTGCCCCAACATGGGTGAGTGCTGGGGAGCCGGTACCGCTACGTTTATGATTCTGGGCAACGTGTGCACGCGTTCCTGCTCGTTTTGCGCCGTAGCCACGGGCCGCCCCAACGAATACGATACCGACGAGCCCCGGCGCGTGGCCGAGGCCATTCAGCTCATGGGCGTGAAGCACGCCGTAATTACCAGCGTAAACCGCGACGAACTCAAGGACCGTGGCGCCAGCATCTGGCTCGAAACCGTGGTCCGCATCAAGGAGTTGAGCCCGGCTACGACTATCGAAACCCTGATTCCGGACGTGAAAGCCAACTGGGCCGCGCTGGAAACAATGATTGCCGGTGGTCAGGAAGTAGTGTCGCACAATGTGGAAACTGTGGGCAGCCTCTACCGCCTCGTGCGGCCCCAGGCCAAGTACGACCGGAGCCTGGAGCAGATCCGCCGGACTAAGGAAGCCGGTAAGCGCACCAAGTCGGGTATCATGCTGGGACTGGGCGAAACCAAGGAGGAAATGTACCAGGCCATGGACGACCTAGCCGCTAACGGCCTCGACATCCTGACGCTGGGCCAGTACCTGCAGCCTACCAAGCGCCACATCGAAGTCGCCGAGTTTATCCACCCCGACCTGTTCGCACACTACCGCGAGGAAGGCCTGCGCCGCGGCTTAAAGTACGTGGAAGCCGGTCCGTTGGTACGTAGCAGCTACCACGCTGAACGCCACGTCAACGTGCCGATTTAATTCAGTTGGGTTTCTTCTGAAAAAGAAAAAGCGCGGCTCCCATCTGGGGGCCGCGCTTTTTATTGCTAAATCGGGGTACTAGCGCTGGGCTTGGCTGTTACGGCCATCCGTGGGGGGGTAGTTCCCCAGTACGCTGCCCACGATGCGGTATACTTCGGGCTCGGAAATGGTGCGGTTGTCAATCTGCGCCTCACCCTGGCCACGCCATGCCAGCTCTTTACGCTTGGCGTCCACGATGTCAATAATGACAGTGCCTTCCTTATACTCCGACACCGAGTTCATGCCGCGGCCGTAGCCACCGTAGCCGTAGTACCCGTAGCCGAATGGCGAGTACGGATAGTTTACGCGCTGTTTGTCTTCTACTTTGGCGCTGTAGGCCACGTAGATGTCAGGGTTCTTTTCAACCTGGGTTAAGCCTTTACGGCCCATTTCGGCTTCAACGGCCGAGCGCATCCGCTTGTCGAAGAAAGATTCGTAGCCCTTAGCTGGGCCGCCTTCCGTGTCAACGGTTTGCTGCGGATACCAGGCCCAGGTTTTGTAGGCCCGGAAATTAACAGAGTGGTCAAAATCAGAAGAAACACCCACGTGCGAAGTGGCGCAGCTAGTGGCTCCCAGCAAGAGGGAAAGGCCTACAGCAACCATTGCTACCGGGCGGGTAAAGAAGCGGGATATACGGTTCATCGTCGTTAATCAAATAGTTGAGAGAAGAACCCTCATAGCGAGAATCAGCTGAAAACGCTGGCTGAAATGCCCCGCCTTCCGGGTCTGGTAATTAAACGTTGGGAGGCCAGCCAACGTTCCCAAAGTAGTCGGCTTGCAGCATATCCTGCAGAAGAAATTTTATAGGAAAATTCCTTTTAGCCTTGAAATAGCCCTATCTTAACCGACCTAACGACCTGATATGAACAAACCACTACTTTACTTCTTTGGCCTCACGGCTCTGGCTTCCTGCAGCACCGCCGGTGAGTCAGCTACTTCTACCCGCCCCAACCGCACGCCCGTGGCGTATAACACCGTGGTAGAGTGCACACTATATGACGGCATGAACAAGCAGTCGACCCAGCTAATGACTATTGGCTCCGGGATGGAGGTGCAGGTAATGGACACCGTGGATGCCTACTTCGTGAAGGCCCGCGTAACCAAGGATGGTAAGCCTCTGACCGGCTACATGTACCGCACCTGCTTCCCGCAGCGTTAGGCTATTTCCAAGTCTGCCGCTGGGCTTCACACCCGCTTGCAAACCCCAAACAAAAAGAGCCGCCCCGAAAGGAGCGGCTCTTTTTATGTTGTACCAGACCTTAGTACGATGGGCCTTTGTCGGTAGCCACCAGCTTCTCTTCCTGGTCGGCGTACTCTTCCAGCGGGGTGCAGGAGCAGATCAGGTTACGGTCGCCGTAGGCCGAGTCGATGCGCGACACGGTGGGCCAGAACTTGGCGGCGCGCACGTACTCTAGCGGGTACACGGCCTGCTCGCGTGAGTAGGGGCGGGTCCACTCGTGGGTCAGCACCGTAGCGGCCGTGTGCGGAGCGTGCTTGAGCACGTTGTCCTTGGCATCAGCCTTGCCCGACTCTACGGCGGCAATTTCCTTGCGAATGGAAATCATGGCGTCGATGAAGCGGTCCAGCTCCTCCTTGCTTTCCGACTCGGTGGGCTCCACCATCAAGGTTCCAGCCACGGGGAATGACACGGTAGGGGCGTGGAAGCCGTAATCCATCAGGCGCTTGGCAATGTCCTCGACCTCAATGCCGGCCTTTTTGAACTGGCGGCAGTCGAGAATCATTTCGTGGGCACAGCGGCCGTTGGCACCGGTGTAAAGCACGGGGTAGTGCTCTTCGAGGCGGGCTTTGATGTAGTTGGCGTTCAGAATAGCCGTTTCTGTAGCTGCCTTCAGCCCCTCGCCGCCCATCATCGAAATGTAGGCGTAGCTGATGGGCAGAATGCTGGCCGAGCCCCAGGGTGCCGAAGAAACGGCGCCAGTGGCTTTTTCGTGACCCACTTCCACCACCACGTGGCCGGGCAGGTAGGGAGCCAGATCAGCGACTACGCCGATAGGGCCTACGCCGGGTCCGCCGCCGCCGTGCGGGATGCAGAAAGTTTTGTGCAGGTTTAGGTGGCACACGTCTGCCCCGATGGTGGCGGGCGAGGTGAGGCCCACCTGGGCGTTCATGTTGGCACCGTCCATATACACACGGCCGCCGTACTGGTGAATCGTCTCGCAGATGTCGATGATGGTTTCCTCGTACACGCCGTGGGTGCTGGGGTAGGTTACCATCAGGCAGCTCAGGTTGTCGGCGTGCTGGGCGGCTTTGGCCTTGAGGTCTTCCACGTCGATGTTGCCTTCCTCGGTGCTTTTCACCACTACCACCTGCATGCCGGCCATGACGGCCGAAGCGGGGTTAGTGCCGTGGGCCGAAGCCGGAATCAAGGCGATGTTGCGGTGACCCTGGCCGTTGCCTTCGTGGTACGCCCGAATCACGAGCAGACCGGCGTACTCACCCTGGGCACCCGAGTTGGGCTGTAGGCTGACGGCGGCAAAGCGCGTTACCTCGCAAAGCCAGGCTTCCAGATCCTCGAAAATCTGCTGGTAACCCTGGGCCTGCTCGCGCGGGGCAAAGGGGTGGAGGCTACCGATTTCGGGCCAGGTCACCGGAATCATTTCGGCGGTGGCGTTGAGCTTCATCGTGCACGAGCCCAGCGGAATCATGGAGTGAGCAAGGCTCAAATCCTTGTTTTCCAACTGCTTCATGTAGCGCAGCATCTCGTGCTCGGAGTGGTGCGTGTTGAAGATGGGGTGGGTCAGGTACTCCGAGGTGCGCACCAGGTTCTTGGGCCAGGTCAGCTCTACTTCCTCAGGAATTTCCACGGCTTCAGCGGCCGACTTGCCCAGTACCTTGGCAAACACGGCCACGATGAAGGCTACGTCGGAAGCTTCGGTGTTCTGGTGCAGGGAAATGCCCACGTTCGACTCACCGAAGTAGCGGAAGTTGATGCCGGCAGCTTCAGCTTCGCGCTTCACGGCTTGCTGCAACTCGGCGCTTTCCAGCTGGATGTTGAGCGTATCGAAGTAGAACTCGTTGGCTTGCTCCAGGCCCAAGGCCTTCAGCTCTTTTTCCAGCAGTTGGGTCAGGGCGTGGATGTTGGCGGCAAACTGGCGGATGCGCTGCGGACCGTGGTAGACGGCAAACATACCGGCCAGCACCGACAAGAGTACCTGGGCGGTGCAGATGTTGGAAGTGGCTTTTTCACGGCGGATGTGCTGCTCCCGGGTTTGCAGGGCCATGCGGTAGGCCTTGTTGCCGGCCGCGTCGATGCTTTGGCCGATGATGCGGCCGGGAATGACGCGCTTGAAGGCGTCTTTGGTCGCCAGGAAGCCGGCGTGGGGGCCGCCGTAGCCCATCGGTACGCCGAAACGCTGGGAGTTGCCCACGCAGGCGTCGGCGCCTAGCTCGCCAGGAGGCGTGAGCAGGGTCAGAGCCATCAGATCAGCGGCTACGGTCACGAAGATGCCTTTGTCGTGGGCCTTGCTGATAAAGTCTTTATAGTCGAAAATCTGGCCGTCGGCGGCAGGATACTGCAACAGGGCACCAAACAAGGTGTCGTCCGAGAGGTCCACCGAGCGGTGGTCACCCACGACCAGCTCAATGCCCAGCGGGGTAGCGCGGGTGCGCATCAAATCGATAGTCTGAGGCAGCACAAGGTCCGAAACGAAGAAGCGCGAGGCGTTTTTCTTCTTGCTCTGGCTGTGGAACATGTGCATGGTCTCGGCGGCGGCAGTGCCTTCGTCGAGCAGGCTGGCGTTGGCAATTTCGAGGCCGGTGAGGTCAATTACCATCGTCTGGTAGTTGATCAGCGCCTCGAGGCGGCCTTGGGCAATTTCGGCCTGGTAGGGCGTGTAAGCCGTGTACCAGCCCGGATTCTCCAGGATGTTGCGCTGGATTACGCCGGGCAGGGCCGTGTCGTGGTAACCCAGGCCGATGTAGTTCTTGTAGATCTTATTCTTACTGGCAATGCCTTTGAATTTCGCCAAAAAAGCCCGCTCCGTGAGGGCAGCGGGCAGGTTCAACTCGCGCTTGAGCCGGATGGCGGCGGGCACTGTTTCGTCGATGAGCTGCTCGACCGAGTCTACTCCGATGGTGCGGAGCATAGCGGCCACTGCCTCGGCATCCGGACCGTTATGGCGGTCCACAAATACGTCGGCGGGCTTGGTTTTCAGAATCATAGAAAAGGGCTAGAAATGGCAGGGGAAATGCCCGATGGGAGGGTGGGGCACACAAAGGTAAGATGAAAAGGTGAGGCCGCCTTACGGCAAAAGGGCTAGTTTTACCCGAATTCCTTCCTACCCAAGTTGCTACCACCCAACCCCAAACCCATGCGAAAAGTTACCCTTGGCATTATCTGCGAAGGCAAAAATCCGCCGGATAAACGCGTGCCCCTGACCCCGAAGAAGTGCGTGGAAGCCCAAACCACCTTTCCTGGCCTGACCATCGTGGTGCAGGAAAGCCCTGTGCGCAGTTACTCCGACCAGGAATACCGCGACCTGGGCATTCAGGTCAGCCCCGACGTAAGCCAGTGCGACATCCTGATGGGCGTCAAGGAAGTGCCGGTGGCTCAGCTGATTCCGGATAAAACGTATATGTTTTTTTCGCACACGGTGAAAAAGCAGCCCGCCAACCGGGAGTTGCTGCGGGCCGTGCTACGCAAGAACATTACCCTGATTGACTACGAACTACTCACCAACGGCAACGGGGAGCGGATTGTGGCTTTCGGGCGCTACGCTGGCATCGTAGGCGCCTATAATGGGCTGCTGAGCTACGGCCGCAAACACGATTTGTACCGCCTCAAGCCCGCCTACCAGTGCGTCGACATGGACGACATGCAGGAGGAATTTTTCAAAGTCAAAAAGCTGCCGCCTATCAAGATTGCCGTAACCGGCTCGGGCCGGGTAGCCCAGGGCGCGTTGGAGGTGCTGGACCGTATGGGCATCCGCCGGGTGAGCGTGTACGACTATCTGTACCTGGATTTTAAGGAGCCCGTGTACGCCCAGTTGCGCAGCTCCGACTACAACGCCCGCCTCGACGGCCGGGTGTGGGATACGCCCGACTTTCACCGCAACCCGCACTTATACAAAAGTACCTTCGACAAGTTTTTGCCCGTCACCGACCTGCTCATTGCCTGCGCCTACTGGCACCCGACGGCACCCAAGCTCTTCACGGAGGAAGACACCCGCCAGCCTAGCTTCCGCATCAATACCATAGCCGATGTGACCTGCGACGTAAACGGCTCCATTCCGTGCACTAAGCGCAGCAGCAGCATTCAGCACCCGCTGTTCGACTACAACCCCCAGACCGGAGAGCTGGAGGAGCCCTGTTCTCGCCCCGGCAACATTACCATGATGGCCGTGGATAATCTGCCCTGTGAGCTGCCCCGCAACGCCTCCCGGGACTTTGGCCGCCAGCTGCTCGATACGGTGTTCCCTCACCTGCTCAGTGACGATGCCGACGAGGTTATCGAGCGGGCTACTATTGTCCGCGGCGGCCAGCTCACCGAGCGGTACCTCTACCTGAGCGACTATGTGGCGGATTAGGGTTTGACCACCGAAAAGCAAAAAAGGCCTGCTGTCAAGCAGGCCTTTTTGTGGTTTAGCGTGAGCAGTCTTACACGCCGTTGAGGACTGGGTACTTGGCCTGCACTACCTGATAAACGCCATAGCCCACCAATCCCAACGCCACGATGCCTAGAACGCCCGGGCCCATAGAGCTCAGCAGGTCGAAGGCGCCTTCGGTGTCGTTGACTTCGCTGGCGTTGGAGTGGCGGGCAGCCTGCACGAAGAAGTAACCGATAATAGCCATAACGATGCCCCGGGCCGTGTAGCCCACCTGCCCGGTGCGGTACACAATCTGTTGCTGGTTGGCAGGCAATTGACTGGAATTTACGTGCTTGGCAAACTTGCCGGAGTACGCCCGCCAGATCTGGTAAATGCCCGTGCCGATAATGAACAAGCCAATAGCGCCCACCAGCCAGGGACCGTACGACTGCTCCAGCAGTGTAGCCACCATCGACTGCTTGGAGTTGCCGCGGCCGCCGCTGCTGCTGACGGCCGTGTTTTGCCAGGCGGCTTTACCGGCGTAAAAAGCCAGGGCCACATAAAACAAGCCGCTGGCCGCGTAGCCAATGCGCCGGGCAATGCCTTTGGCTCCATGGCCTTTGTTTTCGGTGTCGCGCAGGGCTTGGGTGAAGCGCCAGATGACGTAACCGGCCAGGCCCAGCGCAATCAGGCCTAGTAAAAACCGGCCCATGGGCAAATCCTGAATAGTTTGAACCGCCTGCTGCTTGTCGGCAGTTTTGCCGCCTCGCATGCCCGTGGCCGCCAGCAGTGCCAAAATGCCCATCGTTATATACACGGCTCCTTTGGCCGCAAACCCAAACCGGGCTAGGGTGCGAATGCCCTGCGAAGGTGAAGCCTGAGGTAAAACGGAAGAAATTGAAGTCATAGCAGTCGAGTTTAGGTGCGGATGAGGCTAGTGCTTACGCATCAGTTGCTGTTTGGGTACACTAGTCCCTTTACCTCTCTATAGCTGCTGCTTGTGCAGGCCCATAATACCAGTGGGCTGAAACGGCTGGGCACCCCGCGCCAGTAAGGCCTGATTCTCCGCAATATCGAGCGTCAGGATAGTCTTGCCCTGAGCCGTTGCATGGCGCAGGAGGCGGTCCAGATTGCCGTCTGGGGCGGCATACGGAACAAAGAACTGATCCGCCATATCCGCAATGAGCAGGTTGCGAATATCAGCCGTTTCCTGGGTTACGGTCTGAATTTCGGGTTCGAAAGGCGTGACGAACAGCAAATGGCCGGCCTCGATTTCGAGCCCGTATTCTAGGTGCAAATTGGGCTGAATGCCTCGCCCCAGGGCATAGACTATAGGCTGCTCGGGGCCCTGCAGCAGATAGCGAAAAACCGTTTGCTCCAGCATCGAGTGAAAGCCCGACACGATACAATGGCCCTGAGTCCGCTGCTCGAGGGCCCACCGGTATGTAGGCTGTTCGACGGCGGCCGGATACTGGCGCGAACAAAAAAAGGCGGTTTTGAGCAAATCAAGCAGCGCCAGATTGCCCAGCGTGCGCAGTTCTTCAGGAGCAATAGGCATAGGATTCAGCAGTGAAGTCCACGGAGTATGGGTTTTATACTGCTTATGATTGTTAAAGTACTATATATTATTGGTCTTGTCACAAAAAAAGCCTCTGTCTCCCAGTATCTGGCAGACAGAGGACTTATACGAACGAGCTCAGTTATTCTTAAAGATGCCTAGCTCTCTTCGATAACCCTATTACCAGTGCCTGCTGTTGGTCAGCAGCACGGCTAGGGCTACCACCAAAGTGCCTACCCCGGCCCCGAACCCAGCAACAGCTTTACCGAGCTTCTTATTTTTGGCCTGCCGCTGGTAGCCGCGTACGTAGTCGGGGTTTTTCAGCAGATTCGGGTCGGGTGCAGTCAGGTTATACTCCAGCGGACGAACGTTGCCTACCACTACTCCCGTCACGAGCCCGGCCATGGGGTTGAGCAGCGTAGCACCATACGTACCCCAGAAAGCCCCGGGCGCCCGAAAATATTTCCGGGCATCGGCCGCGCCGCGCTGCATGGCTTCCTGCCGGGAGAGCTGCATGGCGCTGCTAGTAGCCACCGGGTGCTGAATCACTTCCCGGGTACCATTGGCATAGCGTAGCATAAAAACGTCGGCGGAAGCTATGCGCAGCGTGTCGGTACTGGGTGGGTCGAGGTGGACGTAGTGGATGGTATCGGGACTCACCGTCAGGATTTTGGCTTTGATTTCTTCGCCGTTGGTGCGTAGGATGGCGTCGTGCTGGGCAAAGGCCGCCGGGCTGAGCATCCAGCCCAGAAGGATGAGCATGAAGCGCCTGACGACCGGGTGCAGTGAATAAGTGAACATTAGATAAGCAGTTAGTTACGACGAGAGTTAAAGCCGAATAACAAGCTGAAGCGGGCCCCGCCGTTGCCGGGTACCACCGCAAAATTCACCGGGAAATTGACCCCGTGGGAGCGGAAGCTGGTGCCCACGGCCAGCACGATGCTGGCACTGAGCGGCGACACGTTGGGGCCCAGGCCAAACTCCAGCCCTTTCGGACCCCGGATGCCCACCAGGGCGTTCAGGCTTGGCACAAACTTGTTTTGTTCCAGGCCCCCAATCAAAGGTACCAGCTCCACCAGGCCCGAGGTCCCGTTGGGCAAGCGGAAAATACGGGTTTCAAACTGCCAGCCAAACTGGGTCAGAAAAGGCTTAACGCTGTACTCCGACCGGGCCCGGTCGGCTACGCCGCCGGCCAGCACCGTCACCCCGATTCGCGGTCCGCCCAGGTGCACTTCCTCGTAAGCCGATTCCTCGTCGCCAGGTACTGTGGCTCCCGAAGGCGGGGCAGTTTTGCCCGGAGTAGGGCCCGTGGGCACCGTTGTGGCACCAAACAATTCCTTGGTACCGTTGGCGTAGCGAATCATGAACACATCGGCTTTACGCACGATAATCAGAGGCCCATCCAGATAATCGAAGCGCTTGTAATGTACCTCAGTGGGGGTGATTTCCAGCACCTTCACCTGAACCTCCTCCCCATTCTGTTTGGTGAGTACGTCCTGGGCCTGGGCAGCCAGAGCCAACAGCCCGAAAAAGAGCGTGAGTAGAATACGTTGCATAGCGTGGCGAAAAGGAGGGGTGTGTGTACTGGAAAGATGCAGGAATAATCTGGACGGTTGTCAGCCACCTTTTTCCGTTGGTAGATTTTTAAATTTAAGTTAGTTTGTGTGTATAATACTGATTGTGAGAATGTTTTGCATTGATAATTTGACTTTGTAGATTTATCGTAATCTTCGCTGTACCTCATGGATGACCTACGTACTACCCTGGCTACCTTTTCGGCGGAAGACCGGAAGGATTTCGGCCGGTTTATTCAGCGCCAGCGCAAAAAACAGAAGGGCCGTATGGACTCGCGCCTGTATGAGCTGCTGTTGCATCAAAAAGAATATGACACCGACGAGCTGGTAGCCCGCCTCTACCCGGAAGAGCCCAACACGGTGGCGTACTACGCCTTGCGCAAGCGCCTTATGCGCCACGTCACCGACTTTTTGCTGCTGCGCCAGCGCCAGCAAGATCCTACGGCGGCTTCCTCGGTGCGGGGGCAGCTTACCCTGGCCCAGTACCTGTTTGAGGCTGGCATTCCGCGTTTAGCCTGGCTTACGCTGCGCAAAGCCGAGAAGCAGGCCCAGACCAATGAGCAGTATGAGCTGCTCAACACGATTTATAACTTGCAGATAGCTCAGGCCGACAGCGAATACGCCGAGGATCTGAATGACATCATCAAGCGGCGCAACCTCAACAAAAAGGCCGCCGACGAAGAGGAGCGGGCCGGTATTGCGCACAGCCTCATCCGGCAGCGCCTGCGCGAAGCCCGGGTGCGGGGCCGCGCCGGCGAGTCCTTCGACGGTATCATGCAGGAAGTGCTGCGCGAGTACGACCTGCAGGAAGCCTTTGCCCGCCGTCCGTCGTTGCTCTACCGGCTCATGGCCATTGCCCGCAGCGCCATGCTGGCCCGCCGCGACTTTGCCTCCTTCACACCCTTCGTGATTCGGTGCTACAAGCTCATGGAAAAGCGCCACGGCTTTGCCTCGGCCCACCGCTACTACCAGCTCAGCCTGCTCTACATGATTGCGCATGGGCTGTACCGCACGCGCCGCTTCACCGAGTCCATTGAGTATCTGGAGCAGCTGCGGACAGCGCTCTACGCCGGTCCGCGCGGGCATTACGCCGATTTTGTGCCCAAGCACACGTTTTTGCTGGCCGCCAACTACGCTTTTCTGCGCCGCAACACTGAGAGTATTCAGTTGCTGGAAGAAGTACTCAAAGGCCGTGACGTGGTCCTGAATCCGCGCGACCAGCTCACGGCCCGGTTGGGGTTGGGCTTTCACTACTTCGCCGAAGGCAAGTTCAGCAAAACCAACCAAGTGCTCATCGGCATCGGGCGCTCCGACAGGTGGTGCGAGCAGCAGATGGGGCTGGAATGGGTGTTTAACAAAAGCCTGGGCGAAATGCTGGTGCAGCTGGAAATGGGCAACCCCGACCTGGCCCTGAACCGGCTGCGGGCCATTGAGCGGGTGCTGCGCGAGCGACTCGGCGACGAGGGCGGCGACTACCACTACGTGCTCAGCTACCTGGGGCTGGTGCGCGAAATAATTGATGACCCCACTGCGCCCACCAAACCCGACTTCAAGGCCCGGATGGAAGCCCTGCCCGATTTTCTGCCCCTGGAGCGCGAAGATCTGCACGCTATGAGCTTCTATGCCTGGCTTAAGTCCCGCGCCGTGGGCCGGCCCTACTATGACGTGCTGCTGGAGCTATCGGCTACGGCGGCTCAGTAAGGTGCATCCCCTCGAAAGACAAAAAAGCCCGTGCTGTGGTAGCACGGGCTTTTTTGTATGTAAAAAGATAGTCGAAACTACTGCTTGGGAGCTTCTTCTACCAGTTTGTCGGCCTCTTTGTCTACTACAACAGCCGTGTCGCCAGCCTCGGGAGCCATGTCAGCTTTTACTTCGCCAGCAGCGTTGGCCGTAGCGTCAGCAGCATTTTCAGTGGTGGTAGCAGCATCAGAAGCAGCGCTTTCAGCCGTAGCTTCGGCGTTTTCCTGGGTCTTCTCCGAGCAGGAAGTGGTGGCAAACATGGCGCAGGCAGCGGCGGCAACAAACAGGGCTTTGAAGGACATTTTCATGGCTAAGTGGAGTTAAATTAAAAGTTTAAGTGTGCCTTGATACGGGTTGAGTTTAAAAGTAACCCAACAGTTTTTAGAAAAATGACCTAAAACTTGCGAGTACACCCAACCGTAGTTGGGTCACGTTTTGCCTCAACCCTTACTATTTTGCCCGTCGTGCCATCCTTTGCCCGTATACTGCTGCTGTGCTGCCTGACCAGCTCTTTATCCGGCCTGGCCCAAAGCCGGGGGCGGAACGACGGGTTTCAGCGACGGGACGGCGGCATGTTTATTATTCGCAACGGCGCGCCCCGGCCCATGACCCGCGACGTGCACCTGCCCAACGGCCGCGTCATCACCCGGGACGGTTTTGTGGTAGCCCGCGACGGCCGCCGCACCGAGCTGGCGGAAGGCAAAGGCTGCGACCTGGCTGGCAATGTCGTTCAGGTGACGGGCGAGGTGGGCGGGCCACTGCGACTGGCAGCAGTTCCCCGGCCTGCCGCTTCCGCCGTGAGGGCGCCTATATCAGCAGAGGCCTATTTGCGGCAGCTAGTCAACGGCGGCAAGCGGCGGGGCTGGGGCCATCAGAAGAAGGGCAAGCACGGTAAGGGAAAGCACAAAAAGCACGACCACTAGCAGGGGGCTTCTCGGTTTCTATTCTACCGGGTCCCCATCCTCATCGATGTAGAATGTGCGCCCCTTCTGGGTCACGCGGGCCTTGCCGTCGGCAAAGTCGCTGGCGCTGCTGTAGCGGCCGAACGGCTTGGTGTCGGCCTCGGGGCTGCGCAGGTAGCTTTTCCGGATGAAGGTGTACCCATCGGCCAGCCGTACCCGGGCTAGGCCGTCGTGGAAGGAATAGGCTTCCCGGAACAGTTTGGGGTTCTGCGCGGGTGTGTCGGGGCCCTGGATGTAAAACCAGCCCCGGTAGTCGAGCACGGCCGCGTAGCCTTCGGCAAAGTCCAGGGCATTATAATAGTAGTGGTCAAACTCTTGCCCATCCTCATCCAGGAAAGTATAGGTGTCGCCTACCCGCACCCGGGCGTAGCCTTCCCGGTATGGGTTCAGCGCATCGTAGGTAGGAGGCAATACTTCCTGACCGTTCTTGCCGATAAAGCCAAAAGCCCCGCTCTGCTCAACCACGGCCTGGCCGTCGATAAAGTCGCTGATGCTGCTGTAGCGGGCGGGAACCAGCGTGTCGCCGTCGGCCTCCAGTAGGCCCCACCGACCATGCTCTGTAAAGCGGGTGGGTGGCCCGGCCATCAGTGACTTCACACCGCCTACTACTAAGGCTACGGCCAGTACGCCGGTGCCTAGGGCCGCCAGGCGCGGCAGCCGGCGGCGCCACGCCCGCACTTGCCGGAAGCCTGCCCGAATCGTTGGGTGGAGTGGGGTAGGGGCGGGGCTGCTAGCTGACGAGTAGCCCGGGGCTGCCGGACTGGAAATTGGGGCTGCCTGCAGGCGTTGCATCAACTGTTCCAGCTGCTGGATTTTGGCGTCTAGCTCCCGGTTGCGGGCTTCCGATTCGGCCCGGGAAGCCAGAATAGCTGCGTCCAGGGCCTCTTTCTCCCGATTTTCCACGGCTAGCCGCTCCTGCAGTCGGGCGGCTTCGGAGGCTACAGGCGGAGCCGTGGCCAGCTGCTGGCGTAGCTGTGCAATGCTTTTCTCCCGTTCTGCCTCCCGCGCTTCCATGGCCCGTAGCTGCGTGGCCAGTTCTTGCTGCATAGAGGCCTGCAGGCGCTCCAACTCCTGCTTTTCGTGGTTGCGGGCGGCTAAGGTCTTTTCGGTGTAGCCGTACGGGGCTTCGTCCAGGTCAGTCACGTCTTCGGCGCCCAGCCACCGCCACAGCTGCGCGGCTTTCTGCTGCAGAAAGCCGCCCGCCGTCGGAGCAATGGGTTCGTCAGAGAGTGCGTCGGCAGGTTCCTCTTCCGGCTCGGGCGCAGCGGCAGCCGAAGTAGAGTCGGCACTGGGAGCCAGCTCGGCGGCCAGATGTTCTAGGTCGGCCGCCGTCAGGTCAATTTCGGGGGTAGCCAGCTGGGCCAGGCGGCGAGTGAAGCGGCTGGGGTCGGCCAGAAGCTGGAAATTGTTGGCGGCGGGTACCGCACTCATCCGCTCTTCTACTTCGGGTCCAAACGTCACCGGCTCCCCGAACAGCAGTAGTCCGCTGATAAAGTTCAGATTGGCTTGGCCGGCGTGTAAATGAGGCCTCAACAGTTGGTCTAACGCATTTTTTTGCTGCAAGAACTGCTGAAATGGGTTGTCGGCAGCAGCGGCTCCGGTCAGCGGGGCGCCGTTGAGCTGCCAGGCGGCGTGGGCAAAGTCGCGGATGGTAAGCCGGCCGCCCCGGGGCTCAAGCACCAGAATCGTAATCAGGTGGGGGCGCAGCACTACGGCATCCAGCGCCTCGCCTTCCGCCCCGGGCACGTTGCCCAGCAACAGGGTGGGGGGCGAATTCGGCTCGGCGGCCAACGCGGCGCGGACGGCCTCAAATTGCTCCCGCCGGGCGGAATCGGAAAAAGAACCCAGAAGGAAAACGTGCAGCATAAATTGGAAAGCGGCTTGGCCAAGCCAAATACAGGGCCGGGCGGGTTGTACGCAGCCGGCTCGACCTTGGTGACTTAACTTTTCTGGAAAAAAGCCAGTATAGCAGGGAATATCTTCCGCTTTATTCGCTTTACCCATGGACTCCACTGCGCCCACGCCCCAGAATACTCCCACGCCCACGGTTCCCCTGGACGTGACCGACCAGCAAAATTCTGCCCTGCTCGACGATACGCTAGCGTTGCTCAACAACGGCGTGCCCGAGAAGGCTGACCAGCGCGGACTAGGCGAAATCGACCGGTGGCAAGAAGTACTGCGCGCTTCCGAGCGGCCGGGGCTGGCCAAAATTATCCAGGAATTGGCTACGTTGAACGAGCAGCTTAGCACCCCCGATACTGCCGCCCACGACATTGCCGAAACCCTGGCTACGCTGGGAGCCGAAACCGTTAAGGTGGCTGACGAAACCTCCGACGACTACAGCGGCCCGCTCACCCAGCTGGGCAAGCTCCTCATTAAAATGGGTTCTTCACTTTCCCGCTAGTTCCGGATTGCTACCCCAACCAAAAGCCTCCGCCAAACACTGGCGGAGGCTTTTGGTTGTTAGGCGCACCCCCGGCAAAGTTGCTCGGCAATGGCCAATACCAGACGGGGACCCCGTACTTTTGCGCCTTCATTCTTTCGTGCCGCTTATGTCTGCCACCACGCCCGACCTCTCGCTCTACGACCCGTTTACGGGCATGCGCTTCGCCCAGCACTGCTTCCTGTGCGGCACGCCCACGCCCGCCCCGTCCGACTCGGTGCTGGTATTTGACCGGTGGTTGCTGGAGCGCTACCAGCTGACGGATCTGCAGATCAAGCTGCTCGACCAGAGTGTGTTGGCTTACCCCGAGCTGCGTATGCCCTGCTGCGCCGAGTGCCGGCAGCAGTACGTGGAGCCGCTGGAGCAAACCGTGGCCCAGGCCGTGCAGACCGGCGCGGTAGCCCTGCGCAGCCTCGATGAGAAAACGCTGTTTCTGTGGCTGGGCAAGATGTTTTACGGCGTGATGCTGCTGGAAATCCTCAATGAGCTGGACCCACTGGTGAAGCCGTTGTATCCGTTGGCCGAAAACACCCAGCTGCTACGCAAACTGCAGTGCTTTTTCCAGGTGTTTCAGGCCTTGCGCGTCCCTATTGTGTACGAAGACTTCACGCCGGCTTCAATTTTTATCCTCGAAACCGCCCCGCTCGAAGACACGATTCCTTTCGAATACGACGACGACTTGAGCACGATGACCTTCAGCATCAAGCTCGACGAGACGGTGCTGGTCAGCTGCCTGATCGACAATGGCTTACTACGGCAGGCTATGGGCCGGGTGTACCGGGATGCCCAGCGGCCCCTGCACCCCATTCAGATTGCCGAGTTTAAGGCTCGGGTCTACTACGGGGCGTATTTGCTGAACGTCGTGCCCGATTATTTTCCGCGCCCCGTACAGCCCGGCGACACCGAATTGGTGTTCGATACGCTGATTGACGACGTGACCCGCGAGATTTTCAACCCCTGGGAAAACTCGGCTTACGGTACCTCGCTGCAGGAAATGTGGAAACGGTGGCAGATTCCGTATACCGAAATCATGCGTGATGCCCGGCAGCCCCTAAGTTACCTGTACGACCAGGATGGGGAGCCACTAGTGCTGGAACGCTGGGAAGGTCTGACTGAGAAATAAGCCCGGAACAGGGCAAACACCACCAGGGACTACCACTCAATTGAGTTGCCTAGGTGGGACTAAAGCTACAGCTAATAAGCCGTTTAGCTGGCGCGCCACTGGGGCACGACCTTGGTGATTTTGACGTTTTTCCACATTTCGTCCAGGTTTTCCGACTTGGCGGCCAGGATATCCATGCAGTGGCGGTGCCGACGGTTCATCGTGTCGTGGATGATGTAGTTACCGTCGAGTTGAGGGGAAATTCCGGTTACGCGGACCGAGTCGCCAAAGTCAAACTCGCCACCCCACTTCTTAAGCAGGTCCCGGGACAAGGCCATCCAGCGCATCTTGCTGGAATGTCGTCGCGGAATGCGGGAATTATCGGCGGTAACGAAGGGCTCGGAGTCGGTTTGCCGGGCCTCGGCTTCGTAAATGGTGGCTGTAACCGTGTAAACCGGCAAGCGCCGGGGAGGACGCTGGGCAATAACCGGGGCCGAAACGAACGCTACTGTACGGGGGCTTAGGTGAGCAACAGTAGAAGGGAGAGCTGCGGAAAACATGGGTATGGGCCGCGGGGGAAACAGGAGGGTCAGTAGGACTAACGCAATAGACATGACGGTTAGGTTGGTGGACTCTTCTTCAGACCCGAAGAGAATGGGTTGCCTATATGGAAGGCGGGCAAGATGGGGTTAACTCCCATTGGGGCAAAAAGGTTGCCGCTTGAGAGAATAAGCTCAGCAAATGGGGTATGAATATAGACTAAAGTAATAAATAGTATTGTAAAACAAATAAAAGATAAGCGCTTAAGCAAGCTGCACTGCAAAAAGTACCAATCCTGACCTGCCAGAAGATAAACCCCGGAGGCAGCCAGTCGTAAGTAATAGTTCAGTTCTTAAGCCGATTAGGCTGCTCTTATTCCTTACCAAAACCCTAGAATTCTTTTTTATGTCCACTTTTTCGTACCGCACACTGCGGCCTTGGAGCTGTACGCTCTTACTGGCTACCTTAGCTGCCAGTTGTTCTTCCCCCAGCGCATCCGACGGTAGCTCAACCAACGCTACTGCTACCGATTCGACGGCAACTGGTACGGTGGCCACTCCGGCCAACTCTCCCCTGCAGGTAGTAGCCGAGTTTCGGGAGCCCCAGATTGTAGGTGTCGCTGTGCTGCCCGATGGCCGCGTGTTTGGCGACTTCCCGCGTTGGGACGACAATCCCGTAGCACCCATTGCTGAAATCGGGACGGACGGCTCCGTGAAGCCTTATCCGGATGCCAACTGGTGCCTGTGGAACGAAACGACCCGCAACGAGCCCCAGAAACACTGGATTTGCCCCCAGAGCGTCCACGCCGACAAAACCGGTATGCTCTGGGTTCTCGACCCCGCCTCGCCCGGTTTGAAAGCCACAGTGCCTGGTGGGCCGAAGCTGGTTAAGATTGACCCCAAGACGAATAAGGTGGTGCAAAATATCAGCATCCCCGAAAGCGTGGCCTCACGCAAGTCCTACCTCAACGACGTGCGCATCGACACCCAGAACAACTACGCCTACGTCACCGAGTCGGGGGTTGGCAGTCTGGTGGTGGTTGATTTAAAATCGGGCAAGGCGCGTAAACTGTTGGCTATGCATCCCTCTATGATGGGCGACACGACGCTCAATATCAAAGCCGACGGCCACGAAATGATTGATGCCACTGGCAAACGGGCCCGCTTCAACGCCGACGGAATTGCCCTGAGCCAGGATGCGCAGTACCTCTACTGGAAGCCGCTGACCAGCTACAAGCTCTACCGCATCAAGACCGAAGTTCTGCGCAATGCTGCTTTGACCGATGCGCAGTTAGCCCAGCAGATCGAAGATTTAGGTCAGGTGCCGGCCTGCGACGGAATGGAAATCGATGCTGCCAATAATCTGTACATGACCACTTTTGAGGATCATTCTATCAAACGCCGGACGCCAGCGGGTAAAATCGAAGTTGTAGTGCAGGACCCGCGGCTTGAGTGGCCGGATACGTTTGCCTTCACCGCCGATGGCACGATGTACGTCACGGCTTCCGCTATTCATAAAACGCCCACCTGGAATAAAGGAGTCGGCAAGCAGGATCAGCCCTACCGGATTTTTAAAATGGCTCTGCCAAAATAATAACCGTCTGAAGCGCAAAGCTTTCCAGTAATAGCGGAAAGCTTTGCGCTTTATTTTGAATAGATTGGCTGGCACCAATATTCTAAATGAGGCGTTGCGAAAAATAAGCTTGTGAAATACAGGCATATTTGTGTAACCGAATTTAGGTTTTTGCCTTACTGTGAAGCGTAATACATTTACGCCACTTCACTTAGCTCCTACCCGCATGGACGCTTACTCTTATATCGCCAACGCCCATGGCGACTACATCGACCAGCTTTACAAAGCGTATCAGGCCGACCCCGAGTCGGTAGACTTTGGCTGGCGCAAATTCTTTGAAGGCTTCGATTTCTCCCAGCAATACCCCGCTGATGGCGAAGCCCAGCCCGCAGGCTCCGGGGTGCTGAGCACCTCGGCCTCGACCGACGGTGCCGGCCAGATTCGGGCCGTGGATACGGTAGCGGCCGACAAGGAGACCCAGGTCAGCAACCTGATTCACGCCTACCGCAGCCGCGGCCACCTGCGCGCCAAAACCAACCCGGTGCGGGAGCGCAAAGACCGCAAAGCCCGTCTCGATATTGCCGATTTCGGCTTGAGCGAAGCTGACCTGGACACCACGTTCAAGACCGGCGAAGTGCTGGGCCTCGGCACCGGTGCCAAGCTGCGCGACATTATTGCCGCCCTGGAGAAGATTTATACCCGCAGCATTGGCTTCGAGTATATGTACATCCGCGACCCCCAGATTCTAGACTGGTTCCGGGCCAAGGTCGAGAAAGACTCGTTGGCCTTCAACCCCGGCGTAGAGTACAAGAAGCGCATCCTGAAGAAGCTCAACGAAGCCGTGGTTTTCGAGAACTTCCTGCATACCAAATTCCTGGGCCAGAAGCGCTTCTCCCTGGAAGGCGGCGAAACCACGATTCCTGCTCTCGATGCCATCATTAATAAGGCGTCGGAGCTGGGCGTGAATGAGGTCATGATTGGCATGGCCCACCGCGGCCGACTCAACGTGCTGGCCAACATCATGGGCAAAACCTACGAGCAGATCTTCTCGGAATTCGAGGGCACGGCCGTACCGGATTTGACCATGGGCGACGGCGACGTAAAGTACCACATGGGCTACTCGTCGGAAGTCGACACCGAAGGTGGCCGCAAGGTGAATCTGAAGTTGGCCCCCAACCCGTCTCACCTCGAAGCGGTAAACCCCGTAGTGGAAGGCTTCGTGCGGGCCAAGATTGAGCACCAGTACGGTGGCGACTACCACCAGATTCTGCCCATCCTCATCCACGGCGACGCAGCTTTGGCTGGCCAAGGCATTGGTTACGAAGTGACGCAGATGTCGCAGCTGGAAGGCTACAAGACCGGCGGCACGATTCACTTCGTGATTAACAACCAAGTGGGTTTTACCACCGACTTCGAAGACGCCCGCTCTTCTATCTACAGCACCGATCTGGCCAAAATTATCGACGCGCCGGTGTTGCACGTGAATGGCGACGACCCCGAGGCCGTGGTGTTTGCCGTGCGCCTGGCCACCGAGTACCGCCAGCAGTTTCACGCTGATATCTTCATCGATATGGTGTGCTACCGTCGTCACGGCCACAACGAGTCGGATGAGCCCAAGTTCACCCAGCCCACACTCTACAACATCATCAGCAAGCACCAGAACCCGCGCGAAGTCTATAACGCGACGCTGGTGCAGCGCGGCGACGTAGATGCGCAACTGGCGGCCCAGATGGACAAGGAGTTCCGCGACACCCTGCAGGCCCGCCTCGACATGGTAAAGCAGAAGCCCTTGCCTTACAATTATCAGGCTCTGGAAAACGAGTGGCGCAGCCTGCGGCGCTCCAAGCCCGAGGACTTCGAGCAGTCACCCGAAACCGGTATTAGCGAGGAAATCGTGCAGAAGGTCGGCAAGGCTCTGACCACGCTGCCCGAAGGCTTCCGCCCCTTGAAGCAGATTGAAAAGCTGATTGAGGAGCGCAAGAAGATGTTCTTCGACACCCGCGTGCTCAACTGGGCCGCCGGCGAATTGCTGGCCTACGGCTCACTCTTGAGCGAAAAGCACATTGTGCGCGTCAGCGGGCAGGACGTGCAGCGCGGCACCTTCTCGCACCGCCACGCCGTATTGCACGACGCCGAGACTTCGGCCCCCTACAACTCGCTGAACTATATCGGAGAAGGCCAGGAAAAGCTGAGTATCTACAACTCGCTCTTGAGTGAGTATGCGGTGCTGGGCTTTGAGTTCGGCTACGCCATGGCTAACCCCACGGCCCTGGTTATCTGGGAAGCCCAGTTCGGCGACTTCGCCAACGGTGCCCAGACCATGATTGACCAGTTCATCGTGTCGTCGGAAAGCAAGTGGCAGCGCATGAACGGCGTGGTGCTGCAACTGCCCCACGGCTACGAAGGCCAGGGCCCGGAGCACTCCAACGCCCGCCCCGAGCGGTTCCTGCAGCTGGCGGCCGAGAACAACATCATCGTAGTCAACATGACCACGCCGGCCAACTTCTTCCACGCCCTGCGCCGGCAGCTGACCTGGAGCTTCCGCAAGCCCCTGGTGGTGATGTCGCCCAAGTCGATGCTGCGCCACCCGCTGTGCGTGTCGCCGGTGGAGGAGTTCACCAGCGGCTCGTTCCGCGAGGTGCTCGGCGACGTGTATGCCGACGCCAAGAAGGTGAAGCGCGTGCTGCTGTGCTCGGGCAAAGTCTACTTCGATTTGCTGGAAGAACAGCGCACTTCTAACCGTACTGATGTCGCCATCGTGCGCCTGGAGCAGCTGCACCCCTTCCCCAAAAAGCAGCTCGACGCTGAGCTGGCCAAGTACCCCAAAGCCAAGCTCTACTGGGTACAGGAAGAGCCCGAGAACATGGGCTATTGGAACTACCTGCTGCGCTTTATGCGCCGCGAGCTGGAAGACGTTATTGCCCGCAAGCCTTCGGCTTCGCCTGCTACCGGTTACAACAAGGTGCACGTGAAGGAGCAGAAAGACCTCGTAGGTCGCGCCTTCGACAAGCCCAAGGAGGCCGTTGCCGACGACACCATCAAGGAAACGGCGGCCAACGCCCAAAAAACTGACTAGCGGTACACCGCGAACCGGCTGCTCTGCTTAGCTTGCGGAAAGGCCGGTTCGCCGGTTCCGTTCGTAGAGCCTCAGTGGTTCTGCGCGGCGCGAAGTCAGTGCTTCGTGCTTTAATTTCACTTGAAACTCTTCTAACTCCCTTCCCATGGGTCTGGAAATTAAAATACCCGCCGTCGGCGAATCCATTACCGAAGTGACGATTGCCAAATGGCTGAAGCAAGACGGCGACACGGTAAAGCGCGACGAAGTAATTGCCGAGCTGGAGTCCGATAAAGCTACGTTTGAGTTGCCCGCCGAAACCGACGGTGTCCTCAAAATTAAGGTGGCTGAAGGCGAAACCATCGGTATCGGAACCACCATTGCCAGCATCGATGGTGACGGTGCCGGAGCGTCTCCCGCTGCTCAGCCCCAGGCTGCCGCTCCGGCTGCGGCCCCAGCCGCTCCCGCTGCTGACCCGGTAACGCAGGGTGAGCAAAACCCCCAAGCCAGCAACCAGTCGGGCTATGGCGGTTCCCAGGCCGGCTCGGCTGATACTCCAACGGCGGCTACGCCTGCCGCAGCTCCGGCTGCTGGTGGCGGTGCTACCGTGGAAATGAAGATTCCGGCCGTGGGTGAATCCATCACGGAAGTAACTGTAGCGAAGTGGCTCAAGCCCGACGGCGCCCAGGTGCAGCGCGACGAGGTTATTGCTGAGCTGGAGTCGGACAAGGCGACGTTTGAGTTGCCCGCCGAAGGTGCCGGCACCCTGCGCCACGCCGTGAAGGAAGGCGAAACCATCGGCATCGGTGCTACTATAGCCCGCATCGAGGGCGGTAACGGTGCAGCTAGTGCAACTCCAGCCCCGGCCGCTGCTCCCGCTGCTTCGCAAGCTGCTCCAGCCGCTACGGCACCGGCTTCAGCTAGCGCCAACAGCTATGCTACCGGTACGCCTTCTCCAGCAGCCGGCAAGATTCTCGGTGAGAAAGGCATTTCGGCTGCCGATGTGCAAGGCTCGGGTCGGGATGGTCGTATCACTAAGGAAGATGCCCTGAACGCCCAGGCTCGTCCGGCGGCCCCAGCTCCGGCAGCCGCCCCAGCAGCGGCCCCGGCCGCCAAACCAGCTGCTCCAGCGGCGGCTCCCGCTGCCAGCGGCAACCGCAATCAGCGCAAGGAGCGGATGAGCAACCTGCGCAAAACGGTGGCTCGTCGCCTGGTGTCGGTGAAAAACGAAACGGCCATGCTCACCACTTTCAACGAGGTGAACATGCAGCCCATCATGGACATGCGCAACAAGTTCAAGGACAAGTTCAAGGAGAAAAACGGCGTGGGCCTGGGCTTCATGTCGTTCTTCACCAAGGCTGTGTGCGTAGCCCTGAAAGAGTGGCCGGCCGTGAACGCCCAAATCGATGGGGACAGCATCGTTTACAACGACTTCTGCGACATCAGCATCGCCGTATCGGCCCCGAAGGGCCTGGTGGTGCCCGTGATTCGTAACGCCGAGGAACTTTCGTTTGAAGGCATTGAGAAGGAAGTGGTGCGCCTCGCCGGCCTGGCCCGCGACAACAAGCTCACCATTGAACAGATGACCGGTGGCACGTTCACGATAACCAACGGCGGTATTTTCGGCTCAATGATGAGTACGCCAATTATCAACGCGCCGCAGTCGGCTATTCTGGGTATGCACAACATCATTCAGCGCCCCGTGGCCGAAAACGGTCAGGTGGTGATCCGGCCCATGATGTATTTGGCTTTGAGCTACGACCACCGCATCATCGACGGCCGCGAGTCGGTGTCGTTCCTGGTGCGCGTGAAAGAGCTGCTTGAGGACCCGACGCGCCTGCTGCTGGGCGTGTAATTGGTAGCAGCTACCACCTTGCAAAAGGGCGGCCCAGATACTGGAGCCGCCCTTTTTTTGTGCCCTTACCGCAGCAACCTGAACAAAATCAGCTAGTTTACACCGCTGCCCAGCTGGCAGCTAACCCGCAGATAGTATGGAAAACACAACGAAGATTGCCATTCTGGGCAGTGGCAACATTGGAATTTCACTAGCCAAAGGTTTGGTAAAAGCCGGTATGTCGGCACCCGAAGCCATAACCCTGACCCGGCGCAACGTGGCGGCCCTGGCCCCACTGGCGCAGGCGGGCTTTCAAACTACGGCCGACAACCTAGCCGCCGTGGAGCAGGCTGACATCGTGGTGCTGGCCGTGTTGCCCCAGCAGCTAAACAAGCTGCTGGATAGCATCAAAAGCGCCTTTAACCCCGACAAGCACCTACTGATTTCGGTGATTTCCGGGGTCAGCTGCCAGGATATCCGCAATCAGGCCGGAGCCGCCCTGCGCGTCGTGCGGGCCATGCCCAACACGGCCATCGGTATCGGGCAGTCCATGACCTGCATTGCCAGTGACCAGGAACTCGACGATGACCTGGCTTTAGTCGAGAAGCTGTTTGATACCGTGGGCATGACAGTACGCATCAACGAGGAGCTGATGACCTCCGCTACGGCCCTCTGTGCCTGCGGAGTAGCATTTTTCCTGCGGGCCATTCGGGCGGCTTCGCAGGGCGGTACCGAAATTGGCTTCCACGCCCACGATGCGCTTCGAATGGCTGCCCAAACTGCTAAGGGGGCCGCCGATCTGCTGCTGCAGCTGGCTTCTCACCCCGAGCAGGAAATTGACAAGGTAACGTCACCCAAGGGCTGCACTATTGCCGGGCTCAACGAAATGGAGCACCACGGCTTCAGCTCGGCTATGATTAAAGGCATCCGGTTGTCGGCCGATAAAGCGGGCAAACTCTACAAGGACGAGTAGCAGCGGAAAAAAAGTTTGTTTCCCGGATTGGGAAACGGGTAATGCCGAGCTGGCCTGCTGCGGAGCTAATCGATGGAAAAGTTATATAAAACGCCATTTCTCAATATGGGAAATGGCGTTTTCATTGTTAGAATGATTGTTTTTGCAAACTGGAGGTGCAAAAACAGAATATTTTATTGAGTTGGTTTGTATAGCTTTATAGAACCGCTGCTATCCACAAACTGCCCCATTGAGCTATGAAACATCTTTTACAGACCATTAAAAGCTTTGAGGCCCCGACCTGTACTTCCTGCCCGCAGGCTACCCGCGGCGCGCTAGGAGCCTGCCAAATCGAGCAGTTAGGGCTGCTCTCGTCGGGCAAGACCAGCCAGGTATATAGCAAGGGGCAAGTGATTTATGCCGAGGGCGGACTTTGCCAAGGGCTGCACTGTCTGTATCAGGGCAAAGTCAAAATCACCAAGATTGGTGGCGATGGCAAGGAGCAGATTATTCGCCTCGCCAAGGGCGGCGACCTAATCGGTATCTGTGCGCTCTGGGGCGAAACCAACTACCGTACCTCGGCCGTCGCCCTCGACGACTGCATGGTGTGCCTGCTGCCCCGGCAGGACGTGCTGGCTCTGGCCCAGACCAACGTTCAGTTTGCCGGCTCCTTGCTGAAGCAACTGTCGCAGGCCCTGAATTCATCGGATGAGCGGGTGCTGAACATGGCCTATAAGCCCGTGCGCGAGCGGCTGGCTGATGCTTTGCTGCTACTTCAGGAAACGTATCAGGAGCCTGACAAAACCGACTTTAGCATGGCCATTTCCCGCGAGGATCTGGCTTCATTGGTGGGCACAGCCAAGGAAACGGCTAGTCGGCTGCTGTCGGAGCTTAAGGAAGACGGCATTATTGCGGCTAAGGGCAGCAGCATCACGATTCTGAAGTCGGAAAAGCTGGTTGAAATTAGTACGCAATACGCGTAATCGAGCCCCTACAATTGACGGACAATACAGCTACCTGGAAGCTACTTCAGGGAAGGGGTAGTGCTGTGTAATTGTGTTCTTATTGTATAAATACAATATATTATATAATTGAATAATTTCCAGTAGTATTCCGTTTCGCTAAGTTGATTATAGAGCCTGGTAAGTAAGACAGGGAATTCAATGGGTATACCCTAATGAGCAGTTGAGTAGCTGTTTAGGTTGATAATTTGTGATAAGGATCAATAATGAAAATGAGCTAGCTCATTTTTTTGCCAGATAAATCCCCGGAAATTTGAGTTGTAGGATTAGGATATGTTTTGGATATATCCATGATGCAAACTTGGTAGATGTTGAATTGATACTCGATTATTTATCCAAATAAGCCAATCCTATAGAATATCAGAACACAGGGTATGGTCTGGGTTTCGGCCGCTCTAGGCAAATCGGATTCTCTTACCCAGCCCATTAGTATCAGCCCAGGACGAGCCTGGTAGTAGTGACCCCAACTCAGTTTTTCAACTTCTCTTCATACTCCCTTACAAATCACACAAATGGCTTACTCAGAGAATTCCCCCGCCGGTAAAGTAGTGCAAGGTATCATCTCGGATCTGCCCAGTCTGGTAGCCGTAGCGGTAGTCGATGCCGGTTCGGGTATGAGCTTGGCTTCGCACTCTAATTCCCCTGCCCTCAACCCGGACACGGCTGCCGCTTACAACACGGAAGTTGTGAAGCAGAAGCAGAAGGCCATGTCGGCCCTGAAGCTGACCGGCGAGAAAATCGAGGACATCCTGATTTCGCTCAGCAACCAGTTTCACCTGCTCAAGCTGACCGACAGCGGCAACAAGTTTATTTATCTGGTCGTGAATTCGCGCGACACCAACCTGGCTATTGCCCGCGAAGTGCTGCGCACGCACGTAGCAACGCTGAACTAGGGCGACTACAGGCAATGACCAGAGTACGGGCCTTTCCCAGGCTGCTGGCTACGAACCAGAACCTGGGAAAGGCTTTGCGGGGCTGCACGCCGGACCCGTGTTGACTTTAGGAAGGTGCGGATGCTGCCATGAAGATTGATTTTTTTAGCCGCTTGCCGTTTGCCGGAGCCGGAGCTACCCACAAGGTTATTGCGAATGGGGCCGGGCCGGAGCGAGGGGCCGCCGAAGCCATTCTACAGCAGCTGCTGGCTGATTTGCCGGAGCTGCTCATCGGGGCCGTGGTGCACCTGGCTTCCGGGCAAGCCCTGGCGTCGTACTCCACCTCCCGCGACTTTAATCTGGGCAAGGTGTGCGGCTACAATGCGGAGGTGGTCAGGCAAACCCACCAGCTCCTGCGGGCTCTGCAGCTGGCCGACGAGCAGATTGAAGACATTCTGATTACGCTGCGCGGGCAGCTACACCTGCTGCGGCTCTTGCCCGACGGCCAGCGGCTACTCTACGTGGTGGTTGACTGTCACGACACGAACCTGGCCCTGGCCCGGGCGGTGATGCGTGCCTGTGTGGAAGGGAAGTAGAGCAGTGCCAAAAGCCAGACTTTACCTAGTGATGACCGTAGGTGCGTCACCGGTCGGATTTCCTCCTTTACCCCTTTATACTCCCTTACGTATGAAACTAACTGCTTCTCCCTTTAATCCGCAGACCGGTGAGCTGCTGCCCGTGTACCGGGATGCTTACCTGCGCGGCGACCTGGCCCACGCCCACACCCGGGCCGTCGATGCCTATCTGAAAACCAACGGCCACAGCGCCGACGCGGCCCTGCACCGCTTCTACGAGATGAAGCAGCAGGGTGAGCAGGTGCGCCCCGTGGGCTGGGTGCAGCGGCAATTTGAGCTGATCCGGACCGAGCCCCAGCGTTTCCGGCAGCGGGCTACGGCTATGGTCGTGGCTGGTGCCCTGCTCGGCGGCGCCGTATTTGCCGGCACCAACCTACCCAATACGCCCCTGGAGGAAAACATAGTAGTGCTGCCGGCCGCTGCCGAAGCCGCCGAAGCCTCCAGCGCCCTGCTCACCATGACCGTACGCGGCCGGATTCTGGACGAGAACGGTAAGCCTCTGGTAGGGGCCACGGTATTGCAGAAGGGTACTTTCCGGGGCGTGAGTACCAACGCCGACGGCTCTTACTCCATGCGGGTGCCCATTGGCCAAAACACGCTCGTGTACGGCTACGGTGGCTACACCAACGACGAAGTGAAGGTAACCAGCAGCAGCACCCAGAACGTGACGTTGCTGCCCCGCGACAAAGCCGAGCAGAAAGCCCTGAAAAAGGCGCGGCGCTGGTGGTCATTGTAAGCGTAGAAACCCGGTTGTGAGGTTTCTATGCCGAAATAATTACGCTTTAAGTGAAAGCAAGAACCTACCGTAAACATGTCTTGGCAGCCCAGAAAGCAGCAGCGTTCGACCAGGTAGCGCCGAGGGCCAACAAAGTTATCCAGGGTCTGGTGCAGGCCTTGCCGGGCTTGCTGGCTGCGGCAGTGGTGCAAACTGAATCGGGTGTCACCCTGGCCCAGCATTCGACTACGGATCAGCTTAATCCGGCAACGGCCGCCGCTTATAATGCCGAAGTCGTACGGCAGAAGCAGAAGGCTATGTCGGCCCTGCAGCTAACCGGGGAAACCATCGACGACATTCTGATTAGCTTAAGTACTCAGCTGCACCTGATCAAGCTTTCTGCTGACGGAAGTCAGTTCATTTATTTGGTAGCCAACGCTCAGGACACCAATCTGGGCCTGGCCCGCGAGGCGCTTCGCCACAGCATGGAGGAGCTGGAATAGTGAAGCTACCGTGGGCTACCCTTGCCACACAATGCCCAAAAAGAAACCCGTACTGCTGTCCAGTACGGGTTTCTTTTTGGGATTAAACCGGCAGCGTGTGGAGTACTACGGTTTGGGATGGGTGGGGAAAGGAGGGAACCAGAACAGATTGGCAGAAAAAGGTTGGGTGGGAGAGGAAAGAAAGGGTGAGTTAGTCGACGGGCAGCTCGCGGGAGCGGCTCAGGCTGAGGCGGGTGGCCATCTGGCGGGCCAGCTTTTTGGCTTCTTCGGCTTTAGAGCCAGCGAAGCACTCTTCCACGGCAGAAGAGAAGAGCTTTACCCAGTGTTCTATATGGGGGCCGCTAGTGGGCAGGGCCAGTTGCTCGGGCAGGGGCTCACCTTCCTGGGTACCTTTGCCCAGCAGGGTGCTGCTCCAGTAGCGGTATTGGGTGGTGAGGTAATGGGGCCAGTGAATACGGGCCGCCGCTCCAAAACGTGCTCCTAACAAGGTGTCATTGGTGGCTTTGGAACACAGCGTGTCAACCAAAGTCTTGATGTCGCCTTCGGTACGGATGTCGGGGAGAGTAGCAGATGTTTTCATGAGCGGCGTCTTAACGAGTTGGTGTACCAAATACGTAGCGAATTTACGCAGGTTACACCACATTCGCTCTATTTATATGCATATTTATAATATAAAATAGGAATAAGGGTATGAAAAAACGTTTGCACACCCTGCCAAAGCGTTTTAGCCCAGCTTTCGACCAGCCCAACTATTTTTACGAACGGGCTTTTTGACGACCACCCAATACTACCATAACCACAGCTGCCACGATTAGCGCGGCTCCGCCGAGCATGCCAGTGGTGAGCTGCTCGCCAGCAAAGGCCCAGCCCAGTAGCACGGCCACCACCGGATTGACGAAGGCATAGGTGCCCGCCAGCGCCGGCTCCACGGCCCGCAGCAGCCAGATATAGGCCGAAAACGCCACGATGGAGCCAAACGTCACCAGGTAGATATAGGCCATCCACGACTTGGTAGTCACAGCAGCTAGTTCGAAGTCGGTGGCTTCGCCGCGCACCAAGCCCAGAATTACCATAGTCAGGCCGCCGCAAATCATTTGCATGCCGCCGGCCAGGAAAGGGGAGGAGGCCGCCTGCTTTTTCTTGGAATACAACGAGCCAATGGCCCAGACCAGCGCTGCTACCAGCACTAGGGTAATACCAATAGCTTCGTGGCCGGGCAAGGCGACGTGGCTGGCTCCGGGCGTGCGGGCCAGCAGGTATACGCCTACCAAGCCCAGTACCAGGCCCAGGGCTACGCGGGCCGTAGGGCGGGCGGCCACCCCGCTCAGCCAGCCCAGCAAGGCCAGAAACATGGGCACCGTGGCAACTAGCAACGAGGTCATGCCCGAGGGAATGTACTGCTCGCCCAGCGTCACGCCGCCGTTGCCGAAGGTGAGCAGGCAGATGCCGATAATAACGGCCGTGGCCCAGCCCTGCCGGGTAGGCGCCGCTTCGCCCCGCAGCCGCATGAAGGTGTAGAGAAGCAGGCCCGCCAACAGGTAGCGCGAGCCGGCCATGAGCAGGGGCGGCATGCTGTCAATGGCGAAGCGGATGCCCAGGTAGGTAGAGCCCCAAATGATATAAACAATGGCAAAGGCGCCCAGGATGGCGGCGCGGGAAGGAGCAGGGGTAGCAGAAGCAGACATGAATATCGGGCTTGAGGCTGTAAACCTACGGCAAACTCCGCCACTAGGCCACCCGAAACATGCGGCCCGCTACCTTTGGCTTCTCCGGCGCCGGCTAGGGCGCAACCATGCCGCCCCGTCGGAGTCTGTTTACCGCCCTGTTCCTTTCCATCTATGCTACGAATTCTCTTTCTGCTCGCCGCCGTATGCGGCCTGAGCCACGGTACTGCGGCCCAACTGCTGCAAGCCAAACCCGGCACCACCCGCGCCGACTCCCTGCGCGGCACGCTCACCCCGCTGCGCACCTGCTACGACATCAACTACTACCACCTCGACGTTAAGCTCAACATCGACGACCGTTCCCTGAGCGGCTCCAACCTGTTTCGCTTCACGGCCACCCAGGACTTCACCCGCCTGCAGTTCGACTTGTTTGCCAACCTGACGGTGGAAAAAGTGGTGTATAAAGGCCAGAACCTGCCTTTCACCCGGGAGGCCAATGCCGTGTTTGTCACCTTTACCCAGCCTATTAAGAAAGGTAGCCGGGACGAATTCACGGTATTTTATTCCGGCAAGCCCCAGGTAGCGGAGCGGGCGCCCTGGGACGGCGGCCTGGTGTTTACCAAAGATGCCAACGGCAAGCCCTGGGTGGCTACGGCCGTGCAGGGGCTGGGCGCCAGCGCCTTCTGGCCCAACAAAGACCACCAGTCAGATGAGGTGGACAGCATGCTCATCAGCGTGACGGTGCCCAAGGGGCTCATGGACGTGTCGAATGGGCGGCTGCGCAAAACCACCCCGCTCAAGGGTGGCCTGACGCGCTTCGACTGGGCCGTGCGCAACCCCATCAACAACTACGACGTGGCCCTGAACGTGGGCGACTACACCAAGTTCACCGACAGCTACGACGGGGAGAAGGGCAAGCTGAGCTTGGAATACTGGGTGCTGCGGGAAAACCTGGCCAAGGCCAAAACTCACTTTGCCGCCAACGTGAAGCCCATGCTCAAGTCCTTGGAGTCGTGGTTTGGTCCTTACCCGTTCTATGAGGACGGCTACAAGCTCGTGGACGCGCCCCACCTGGGCATGGAGCACCAGAGTGCCGTGGCCTACGGCAACAAGTACCAGAACGGTTACCTGGGCACCGACCGTTCGGGTACGGGCCTGGGCTTGAAGTGGGACTTTATCATCATCCACGAAAGCGGGCACGAGTGGTTCGGCAACAACATTACCAGCAAGGACATTGCCGATATGTGGGTGCACGAGTCGTTCACGACCTACTCGGAAGCCTTGTTCGTGGAAAGCCAGTTTGGCAAGCAGGCCGGGCAGGAATACCTGCACGGGCAACGGCGCAATATCCAGAACGACGGTCCCATCATCGGGCCCTACGGCGTAAACCAGGAAGGCTCGGGCGACATGTACGACAAGGGCTCCAACCTGCTCAACATGGTCCGCACCATCGTCAATGACGACCAGAAGTGGCGGCAGATGCTGCGCGGCCTAGGCCAAACGTTCTACCACCAGACCGTCACGACCGAGCAAATCGTGGGCTACCTCAGTGAGCAGAGCGGCAAGAACCTGACCAAGGTCTTCGACCAGTACCTGCGCCACCCCAGCATTCCGACCCTGGAAATCCGCCAGGAGGAAGGCAAGGTGCTGGCCCGTTGGGTAGCCGACGTGCCCGACTTCGACATGCCGGTGCGCGTGCGCGTCAAGGGCGGGCAGTACGGCTTTATTCAGCCCAGCACCCGGTTTCAGGTAGTAGAGCTGCCTGGGGCCACCAAGGATAACCTCGAAGTCGACACGTTCAACTATTACATCGGAGTATTAGTCGATTAGAATATCAAGGATAGCAGTCGGGCTGATGAAGTAGTATCATTGCCGCTCATTTTATCCGTATTCCTGAATGGTAAGAACTGTCCTATTCCTTATTCTGTGCTTTTGCACCGCGGCTGCCCGGGCGGCTTCCGGCTTCGCCGACCTTAAACCTGGTCCGCACACCGTGGGCTTCCGGGTGCAGCAGCAGTACGATTATGCCCGGACCTATAAAGGCCGTACCGATGCCGTAACGGGCAAGCCAACGACCGGTGAGCTGGCGCGGCCCATCCAAACGCTGGTGTGGTATCCGGCCCAGAAAGGCGGGGCACCCCTCCGCTACGCCGATTACCTGCGCACCGAGGCCACCGACGACAACTTCACCCGAACCGATGCCGAAGCCGCCGCCTTCCTGGCCGACAAGCTGCAGTGGGCTGCCGCCCAGGTAGGCCCAAAGCAGGCGCAGCAGCTCTTTGATCAGCGCATGTGGGCCGTGCGCAATGCCCCGGCCGCGGCGGGTAAGTTTCCGGTGGTGATTTATGCCGCCGGTGGTGGGGGCACGGCTCACGAAGCCGCCGACCTGTGCGAGTACCTCGCCAGCCACGGCTACGTGGTGCTGGCCAGCCGCAGCCTGGGCACGCGCACGAAGGACATGAACTTCGACGCCGAGGGGCTCGATACCCAGGCGCGGGATATCCAGTTTCTGCTGTCCTACGCCCACACCCTGCCCCAGGCCGACATGGCCCACGTGGCCGCTGCCGGCTGGAGCTGGGGCGGCCTGGCCAATGCCCTGGCCGCCACGCAGGACGCGCGCATTGGCGCCATTGTCAGCTTTGATGGTACCAAAGCCCAGGAGGACACCAAGCCCGTGTCGCGGGTGCGCCTGACCGTGCCCTGGCTGTACGTGCAGCGCCGCTCCGAATCGGTGCGTGAGCTCAGCGTCAAAGGCATGCAAACGACGGGCATCCTCCTGAACGAGGCCAAGTACTCGGACCTCTACCACGTGGTCATGAACCCAATGGAGCACACCGACTTTTCGACCATCGCCCTGCGCTTGGCCGAGCCGGCGCACTTCACGGAGTACTCCCGCGCGGAAGTCGAAGCGGCCTACCACTGGACCTGCCGCTACACCCTCGAGTTCCTCAACGCTACCCTGAAGGACGCCGCCACCGGCCACCAGTTTCTGGACCGCCCTCCCACGCAGAATGGCGTACCGGCCCACATGGCCCGCCTTTACCACCTGCCCGCCCGCTCCGGCCCCGTGCCCACGCAGGCTGGCTTTGCGGCGACCCTGGCCCGGGAAGGATTCGATAAAGCTCCGGAAATCTACCGTCAGCTGCAGCAGCAGGAGCCAGCGTTTGCTTTGTCGGAAGGCGCCTTGAATACCTGGGGCTACCAGCTCCTGCGCGAGGCGCGCGACCCGGCCGCCGCCCGGGCCATCTTCGCCCTCGGCACCGAGCTTTACCCCAACGACGCTAACCTGTTCGACAGTCTGGGCGAAGCCGACGAGAAAAACCAGGACATCCAGGCCGCCATTACCCACTACCGCCGCTCCCTGCAGCTCAACCCCGCCAATCAAAACGCCCGGCAGCGCATCCAGGCCCTCGGCGGCCCCCGGTAAGAGGCTCCCTTGTCAGTGCAAGGCGTAGCCGAAGCCCTCCGTGCTCTAAAATGTGCGAAGCCTTTTACAGTGAAAAGCCCTGACGTTGTGCGAACGTCAGGGCTTTCTGGTAAAAGGGCGTGGCTGCCTGCGCCGAGAACGGATGGCTTCGCGCTGCTCGCAATGCCAGCATTTAGCTGCTTCCCGAACAAAACTCACTCAATCACTCATTCACAAATTCACCGTTCGTACCTTCGCCCCAGTTGATTCTCACCGAATTCATCGTAGCATGAACCAATACGACGTTACCGTCATCGGCTCCGGCCCCGGCGGGTATGTAGCAGCCATTCGCTGCGCCCAGCTCGGCTTCAAGACGGCCCTGATTGAGAAATATCCCACCCTGGGTGGCACCTGCCTCAACGTGGGCTGCATCCCCAGCAAAGCCCTGCTCGACTCGACCGAGCACTTCCACAATGCCGGCCACACCTTCAAGGAGCACGGCATTGAGCTGAGTGACTTGCAAATCAACATGAACCAGCTCATCGACCGCAAAAACGGGGTGGTGAAAGCTAACACCGACGGCATCCAGTTCTTGATGAAGAAGAACAAGATTGAGGTGCTGCGCGGCGTGGGTTCGTTCGTCGATAAGAACCACATCAAGATTACGCCCACTGAGGGTGGCGAGGAGCAGCAGATTGAGACCAAGCACGTCATCATCGCCACCGGCTCCAAGCCCACGGTGCTGCCCTTCATTGCCCAGGACAAGGAGCGCATCATCACCTCCACCGAGGCCCTGAACATCCGCGAGGTACCCAAGCACATGATTGTAATTGGCGGCGGCGTCATCGGCCTGGAAATGGCTTCCGTGTATGCCCGCCTCGGCGCGAAAGTATCGGTGGTGGAGTTCATGGATTCCCTCATTCCGACCATGGACCGCGCCCTGGGCAAAGAGCTCAAGCGCATCCTGGGCAAAATCGGCATCGAGTTTTTCCTGAGCCACAAGGTAACCGGCGCTACCCGCGAGGGGGATGCTGTGACCGTAACCGCGACCAACCCCAAGGGCGAGGAAGTGAAGTTCGAGGGCGACTACTGCCTGGTGGCCGTGGGCCGCGTGCCCTACACGGCGGGCCTCAACCTGGAAGCCGCCGGCATCGAGATGGAAGAGCGCGGCCGCATCAAGGTCGATGAGCACCTGCAAACCTCGGTGCCCGGCATCTACGCCATCGGCGACGTGATTCGCGGCGCCATGCTGGCCCACAAGGCCGAGGAAGAAGGTGTGTTCGTGGCCGAGACCCTGGCCGGTCAGAAGCCCCACGTGAACTACCTGCTGATTCCGGGCGTGGTCTACACCTGGCCCGAAGTGGCCGGCGTGGGCTACACCGAAGAGCAGCTCAAGGAGCAGGGCAAGGCCTACAAAACCGGCTCCTTCCCCTTCCGCGCCTCGGGCCGCGCCCGCGCCTCCATGGACCTCGACGGCTTCGTGAAAGTGCTGGCCGACAAGGAAACCGACGAAATCCTGGGCGTCCACATGATTGGCCCCCGCATCGCCGACCTCATTGCTGAAGCCGTAACGGCCATGGAGTTCCGCGCCTCGGCCGAGGACGTGGCCCGCATGAGCCACGCCCACCCCACCTACGCCGAAGCCATGAAGGAAGCCTGCCTCGCCGCCACCGAGAACCGGGCTATTCACATGTAATTTTCAGCCGAAAGACAGTAACGCAACAGCGGCTGGAGCTTGGAGAAGCTTCAGCCGCTTTTTTGCGCTAAGGAGATGGTTATAATCTACCAATAAGAGCAGATACTAAGCTCGGGCCTTTTGCGACTTGGTCTGAGTTTCCTAGCTCTTCAAATGTCACTAAAACGGTGTCAAGAGCTTTGTGTAGTATTTCTTCTGCAATTTTGATTTGCGGTAAAGCTGATATTTTAGCAGCAATTTGATCCTGGCTACCTGCAACCTCTATTCCTACGACCATAGCAACATAGTATTTTATATTTGTAATAATTTTCCTTTCTAATTCAATTCCGCATACACTAGGTTTAAGAAAGTTTTCTACCTCTTTTATTATCTGTATCACTTTTAAATATACGTCTATAGGCATATCAAGGCTGAAAATTCGTTTGTATTCAGTGTCGGAATTTATTAAAGTTGATGGTCTAGCCCTTGCGCTATCTGGTTTCAATAGTATGATAGCCATCATCGCTTGAGCCAAGTAAGGTATGCTCACAGTTTTGGCTACAGGCATTCCTTGATTTTTGTAAAAATTTTTCTTTCTATCATAATAATATCCATTTGCTTTTAGGAAATCCTCTATATTCCTATGTATTTCATCAGAGCTTCTAAGTGAAGCAGGTGGAATTGCTGTTTGGCTATTTGTAGCACGGATGATTCTGTCTCTTGCTTCCTCATCGGCCTCACAAATGACTCTTACTAATATGGCTCTCTCATCAAGAACGGTTATTGCTTGCTCTGAAAAGTGCCTATATATTTCGTGGGAAGTTTGTAGCCCATTTACTATCTGAGGATCTTCAATTGTCAGTTGCTTTCCTGCTAATACAGCCTTTGGGGTTATAATAGTAACTCCATTATTTAGATACCAGAAGTTTTCGGATTTCTGATTTTGTAATGTTGTTCTTATGCCAGTATTCACGGTTATGCTACCTTGGTAGTCACGTACGTTTGATTCAAATATACTTCTGGCTAACGCTCCTGCATCAGATACAAATTCATAATATTTATCGAGTCTTACTAGGCAAACGTAACTTCCTGAAGCGGTACTAATAGGGGATTCAGATACCTCCAACATACGCGAAGTTGAAGGGACATTTCGGGTCATTTCTAGTAATTTTTTAGCGCCAATAAATTCAAAAGAGAATTGTGAGCCGCTAAACATTTCTGCAATAGCTTCGCGAAGCTTTGGTACTTTTCCCTCAACATTATGATGCACGGTATCGCCTTGTGTTGCATAGTAATATTTAATATGAAGTTTTGGAAAATTTCTAGCTAGTTTACTATATACATTTCTAAATATTTTCACTTTATCTATTAGGTCATGATTATATCTTTTGGAAAATTTATCAGGATTACTAGATAAATTGAATAAGTCTTCTGCTGTTTCTCTAAACTTGACGACTGCATCTTCTTTAAAAGTAAAAGAAGTTTTTGCCTGTATAAGTATCAATTCAATGTCATTTTTCTTTTGATTTATATTGATTTCTGTATCTTCTTTGACCAACTCTCCATTCAAAAATGTAAACATTGAGTCAATCCCTCCATCTCCACCATCTCCTACAATTCCATATTTGATGTCGTCATAAGATAGATCAAAGTCTTTTAATATTTCAGAGGCTGTATATATTTCAAAATACTCTGTAATGGATATTTCATTTCCTGACTCAGCGCATTTTTCTTTTACAATTTGTTCAAGAATAACTTGGTCATTTGTTTTTTGTGTCATAAAAATGCATCGTGAGGTTGAAGTGTCAGTAAATTCAGGCTCTACTCAAGCGTGTTGTATCGCAACATACTGCTGAAGTGGTGCTAATCAAAGATAACGTTAAGTATTGTTGCTTTTGATGAATGACTATAATGCCCCTACAATCGCTCAGCTGTGCCTAGTGACGCTTACGCTCAAGCAGCTTTGCTGCGCACGGCTGCGTAACTGGGTTGCTCATCATATTTAAGGATATAGTGCCTATTTTCCGGGCAAACCACTGAGTTTCCCAATCTATGCAGCTTGATTTGAGTCTTCTGGAGCGCTGGCTGATGGGGTGGAGCCTGGCCCGCGGCTTACCACTGCCCCGGCCGCACGGGGGTGGGTTAGTCGTGGAAGTGGGCTGGCCCGAGCAGGTGCGCCGGCATGTGTTTGCGGACGCGGGAGCGGCCCTGCAAGCCTGTGCCGCCCAGATTCAGGCCCCCTTTATCTTTCTCAAGGCCGCCGTAGCGCCGGCGCAGCTGCGGCAGGCGCTGCCGAGTTCGTGGCAGGTGCAAGAGCCCCGCTATCTGATGTATTGTCCGGTGGCCATGACGGCCCCCCACGTGCCACCGCCCGGGTATACGGCCCACGTAACGGTAGAGCACGGGGCTTCGGTGCTACACTTGCTGGATGCCACGGGGCAGCCGGCAGCCACGGGGCGCGTCGTGCTGCACCGCGGCACGGCGGTTTTCGACCGGATTGAAACCCTGGAATCACACCGGCGAAAAGGGTTAGCCACCTACCTGATGGGTGCGCTGGATGCCTTGGCTGAACAGGCCGGCGTTTCGGAGCGTCTGCTCGTAGCTACGGAGGCGGGTTGCGCGCTGTATCAGCGCCTGGGCTGGCGGGTGGTAACGCCCTATGCTACGGCCGTACGCCTGGCTTGAGGCACGGCGTCGGCGCAGTACCCGCAGCCTCCCCCACAAAAAAGCCGCCCACCACAAGAAGCGGCGGGCGGCTTAGAGCTACTACGGCGGCGGGCTAGGCCGGGAAGGGGCAGTGGGCCATCCGTAGAAGCGAAGCTTGTGCGACCAAGCAGCCCAAATCTAGTAAGGCACCCGAAAAAATAAATTCAAATGCCTTACACAGAAGTAGGGTACTTGAATTTATTTTTTTAACTACCCTACTCATGCGCACCCCCACCTCTTTCTCGGAGACTACCGCCGCCTACGTACGGCGGCACTTTGCCCTTACCCAGACCGAGCTAGGCCGGTGGCTGGGCCTTAGCCAGACCCAAGTAGAAGCCGTGGAAGCCGGGCGGCGCAACTTCTCGCTCCAGGCCGAAGCCCGGCTGCGGCGGCTCTCCGACCTGCTGCCCCCGCGGGGGCCGGAGCTGCCCGCGCCCGAGGCCCTGCCGCCCTTGCCGCCGCGGGTAGCCCGCACGGCCAAGGAAGCCCGGGAAGCCGAGCTGCTTCGGCGGCGGGTGCGGCGTTGTGAGCACCTGGCCCGGCAGCTTGCGTTTCAGCTCGAAACCCTGGCCTTGCAGGATGAGGCCCTGCTGCGCCGGCGGCAGGGAGTGGCAGCCCTGCGCCTGGCGTTGGCTACTCCGCCCCTTGACGCCGGACCCACCTACGACCTGGCCGAGGAAGAAACCTGGCTGGCCCGCATCGAGGCCGATGTAGCGGCGCTGCCCCCGCGGCCGGGGCCGTTGGCGCGGGCCCACCTGGCGCTGCGCCGCCAGCTGCTGCTCGATGAGGTTGCTGCCTTGCTGCGCCTGCTGGGCTCGCCGCCGGATGCCGTAGCGCCAACGGTGTAGTTCGCGGCTAGCACGACTATCCTGTATCCTTTAAAGACGACTTACTGCTAACGGCGCGGGGTACGCAAACTACCACCGAAGGTAGGCATAGCCAACGCTCGCGCTACTGTCGCTGAGGGGCTGTTGTTAAGAGTATTGTAAGGATGAGGGGTGTTTGGATATTTATTTTTAAAAACTCATAAATAATATATAACAAAAATGTAATATTATTAAGCGGCAGGGTGGTCCTGCCGTTTTTACTATCCTTCTTTTTACTACCTTATTTATGGCCATTGATGTAAAATTG
Source organism: Hymenobacter cellulosivorans (assembly GCF_022919135.1). Classification (NCBI taxonomy): domain Bacteria; kingdom Pseudomonadati; phylum Bacteroidota; class Cytophagia; order Cytophagales; family Hymenobacteraceae; genus Hymenobacter; species Hymenobacter cellulosivorans. The sequence goes on along the minus strand of NZ_CP095049.1, from coordinate 660,014 downwards.
CTGCTCACCCGCGCCCAGTGCGACGCCGTGACTACCGAATTGGACAAGCGCATTCGGCGCCTCGACAATAAGGAGTCGAATTATGATTATCAGGACGAGGTGGGCAGTGAGCGGGCCACCGAGCTAAACGATGAGCTGAAGGGCCTCAACGTGCGCATTGCCAACCACGACAGCTACCTAGCCACCCTTACCGAGGGCAGCACCGAGTATGAGCGCACCATGGATGCCCGGCGCAAGGACGATGACCGGCGCGGCGACATCCTGGCCCAGCAGCGCAAGCGTGGTGGGGTGAAAGTGGTGCTGGGCCAAAGTGCCCTGAAGGAAACCCAGAGCCGCAGCACTTCCCTCGAAGAGGATAAGGCTGCCGTGGTAGCCCACCGCGCCACGTTGGCCGCCTAAAAACCGACGAGAAAGTAATAACAAAGCGGCCGGAGCTTCCAAGAGCTTCGGCCGCTTTGTGCCTTTGGGGCCACTTACGGGAAGCTGCCGATGTGCTCCTGCACGTAGCTATACAGCCGGTCGAGCAGCCGGGGTTTTAGGTGCTCGTACTCGGCCTCGTAGCCTTGCAGAAGCTTATCATTTTGGATGCGCTTGAGGGCTACCTCGAAGGAGGCCGTAGCATACTTGGCCTGCAGCGCCGCGTGCCGGTCGCGCATGGCGAGCAGGGTAACGGCCAGGGTGTCTTGCTGAAGCTCCTGGCGCAAGTAGGTCGTCACAAGGTCGAGGTGGAAGTAAAGCGCGGACGTCAGATCCTCCCAGTCCTCGAAGCCTAGCCACTCGCAGAGCAGTATAACGCAGGCTTGGGGCCGGTTGAGCTTCGGCAATTCGCTTACCTCCAGCCACTCCTTGCGTACGAGTGGGGTTTCTCTCTGAATAACACTCTGAATGCGGGACAGCGCTTCGGATTTATCGGCCTGGTAGCGGATCAGGATGTGTTCGGTCAGGGTATACAGCTCGGCCCGGATGCTGTACAGGGCCCGGGGCACCTCGTACTTGGCCGCGGCCAAGTGCTGCTCGGCCACTGGCCGAGCCACGCCCGTTTTGCTCATTACCAGTTCCGTCAGTTCCTGCTTGAATAGCTGGGCGGCGGCGGCTACGTTGCCCTGGGTGCGCTCCAGCAGTTGCAGGGCGTGGCGGATGCCGATGGGCAGCTGCTGCCGGAGTTCCTGAAGCTGACTGATAAACGGGGGCATCGGCTAGGTTTTGGGTGGTAGTGGATACAGCAGCGGCTGGAGCCACTAAGAGCTTCGGCCGCTTTTTATTTTGAGGCATTGCCCAGCCCGCTAGGCCAGCAGCCAGAACCGCCAGCCGCCCCAGTAGCGGCGGTAGTGCTGCTTGAAATCCTCGAACTCGATGGGGCGGGGCAGTTCGTGGGCGCGGGCGTAGGTTTCGTACTCGGCCCGGTCGGCAAAGAGGTGGCTGTACTGAGAGCCCAGGTGGTAGACTACGTAGGTAGTGTCGGGGCCCAGGGTGGCGCAGAGCATATCGTCGTGTACCTGGTAGGCGAGGACTTCGCCATTGTCGGCGTGGCCGGGGAGCTGGCGGATGGGCTCGAAATAGGCCTGTACGCCGTTTAGCTCTTCCATGGCCGCGCCGTGGCCCAGCGGGATGCGGGCGTAGTCGCCCAGGCCGTGGTTGCCCCAGTAGGTGAGGGAATAGCCGAACAGGGCCACCGACATCAGAAAGCCGCTGCCCCACCAGAAGCGTCGGCCGGGGCGGCTGGCCTGCACGATAGGGTGGGTAGGGGCGCGGGGGCCGTACCAGCGCACCAGCTTCAGCAGCAGCGTGGCGTACACCGAGGCCAGGATGGCAATCTTGAGGCAGGTAAAAACCAGGTGAAACAGCGCTTCCATGGGCTTAAAGCTAGGGCTGAGTCTTGAATAGTTTTTCGGGTTCTTAACGCGGCTCCTGCTTTACCCTTTACCCGCCCGGCTATGCCTGCTCGGATTTACCTAGCCGGTGGAATCCTTACTTGCACGGAGCAGCCCTGCATGCGTTACGGCAGCTGGGAGGGCAGCCGGAGGAGAAGCTGGAGGCCCGGGCAGGCCAGCCGAGCAGAAGTTGAGGGGCAGCCCGTACTTTCACGGGCGGTATTGTTTTCCACCTGGCTTTCTTCTTCCCGTGCGCACTCTCTGCTGTATTCTCGTTGCCCTGACTGGCTTGTCGGGCTGCACCGTTTTTAGTCCCTACCACGACACGTACGACTACTGGTACCATCACAGCCTGAGCAAAACCGAGCGGGCCACGGTAGAGCAGCAGGGCAGGCTGGTGAAAGACTGGCGGGGCACCAACAAAAACGGCGACCTGTGTACTGGTCAGCTCATCATAACCATGGGCCCCGAGGGCCACTACCAGTTCACCGAAACCGGCCTGTGGGTAAACCGCTACACCGGCAGCGCCGCCCGGGGCTGGCGGGCCGCCGTGCTGGATTCGACCCGCTACGATGCCAACGGCAACATCCTGTACCGGGCCGAGTACCTGGATGAAAATCAGGACAAGCTAGGCCAGTACCTGTTCGAAAAATGGGTCGGTAGCCGCACCGACAGCCTGCGCCAAACGATATATGGCTATTATCCTACCGGGCAGCTGCTCTTTCAGCAGCAAGTCACGGTGCTCAATGATACTGAGTTGGGCAGCGACCGTAGCAAGCGCAAAGTCCCGCAGAAGATGAGGGCGTATAGCCAGGCCGGTGAGCCAATTTCCCCGCAGGAGATGCAGCAGTTCCTGTATCAGTGGTATCAGCCCCACGTTTCCATGGCCAGAGGCCGGTAGCCCAACAAGACCCAGGATACCGTCCTGCTGGTAGTACAGGCAGGCTTGGCAAGGGCGAATATTCCCTGTTGCCTACCTCGCCCGAATAAAAAAGCCGCCCACCGCTTTGGCAGCGGCGGGCGGCTTAGGGCTGTATTTTAGGCGGGGGCGGCGGGGCCCCTTCCAACGGCTCGGCAGGAGGTGGGGGTGGTTCTTCTTGGGTAAGCAGGCTGGGCAGTAGCAACGTCACCTACGGCACGGCAACCACTCAGGCAGGCTTGCTTACCATTACCCCCGTGGCTACCCCCTTATCCCTGCATTCAGATGCTACTGCCGCTGGCGTGCGCCTGTTTCCTAACCCAACGGCGGGCAACAGCACACTGTTCTACCAGCTGGCCGCGGCCGAGCCTGTGACCATTGATGTGGTAGACGCGCTGGGCCGGACGCTCACCACGCTGCAGCACCAGGCCTACCAAACCAGCGGCTCGCACGCGCTGAACATTCCCTCGCAACAGTGGCCGAACGGGGTATATCTGATCCGTGTCCTACAGGGCTCCCAGGTGAGCTACCAGCGCTTGCTGGTCACGAATTAAGCGCTGAAGATTTGCCACGCCATACCCAAGCCCCGGCCTGAAGAGGTCGGGGCTTTTAGCTATATCTCGCTCTGACGAGGGACATTAGTTGGGGTCAGTAAAGCGCAAGCCAGTAGGGTGTTGCAGGCTTAAAGCCGGTGGTTGGCGGGGCGCTAGGGCCAGGAGTTTTTTAGGAACGTGGTAGTCTCAAAAAAAGAAACCCGGCATATCCTATGGTCCCACTGCTGGCTTGGCACAAACCACCCGAAGCGAGAAACGTACCTGTCAGCTAGTGCCCCCGCTACCGGGCCAGCAGGGCCTGGCCTGGCCTGTTCCTTCTTTATCCTTGCGTTTTCTACCTCTTTATTATCCCAATGCCCGAAACGAACAAGCAGATACTACAGACGGCCAATGCGGCCATCACGGCCGGTGACTATGAAGGATTCCTGGCGCACTGCACCGACGACACGGAGTGGACTTTTGTGGGCGAGCAAACCCTGCGGGGCAAGCAGGCGGTGCGGCAGTGGATGGCCACGGCTTATGAGCAGCCGCCCGTGTTTATGGTCAAGCACCTCATTGCCGAGGATGATTTCGTGACGGCGCTGGGCACCATTACCTTACCCGACCAAAGCGGGGAAGCAGTGGAATACACCTACTGCGACGTCTGGCGCTTCCGCGACGGGAAGATGGCTGAACTCACGGCGTTTGTGATGCAGCCCTAGTGCCCGGCGGGAGCCAGGAGCCAGGGGCATCGATAGGGTTAGGCCATGACTCTTAAGCAGGGGCGCAGCCTAATACTAATTGCCCTTGTAGCTCACGCGCCACACGACGCCGGTGCCATCTTCGGCGATGAGCAGGGAGCCGTCGGGGCCGGTAATGATACCTACGGGGCGGCCCCACACCTGGGGTGGGGCTGCCTGGCCCTCATTGAGTTGCCAGCCGGTTACGAAGTCTTCATAGCTGGCCCCGCGGCCATCAGCTCCGGCAGTTTCGGGCAGGCCGGCGGCGTTCATACGCACCCGCACTACTTTGTAGCCCGAGCCTACAGAGCGGTTCCAGGAGCCGCGCATAGCCAGGAACAGGTCGCCGCGGGCGTCTTCGGGGAAAGCCGTACCGGTGTAGAAAGCCAGACCCAGAGCGGCGGAGTGGGCCCGCAGCAGCACTTCGGGCGTACGGGTGCTGGTTACCTGGGCCGGGGCGGGCTCGGTGATGCGCGGGTCGCGCTTATCGGGAGCGAGGTAGGCCCAGGGGTAGCCAAAGAAGGCCCCGCGGGGTACAACCGTGGCGTAATCGGGAACGAGGTCGTCGCCTAGGGCATCCCGTTCATTTACCACCGACCAGATTTCCCCCGTGCGGGCCGGGTTGACGTCCATGCCCTGGGGGTTGCGCAGGCCTGAGGCGTAGGTAGTCTGGCCGCTGCCATCGAGGTTAAACTCCTGAATGGTCGTGCGGCGCTGGTCTTTTTCCACGCTGGCGTTTTCGGAGGAGCCAATGCCCACGTACATCTTGTTGTTATAGATGAGTAGGGAGCGGGCCGGGTGCTGGCCCCCGCCGGGTAGCTCGGCGAGCTGAGTAGGTTGTCCGGAGGCTTGTTTCTGGCCGCTGCTGTAATCGTAGCGCAGGATGGCGCCGGAGGTAGCCACGTAGAAATAGTTGCCGTTGAAGGCCATACCCAGGGGCCGGCTCAAAGGGCCGCCGGTGGCCCACACGGTGCGCTCATCGGCGCGGCCGTCACCATTGGTGTCGCGCAGCACCATAATCTGGTTGAGCATCATCTGGGCCACGAATATGTCACCGTTGGGCGCTACGGCCATCCAGCGGCCCTGGGGCAAATCATCGGCAAAGACGTTTACAGCATACCCCTGGGGCACTTTCAGCTTCGCATTTTCGGGGCGCTCATTGAGCACCTGCGGATAATTAGTGACAGACTGGCTGGCGAAGGGTGCAGGCAGCGTGCTCACACGAATGGTGGTGGGGCTAGCCGTGAGGGTTTCGGTAGGGAAGTCTCCGTTTTGGGGCTCTTCGGTAGCGTCTTCGTCTTTATCGCACGCGACCAGACCCAGGGCCGCCACGAAGAATAGGGAGTTAAGTTTGAAATGCATAGCTGGTTAGGTTAGGGTTAGATTTGACTATACGCCCTTGTAAGGAAGGTGTTGTAAATCAGTTCTTACCAGCTGCAAAAACTACCTGTTTAGCAATTGAACAACGACCAGCAGAGCGCATTGCGCCGACGTTGGTCATCGAGCACCAGCTCCCGAATAGGCTCCGGCAGCTGCTCGCGCTGCCAGAGGCACTCCCGCTGTCCGGCGGCATCCGGCTCCGTTTCGGCCGCCGCTGCCCGGGCCGCCCGAATGGCGTAGGCGGCGGCCCCAAGCTCGTGGGCCGCCACGTGGGCCACGGCTACGGCCTGGCCGGCTGCCAGAGCGGCAAACCGGGCGGCATCGGGCAGCCCCTTGCCGGCCGCGTTGGCCGCAAAAGAGGCCTGGTGAGCTTGGCGCATGGGTATCTCGCCGCGCACCCAGGCCCGGGCGAGCTCCAAGGCCTGGCGGGGGCGCTGGTCGGTGGGGCTGGCTTGCTCAAACAGGGGCAGCACGTGTTCGGCGCAGGCTGCCGCCCACCAGGCCAGCAGATGGTGATTGGTATCGGTCAGGGTGCCGCCCCGGCGGATGGTGATAAAGCGCGAGTCTCGTTCTTTGGGTAGGATCATGGGCTAAGAATAGGGGTGGAAATTGCGCAAAACAAGCTCGCCTGGGCCGGGTAGAAAACAAGCGCGGTACAGGCCGCCGACCCTATCCTCGTCTGTCATGCTGAGGAGCCGCCCAAGGACCTGCCTCCTCTACCTCGCGGCGGCTTATGCCAAGGGTTAAAAGCCCTTTGCCGTGGCCGTAAGTAAGGCAGAGCTTTTGGGCATTGAAGAACGTTTGCTGTTCAGGTGAGAACTTCCTTTACTCCACGTGTTGGTCTCAGGATGACAGAGAAAAGACGACAAGTATGCCTGTTTCCTGGCTATTTTGAAACCCGGTAAGCCTATCCAGTACCTTCGTTGTTACCTTATCCATGAGTGAGCGGATTCCCACGTATCAATTGCAGGCCTTTGCCAGTGCAAACGGCAACGGAGTGCCGGCGGTGTACTTTCCCGACTACGGCGGCGCTAAGCCCACGATTCCGCTGCACCAGCCCTACCGGGGCGACTATTACAAGATCAGCCTTTGCCTGCGGGGCACGGCCGAGTTCAAGGCCAACCTGGAGCCCTATGTCGTGACGCCGGGCTGTTTGGTGCTGGCGACGCCCGACGTTATTAAGGAGTGGGGTCGGGTAGCCGAGGACTACGAAACGTTGTCCATCTTTTTCACTCAGGACTTCATTACCACCCACAATGCGGCTACTGGCAAGCTGCGCTTTTTCGTGGACCCGCCCACCCACGTACTGGCGCTGGCCCCGGCCGAGGCGGCCAGCATTGCAGCTTCGTTTCGCTTTTTGCAGCAAAAATACCGCACCCCCAGTGCCCAGCGCGACAACATCGTCAAGAGTATTCTCACCGGCTTGCTCTACGAAATCGGGGTCCTCTACGAGCCGCAGCCGGCCCGGCCGGCCCAGAGTCAATCCCGCGCCCAGCAGCTGGCCGCCGGCTTCCGCCACCTAGTGCAGGCCCACTGCCTGACCGAGCGCAGCGTGCAGTTTTACGCCGCTGCGCTCTGCATCACGCCCAAGCACCTTACCGAACTGGTCAAGGACGTGACCGGGCGAACTGCCAGCGAGTGGATAGCCGAAGCCGTGGCCCTCGAAGCCAAGGCCCTGCTGCAAAACCCGGCCCTGACCGTAGCCCAGGTAGCCGCCGGCCTGCAGTTTGCCGACCAATTTGCGTTCAGCCGATTTTTCAAGCGCAGCACCGGCCTTTCGCCCACGGCCTACCGGCAGGTGGGCTAAGCAGGGCTTGCCGCCTTTTCGCCACAGATTGCCGCCCTCCGGCCATTCTGCCGCTGGGTAGTAGCGTCGACTTTTGTAGCGGCCTTCACCCTTAGGCTGCGCCCACCACACGGGGCAGCAGGCGGGGGCATTCTTGTCACGCTAACGCATAGACCCATGATTTTAGTAACCGGAGCTACCGGCCACTTAGGTGCCGCCGTACTCGATACGCTTTTGCAGCACACAGCCGCCCAGAACGTAGCGGCCCTGGTGCGTGACCCGGCCAAAGCCACAACCCTACAGGCCCAGGGTGTGAGTATCCGTGTGGGCAGCTACGGCGACCCGGCCTCCCTCCACCAAGCCATGCAGGGCATCGACACGGTGCTGCTCATCTCGGGCGGAGGCGACGAGGATGGGTTGCAGCAGCACCAGAACGTCATCGACGCGGCCCAGCAGGCGGGAGTGCGCCGCGTAGCCTATACCAGCCGGGCCCTGCAAGACCCCGGTACGCTGGCCAACGAGCTGATGGTGCGCCATTTCCAGACCGAAGACTACCTGCAAGCTAGTGGGCTGGCCTACATCTTCTTCCGCAACATTCTCTACATGGATACGCTGCCGCTGTTTACGGGGCCGACGGTGTTCGAAACGGGCATCAACCTACCGGCCGGGCAGGGCCGGGTGGCCTACGCCCTGCGCCGTGAAATGGGGGAGGCCATTGCCAAGGTGCTGCTCCAGGACACTCCCGATAACCGCATCTACCACTTCACCGGCACCGAAGCCTACTCCTTCGACGACGTAGCGGCGGCTCTGACCCAGGCCTCGGGCAAGCCGGTAATCTACAATGACGTGGAAAGTGCGGTGCTGGCCGGCCGCATGCGGGAGCGGGGTGTGCCCGAGGTGGCCATTGCGCGCACCATCGGCTTCATGACCGACATCAAGCACGGGCAGGAATCCATGGTCAGCGCCGACCTGGCCACGGCACTGGGCCGCCAGCCCACGGGGCTGCTCGAAGGCGTGAAACTGCTTTACCAGCTGTAGGCGGCCGGCCAGGGTAGGGCTACACAACAGCGGGGGCTGAAGCAACTGATGCTTCAGCCCCCGCTGGTTTCGTTGGGTAGGGTCTGGTTCCTACCGACTAGCTCTGGGCCTCGGGGCTTACCACAGGCCCAGAAAGCCTTTCTTCGACACGACGTTCGGGCGGGCTATATCCAGCACGTCGGACATACCGTATTCTTCGAACTTATCCAGCAGGGCATCAAGTCCTTTGTCCATCTTCAGCTGCATTTCCTCGGGGTAGAGGCAGTACAGGCAGTAGAAATTGATGGTCTTATCCTCGCTGATTTTCAGCTCCCGAAATTCTTTTGGTAAACTAATGGATGGCAGCACGAGCATGCAGCCCAGCTTGGTATTAGAGGCGTAGGGCGCAGCCTCTTCCCCGTTGGGGATGGTGTGGCCTACACCCAGCCAGGTGTGGTATTCGTGCGGAAACCGCGCCAGGAACTTCATCCAGCCAATGGGCCAATAGGCGTCGTCATCCTCGGACACGCCTACGACGTCTCCGTTCTCGGCCATGGGCCAGGTGCTGGGCAGCAGGATGCACAGCTCGGCGTAACGGGCATCTTCCTCGCCTTCGGGTACCGTCATGGGCAGGTCGCTCATGCCCGAGGTGACGAGCGTGTAAAACGGAAAGTCCTTGCTGGGCTCCACGATATGCACGTCGAGGTGGACCTTGTCCGAAATGATTTCGTGAAACACGCTGCTGATTTTGCCCACGTGCTGCTCGATGTGGTCGGATATGGCTTCGATGGTAGCTTCGTCGCCGGCGGCCAGGCTGAAGGGGGCCGGCTCCACCTCTTCGTAACGGTACACCGGGGCCCCGGAAGCCGTTTTTTCTGGTTCAGGATCTTGCTCTGTCATGATAGGTAGCCTACGAGAGTGAGGGCGTTAAGCTAGCGTTTTCTCCCAAACTCAGCCCCATGCGCCGCTACCGGCGGGCACTGCAGCTATGCACACCAAGAATTGGGAATCGGCGTTAGGCCTCACGTATAGCTGATGTTCTATGTTGCGGGGAGGGTCTTTGTTTGGGTAAGGCACCCGCTTCAGGCAACGCTCAGCTTCTGCCGCCCATCTAGTCTGGGTAAGCAGCTTTTCTTTCACCTTCACCGCCCAACTCCCATGAGCCTGTTCCGATTCTGGCGCCGTACGCCCGCCACCTCTGCGCCGCCCAAGAGCCTGGCCCGCGAATGGCGCGACGCCCTGGTTTTTGCCGTTACCGCCGCCACGCTCATCCGATGGTCGGCGGTGGAAGCCTACACCATCCCGACGCCCAGCATGGAAGGTACCCTGCTGGTGGGCGACTGTCTGGTGGTCAGTAAGCTACATTACGGTCCTCAGACGCCCCAAACGCCCCTGCAGATTCCTCTCACCCATCAAACCATCTGGGAAAAAGGGCCGCAGAGCTACTCCGACGCTATCCAGCTGCCCACCTTCCGCTTCCCGGGCTTCAGCTCGGTGCAGCGCAACGACATTGTGGTATTTCACGTGCCGCACGAGCAGCAGCGCCCCGCCGACGTGCGCACCAACCTGATTAAGCGCTGCGTGGCCGTGGCCGGTGATACCGTCGAAATCCGCCGCGGGCAGGTGTTTCTCAACGGCCAGCCCGGCGCCGTGGCCGGCCAATTGCAGAACACTTACTTCATGCAGGTCAACAGCCCCAATGATGCTGTGCGTCAGGCTCTGCACGAGCACGGCGTGGTCGATTACTACGAGCCCGACGGTATTCCGCGGGTGAGCACCAATCCGGCCACAGGCCGTACCGGTTTCTACATCAGCTGCCCGGCCCCGGTGGCCGCCTACTTCCGCCGCCAGCCCTACGTGCAGGCCCTGACCGTGGCCGACTACCAGACGCGCCTGTTTCCGGACGTGGCTGACTTTCACAACCCCAGCGCCGTGTTGAGCAGCCAGCCCCAGAACGGGCAGCTGGACAACTACGGCCCGCTGCCCGTGCCCTGCAAGGGTCAGACCATCACCCTGACGCCGGCCAATGCGGCGGCTTACTACACCATCGTGGCTCAGTACGAGCACAACGAAGGCATCAGCTGGCAAAACGGCCGGATCTATCAGCACGGCCAGCCGCTGGCGTACTACACCATCCGGCAGAACTACTACTTCATGATGGGCGACAACCGCCACAACTCCGAGGATTCGCGCTTCTGGGGCTTCGTGCCCGAAGACCATCTGGTGGGCAAAGCCGTCTTCGTGCTGTATTCCCTGGATCAGTACGCCGACCTGCTGCACAAGGTGCGCTGGAACCGCCTGCTACACCCCTTGAGCTAAGCCGACTCTCTGGTTCAACCCATAGAAACGCCCAGGCAGCTGAAGTTCTTCGGTACTTCAGTTGCCTGGGCGTTGTGGTTATTTCTATACTTACTGGCCGGCAACTGCCACCTAGGCTCGCTGATTTGCCTCCCTGTATTACCTGGCTCCCTTATACATAGCTGCTTTCCCTACCTTATGCCGATGAAGCACTTCCTGCGCGTGGCCTTACTCAGCGGGCTGGCCCTGCCCGCGGTGGCCCAGATGACCAAGCCTAATTCCCAGCTCAAGCACGAACTGGATAGCATCTACGCCGTGGACCAGCGCTACCGGGCTATGTTGTTTGATTCGCGTCTGAACCGTAACCCCGATTCGCTGGCCGTGGTGCTGGGCGTATCGAAGGCGGAGCTGAACAAAACCCTGATGGAGCGGATGGTGCAAACCGATGCTACCAATCTTAGGCGGGTGCAGGTGTTGCTGAAGCAATATGGCTACCCGGGCAAGTCCTTGGTAGGCGCGCCGACCAACGAGGCCGCGTGGCACGTCATTCAGCACAACCCGGCGACTATCCCCCAGTACCTGCCACTGATGAAAGCCGCCGCTGAGAAAGGAGAGCTGCCGTTTTCGCGCTACGCCATGATGCTGGACCGCCAACTGATGACGGAAGGCAAGGAGCAACTCTACGGCACCCAGGTAGCGGGCTATAATGGGAAGCCAACCTTCGTGTGGCCTATTCAGAACGCGGCCCAGGTGAATCAGCGCCGCAAGCAGGCCGGCTTTACCAACACCGTGGAGCAATCTGCTGCCCACTTTGGCCTGACCTATAAAGTCTTGACCCTGGAAGACGTAGCCAAAATGCCCAAGCAGTAGCTTTCCCCTCCCGGGCTTTCAGTACGGAACCGGAGCAGCTGCTTGTGTTGTGGGGGCTTGGGTACGTCAGCAGGTTGCCGCCTTAGTCGCGCCGGGGCTCGTAGTGCTGCACCACGATGCCGCAGGCAAAGGCCGTCGACCTGACCAGCGTCAAGGGCTGGGCGGCGTTCAGGTCCTGGAAAATGGGCAAGCCGCGGCCGATGGCAACTGGGTTAACGAACAGGTGAAGCTCGTCGATAAGGCCGGCCTGAATGAGAGCCGACACGAACGTAGCCCCGCCGTAGGCCATGATGTCCTGGCCGGCCCGCTGTTTGAGTTGGCTGATTTCGGTAGTCAGGTCGCCGGTGGCCAGCACCGTATGGTCCCAGGGTGCCTCAGTCAGGGTGCGGGTAAAGACGACTTTGGGCGTGGCGGTGAATTTCTGCCCGGCCGTGTGTTCCGGATTGGCCTCATCCGCCGCTACCGAGGCCCAGTAAGGGATAAAGCCCTCGGCCAGCTTGCGGCCCAGCACGATGCAGTCGACGGGCTCGGTGAGGGCCGCCACGTAGTTTTTCAAGGCCTCATCCCAGTTGAAGGTCATCCAGTCCATTTCGCCGTTGGGGCCGCCGATGAAGCCGTCAACGGTCATTTGCACCTGGAGCTTGAGTTTGCGCATACTCGTTATTCTTGCGTGAGTGGTAAGCCAAAAATACGCGCTGACTGACTCATCTTAGGAGGCCAAATGCGCCAACCAACGGGCTGTTTGCGACAATCTGGCCCGAATCAAACCCGTGCTACCAGCTGCTGCCCGCTCCGCCGCCCCCACTGCTACCCCCGCTGCTGGACGAAGACGAGGAGCCGCCCGAAGAAAACGAGCTGCTGGATGACGACGAGCTGCTCGATGAGGAAAGCTTGGAGGTGGTGTATTTCTTCTTTTTCACGTGGCGGCAAAACGCGCATTCGTGCACGTGCCAGCCCCAGCCGCCGTGGGAAGTGGTGGCCGCCTGCATTTCCTCGTCGGGCTGGGGCTGCAGGGTGCGGTTATGGCACTTGGGGCAGCTTTCAGCGTCGGAGTTCAGGTTGGGGTAGCTCAGAATGAGCAGCTCCTGGCAGGCCGGGCACTGCCAGGCGTCGTAGTCGATGGACTCAATACGCTCCTCCGCAACCTGGCCGGGCCGCAGGGCGCTGTCGTCCTGGGCTTCGTCGAGGCGGTGCATGGGCGTGGCGCAGGCCGGGCAGGCGTAAGGTTCCTCGCGCAGGGCCACTAGGCGGCGCTGGTACCGGGGCCAATACCAGGCCAGGGGCACGGGCATCAGGAAGCGGAGCCAGCCCAGGCCGTGGTGAGCTTCCCGCAGAAACGTGTAGCGGGCGTGGCGGCTTTCGGTAGCGTGCTGGTCGCGCAGACGCTGGTTGATTAGCCGCAGATACAGGTGAGCCCCCAGCAGCGGCCAGGCGTAGCCCAACGCCATGAGCAGGGCCGGCGCTATTGGCCAGCTGGAGCCAGCTGCTACTACCATTAAGCCCAAAATCAGGACCAGGCCCAGAATCATGCTCGTCGTAAAGGCGCGGGGAGCATGCTTGTGCAAAGCCAGCATCAGCCCCGCAACCAGCAGCAGCAGGGCCACCGCCGCCACCCCTATGCCTTCCGCGCCGCTCCAGGCCGTGGGGTCAGTTGGCTCAACTTCTTCGTTGAGCAGTATTTCCGCTGACTCATCCGCCGGTGCCAGGGCCGGGGGCAGTTGGGCTTCCAGCGAATCGGGCAGATCCAGGCGGCCGGTGCTGAGCTGCCGGATCAGGGCGGCCACGCCCTGGCGCACGGCCTCGTCGTACTGCCCGCCGCGCAGGTAGGGAATCATGTAGCGCTGCTGAATGCGGAAACACACCACGTCCGGCACGTCGGCTTCCAGGCCGTAGCCGGTTTCAAATTCCACCCGGTGCTGGTCGTCCACGAGCAGCATCAGCAGTCCGTTGTTCTTCTCCTTATCCCCGATTTTCCAGCGGTTAAACAGTGCCGTTGCCGCTGTCTTAGGCACTTCCTCCCCGATGCTGCGCGTCAGCACCACGTCGATATGGGCCCGGCCGCTTTGGTCCAGGGGCCGGAGCGTAGCGTTGAGCTCCTGCACCGTGGCGGGCTGCAGCAGGTGGTCGGGGTCACTCACGTAGCTTTCGCCCAGGGTTTTGGGATCGGGCAGGCGAGTCAGGTATTCCGCATCCTGGGCCCTGGCAACGAGGGCGCCGGGGCCCAGCAAAGCCAGCAGCAGCAGCAGGCGGATCAGGAAGCAACGCAGAAGCATGGCAGGCGGCGTAGGATAAGTTGGTCGGCCAAAGAAAACCATATCCGGCTTACTGGCCGGGCAGCCGGGCGGAAAGCGGGTTCTGTAAACAACCGAAGCTTGCCATAGTGCAAGATGATCCGTCTGATTAAGCACTAGGTTTGGTTTGGATTCAACTTGGGTTAACTGGCGTAAGCCACTCGGATTTGACAGAATTTTGCTAAAAACATACGTTTAAGCTGGTTTGAGTGAGTTTTTTATTATTTTTCGATAATGAAGAAACTCTACCTACTGATGACGCTGCTGTTACTGGCTTTTTCGGGTACGGCGCAAAAATACCATTTCAAAGGCCTGCATAACTTTCCCTACGACAGCACCACACGCAAAGTGAGATACGTGGAGGTTATCAATGTGCCCGGCATTTCCCGCGCCGACCTTTACCGCCGGGCCCGGCAGTGGCTGACGGCCCGCAACGGCCCCAGAGTCTGGGTACCCTGATTGCGGTGCCCGAAGAGGGCCAGCTGCGCGGCCGCCTGGCGCTGACCGGGGCCAGTCAGCCTTTCCGGGCCATCTTCCTGTTTGAGGTGCTGGAAGGGCAGCTGCGCTGCAGCCTCACCGATTTTACTGCCTCTCAGGACGGCATGCGCCTGGAAGAGCTGGCCGCCAAGGGCGGCCGCCGCCTCGACGAATGGCTGGAGCAAAACGACGCCCGGTTCCGAGAGTGCCTGGCCAGCCTGCGGCAAACGGTGGAGGCCATAGCGTTGGCGGGGCCTGGTCAATAGGCTACCCGCTCCAACTCGACGCGCTGAGGACGGAACTGCTGGCGGTAGAGCAGCAGGAAGCCGGGCTCCACACGCCACACGTCCGAATATTTGACGGGTAAAGTTGGGCGCAACGGCCGGGCCTGGCCCGACTGCAGATTCATTGTCAGCAAGCGGCGCCCGGTCAGCAGCACCATGCTCTGGCTATCGGGCCCGAAGCCTCGCATCCGAAAAGCCCCGTCCCGGTTGGCCGCCTGGGCTATGCGCCGGGCCGGCCAGTAGCCATGCAGCCTGTACGAACTACTGTCGGGCAGAGGCAGTATCTGGGCCTTATCAACCTGACCAGCCGCGGAGAGGTGCAGCGCTACTACTTCGCGAGGGCGCAGCGTGGTCCTGTTTACGCGGCCCAGGCCTACGGTAGCAAGGCCCGTTGCCAGGTCAAGGGCCAGATGGGCACCGAAAGAAGTGCTGGTATAGGTTTCGCCCACGAGCACCACGCTGCCGTTGGGAGCCGGGCGCAGGGCATGCCAGAGCACGTGCCGGTTGCGAGCCAGGGGCAAGTGGGGTTCGGCGGCACCCGTTACCAGCCGGTCGTGGCGGGTGCTGTCGGGGTACAGCTGCGTATAAAACAAGTGGCCCGGGTGGGTACGGCTGGGGCGGTTGCGGGCGGAAGAGAATCCGGCTACCAGCAAGCTGTGTCCAGGCCCCATCACACCCACATCGGGCCGGCGCCGCTCCCCGCGGTAGTCAAGCGGGAGCCGGCACAGCACCTTGCCAGTGGCCAGCTCCAGACAGTAGGCCGTCGTCACGGCCCGGCTGCTCAGGGCGTTGTTGGTAACCAGCAGCCACAGGTGGGTACTATCGATGATGGCCGGGGCCACTTCCACCTTCCCCTCGGCGGACCGGAAGCGGTGCTGCCAGAGCGGGCGGAGCTGCAGGTCGGTGAAGCGAAACAGCGCTTCGCCCCCGACCAGGCTGGACTCGGTGGTCAGGAAGCCGCCCGTCTGGGGAGCCAGCTCCCCGTGCATATCCTGCCAGCGTATCCAGCGGGAAGACTCGCGCCGCTGCGCTACCACGTTTCCGAGCGTGTCTACCACCAGGGAGAGCAGCGTATCGGAACCGCGGCGGTGCAATTGGTAAAGCACGTGGGCCCGGCTGCTGGCCGTGTTGGCGAGCTGGTAATGGCCGGGCAGGCGAAGCCGCCGCCGCTGCTGGCTCAGCGTAGACGAAAAGAGGTAGTACCGAAGGGTGGTAGCTTCATCAGCGTAGGCTACCGTCGACACGATGGCGCGGCGGGCGGCGGGCAGATAGAATCCGACGGTGTGCTCCAGCACCACACTGTCGAGGGTAATGTGCTGCGCCTGGGCAGGCCGTAGCCACAGGGCCAGCACCAGCAGCAGACTGCAGCGGAGAAAAGAAGGCATGAGAAGCAGGAAGAGGTGGAAAGAGAAGTCCGGGCGGTGAGTTGCTCAGTAGCAGCTGACGCAGCGGCCCATACCTAGGTCTGACGTCAGGGCCAAGTGCACAAACAGCAGCGCCAGAAACAGCACCTTGGCCACGCGGCGCCGGCGCCTGGTGCCGCTTTGCTGCTGATCCAGCGCTGCCACTAGTACCAGGAAGGCCGGTAGTATGCCCAGCAGCAGCAAGAAGTGAAACAGGCCCTTGCCTTCAGCATCGTGGCTGCCCGCGCCGTAGAGCTTGATGCTGATGTCGTAGAGTGAAATCAGGACTGCTGCCAAAGTGGCTTTTAGCAGCGGGCTGGGCCGGCGGCAGAAGGCCACCAGCCAGACCGCGGCCGGGATGAAGAGTGGGGCCACCAGCAGGCAGGTAAATATTCCATTATGGTCGCCCAGGCTGAGGCCGCCGAGCAGGACCAAGCCTACCAAAAAGGCGACAGGCAGGGGCAGAAAATGGGGCGCAAAAGGCCGAGGGGAAGCAGCAACTGGCATGGGGCGTAGCAAAAAGGAGCCCTCAAAGGTGCTGGTGGCGGCCCGTCATTTTCATGACAAATGTCATTTTCGCTCTGCCCGGCCTAGCCTAGCCCAGCTTGTTGCGCAGGCGGCTCAGCGTTTCGGGGGCCATGCCCAGGTGGGAGGCAATGTGGTGGAGCGCCACCCGCTGAAATACCGTGGGAAAGTCGCGCAGCAACAGCTCATACCGCTCGGTGGCGGTGTGGGAGCGCAGGTTCTGGGCGCGCTGCTCACTGAGCACGTAGTATTTCTCCAGCACCCGCCGGCCGATGAAGTTGAACTCCGGGAAATCGTGGTAGAGGCCCTGAAGCTGGTCGTAGCTGATGGAGTGCACCACGGCAGGTTCCAGTAGCTCAATATATTCCTGGGAAGGCTGCTGGGTAAAAAAGCTCAGAATGGAAATCACAAAGTCGCCGGCCTGCATAAACCAGGAGGAAATTTCGCGGCCGTGCAGCAGCGTATAGCCCCGCACCAGGCCGGTTTCCAGAAAATACACCCGCCGGGCCACCTGCCCGGGCTGTAGCAGCCGGTGCTGGGCCGGCATCTCTTCCCGCACCGTGCTAGTCAGCAAGGCCGTGGTAAGCTCCGGACTCAGGGGCTGCAGCTGGCTGATAAAGGCAAGAAAGCTGGACATAAGAAGGCTGTATGGCTCAAATATAGTCCGGCCGGCCTGGGCTATAATTTTCCGAGGAGGCTGGTAGTGCGCTAGTGTCCGGGCTGGCGCTTACTTTAAAGCTTCTGCCACTGCCTGGCCCGCAATGCGGCCCGAGTACAGGCAGCCGCCCAGGAAGGTGCCTTCCAGGGCCCGGTAGCCATGCATGCCGCCCCCGCCGAAGCCCGCAATTTCGCCCGCGGCATACAGGCCCGGAACCGGGTGGCTGTCGGGGCCCAGCACGCGGCCCGATAAGTCGGTTTCCAGGCCGCCGAGGCTTTTGCGGGTGATGACGTGCAAACGCACGGCAATAAGCGGGCCCTTGCTGGGGTCGAGCAGTTTGTGGGGTGGGGCCGTGCGAATGAGCTTGTCGCCGAGGTAGTTGCGGGCCCCACGGATGGCCGTAATCTGGGCGTCCTTGCTGAAAGGGTTGTCGAGCTGCAGGTCCCGGGCCCGCACTTCTCGCTCCACCTGAGCGTAGTCGAGCAGGTTTTCGCCGGTCAGCTCATTCATGGCTTGTACCAACTCGGGCAGGGTGTCGCGCACCAGAAAGTCGGCGCCGTGCTGCTTGAAGGCTTCCACCGGGGCCGGGGCGCCCTTGCCAAAGGCCCGGCCCAGGGTCTGGCGCCAGCTTTTGTTGGTCAAATCTGGGTTTTGCTCCGAGCCCGAGAGGGCAAACTCATGGCGAATAATCTTCTGAGTCAGAATAAACCAGCTGTAGTCGGAGCCCGTCTGGCGCAGGTGCCGGAGCGTGCCCAGCGTGTCGAAGCCAGGGTACAACGGACCGGGCAGGCGGTTGCCACGGGCATCGAGCCACAACGACGACGGGCCCGGCAAAATCCGGATGCCGTGCCGGGGCCAAATCGGGTTCCAGTTCTGCACGCCCTCCACGTAGTGCCACATCCGGTCCTCGTTGATGACGTGGCCGCCGACCCGTTGGGTAATGCCCAGCATCAGCCCATCGACGTGCTCGGGCACGCCTGAAAGCATGTGGGCAGGTGGGGTGCCGAGGCGGGTGGGCCAGTTCTTGCGCACCAGTTCGTGGTTGGCCCCAATACCGCCGGCCGTGACGATAACCGCCTGGGCCCGGAAGCTAAAGTCTCCAACAACAACGCGGGAAGTAGCCGCGCCCCGTTCGGCCGCGCTGGGTTCCAGCACCTCGCCCCGAGCCCCCACGACCACACCGTTTTCTACGGTCAACTCCGTGACGCGGTGGCGGAACCTGAGCGTAACCAGGCCTTTTTTCACGGCTTCCCGCACCCGGTAGGAGAAGGGGGCCACTACGCCGGTGCCCGTGCCCCAGGCCACGTGGAAGCGCGGCACTGAGTTGCCGGGCCCCCGGGCCCCGTAGCCGCCTCGCTCGGCCCAGCCTACCACCGGAAACAGCTTGATGCCCATTTGCTGCAGCCAGCTGCGCTTTTCGCCCGCTGCCCAGCCCACGTAGGCCTCGGCCCAGCGCCGGGGCCACAGGTCTTCGGGCCGGTCGAAGTCGGCATTGCCCAGCCAGTCGGAGAGGGCCAGCTCGTAGGAGTCGTGGATGCGCATGCGGCGCTGCTCGGGCGAGTCGACCAGAAACAGGCCGCCAAACGACCAGAAGGCCTGCCCGCCCATATTCTGCTCGGGTTCCTGGTCGAGCAGCAGCACGCTTTTGCCGGCCGCGGCCAGTTCTGAGGCCGCTACCAGACCGGCCAGGCCCGCCCCAATTACCAGTACATCGGCTTCGGTACGCATACGCAGTTTGCTGAAAGACTACAGATGGGAAATTGGCTGAAGCAGTGAAGATACCTATTCCGGCGGCTTACTGCTACGGCATTAAGGGGCAGTAGTGCCAGGCGTGGGCCGCTCCCTAGGACTTCTGAATCAGCCGGAAACCGTCCTTGGTGACCTGGTACTGCTGGCCCTGAATGGTAATGACCTGGCCATCCAGTAGCTTGCTCAGGTCCATAATGTCGCCCTCGATGGTGTGCAGGGAAAAGCCGTGCTTGCGGGCCAGGGCCAGGTATTTGGGGTTAATGTAGTCGTGCACGCCGCAGAGAATGATGCGCACGGGCGCCGTGGTATTCTTGAGCAGCTTGGTGTCGCGCGGGAAGGTGTAGTTGTCGGCAATGAGGATGACGTCGGTGGAGTCAGAGGTGAGCTGCCGGGCGTAGAGCAGGGCCTCGATGTCATTTTCGGGCGCGTCGCCGCCGCCCCCGCCCTTCATGGCCTCGATGAGCTTGTTCTTGGTGGCCTCGTAGCTGTCGGTGCGCACGTGGTAGAGGCCACCGGTTTTGCCCACTTTCTTCTGCTTGTCGGGCGTGTCGTTGCCGTCGTTGAAGAAGACGAAGGTTTTCTCGTCCTGCAGCGTGTTTAGTTGCAGCCAGGCCAGCAAATCGTAGGTGTAGGGGAACATGCTGCCCGTCACGTCCGTCACTACCACTTCCTTACTCCACTCGGGGTGGCGGCTCATCACCTTGTTTACCACGTTGGCATCGGCGGGCAACTGGGGCTCCAGGGTGGCCGTGTCGGCGGAAGCCAGCAGCTCCCCGGCCTTGGTAATGCGGGCTTCGCAGTAGTCGCGCTTGTTTTTCTTTTTCAGAAATACCCGGTAAAGCTTGGCGGCCGAGTCGGCTAGGGCAAAGCTGGTAATGGCCAAATCGGGCTTGCCCAGCAGTTGAAACGGGCCCATCGGCAAACGCACGGCGCCTTTCACCTGGAAAGCAAACATGCGGCCGTTGATGGGAAAGCCCGAGGTAAACGTCACGTTCTGGCGCAGGGCTTCCTCCAGTTCGGCCTGGCAAAACGGGGCGCCGGTGGTGGGTTGCACCCGCACTTTCCGGGTATTGCCCTTGGCATCAACCAACAGCTGAAACCGGACAATCTGGGGCTCGCGCTGGGTGCACTTGTAGGTGCGGTGCAGGTGGCGGGCCATCTGGCGCACGGTATAGCGGCTGAAGGGCAGGTTGCAGGCTACTTTTTTGCCCTGACTTTTCTTGGCCGTCTTGGGCTTTTTCTTTTCCAGCAGGCGCAGCTTACGCGTCAGGCTGTCGACTTCGGCCCGGCTGCTGGCGGCGGTGTAGTGCTTGGCCACATACACCACGAAGCCGTGAAAAAACGGCTGGCAGGCGCTGGGACTGTTGCAGCCGGTTTGCTCCACCAGCGTCCAGGTGATGGACTCGTCCTCCAATAGCCCCGGCACTGAATTGGCCAGGTTGCGGATGCGGCTCAGGTTGAGCTGGCGCTGGTCGAAGGTTGGGTTGAGGCGAAAGGCAGTGTACACCAAATCAATGCGCACGATGTGGCGGTCCTGCAGGCGCAGGGCACGCAAGTCGGCCCCCGAAAAGCTGGAGGGCAGGCGCAGGGTTTCCAGGTCGGGCAGGGGCTGGTACTGGGCGGTGCGGTAGGCGTTGAGCTGGTCGTAGAAGGCGTTCAGGTCGGACCCGCTCGGGGCGGTCTGGGCCAAGCCGACCCGAGTTAACAGCAAAAAAAGCAGCAACGGGCCCAGCAAATAACAGCGGAATAAACGCGGCATCAGGGTAAAATAAAGCAGGGGATGGGAGCCAAAGTACGGCTTTAACGCCAAGCGGCCGGCGGTATTTCACGGTTCTGCTTTAACCTGAAAGTCGGCTCCGGCAACCAGTCTGGCGCGGCAATGCCGGGCGCAAGTCGTACCTATGCGCGGTGGGCCTCCTGTGGCCACGTTTTCTGCTATGCTACGCCGTATTCCGCGCCTGTTTTTTCTGGTTTTAGTCTTCCTGCCGGCGGCTTTACGCGCCCAGCCGACCCCACTTACCGCCGCCCAGTACCAGCAGGATTTCGACTACTTCTGGACGACCGTCAACGACAACTACTGCTACTTCGACAAGAAGCAGACCGACTGGGCCCAGGTGCGCACGCTCTACGGGGCCCAGCTGCCCGACATCCGCAGCCGCAGCCAGTTTGTGCGCCTGCTCGAAAACGCCCTGGCTGAACTCTACGACAACCACGCCGGTCTCTCCACCAACCTGCCCGACTCCCGCCGCCTACTGCCCTCCGGCACCGATGTCTGTGCGCAGTTTCAGCAGGGTAAAGCCATTGTGGTGGCCGTACGGGCCGGTTTCGGGGCCGAGCGGGTTGGGTTGCGGCCTGGTATGGAGCTGGTGGCCGTCAATGATGTTCCCATCGAGCAGGCGTTGCGGCCATTGCTGGGACGTACCTTAAAGGCCGTCGACGAAGCGGCCCGCGAAGTAGCCCTCAACCAGGCGTTGGCTGGCACCCACAACCAGGCCCGCAAACTCACCGTGCGGGTTCGGGGCAAAAAGCTGGAGCTGTATCCCGACCAGCCCACGGCCCAGCTCGAAAACATTCAATACAACGGCCTACTGGAAAGCCGCCAGATCGGGACGGTGGGCTACATTCGTATTAATAACAGCCTGGGCAACAACGCCATGATAGCCGCCTTCGACAGTGCCCTGACCCGCCTGAGCGCCACTACCGGGCTGGTGCTCGATTTGCGCGAAACTCCGGGCGGCGGCAATACGGTGGTGGCCCGCGCCCTGATGGGCCGCCTGATCACCCAGGAGCAACCCTACCAGCGCCACGAGCAGCCCGCCGAGGTGCGGGAGTTTGGTATCCGGCGCAGCTGGGTAGAGCTCGTGGCGCCCCGGCCCCAGCCCTACACCCGGCCCGTGGTAGTGCTCGTCGGCCGCTGGACCAGCAGCATGGGCGAAGGCCTCACCATCGGGCTCGAATCCATGCGGCGGGCCACGATAATCGGGACGGAAATGGCCCGGCTCAATGGCTCCATCGAGTCATATCGACTGCCCAACTCGCGCTTCGGCTTCAACATTCCCACCGAGCGGCTGTACCGCGTGGACGGCCTGCCCCGGGAAGAGTTTGTGCCCGCCATCCGCCCCGACCTTGCCGCGCCCGGCGACGCGGCCCTGGTCAAGGCATTGGAGCAGTTGCAAACGGCCAAACCCTAAGTTCGAGCCGTGCTCAAGCTCGATTGGCCGTAAGAAGCAAGCTTGGGCAGTACAGCTCAGTTGTCCTTTATAAAGAGAAAAACCTATATTTTCCGGATGGCCCGCCCCGATACCTACGCCCAGCTGCACCCCGCCACCCGCGCCGAGTGGCGGCAGTGGCTGGCCGATAACCACGCCAGCAGTCCGGGCGTGTGGCTGGTGTACTTCAAAAAGGAAAGCGGGCAGCCGCGGGTCAGCTACGCCGAGTCGGTGGAAGAGGCTCTGTGCTTCGGCTGGATCGACTCGCTGCCACGCCGCCTGGATGCCGACCGGAGCGCCCTGCTGTTCACGCCGCGCAAGCCCAAAAGCGGGTGGAGCAAGGTCAACAAGGAGCGGCTGGTGCACCTGGAGCAGGCCGGGCAGCTGGAGCCCGCCGGACTGGCAGCCATTGCCCGGGCCAAGCAAAACGGGGCCTGGGAAAGTCTCGATGCCGCCGAAGCCGGCGCCGTGCCCGACGATTTAGCCTCAGCCCTGGCCGCCGAGCCGGTTGCCAAGCAGCACTTTCTGGCTTTTTCGCCCTCGGCCCGTAAGATGCTGCTGAGCTGGGTACTGGCCGCCAAGCGCCCCGAAACCCGGGCCCGCCGCGTGGCCGAAGTAGTGCGCATGGCAGCCCTGAACAAGCGGGCCAACTTCGACCGGGAGTAACGCGGTTTGCCTGGGCTCAGTGGGGGCACGGGCTTGGCAAGGACCACCCAGGAGCTATGACAGCGGCAAGCCCGGCCGCAGCCGCCGGCCAGCTGGTTCGTACAAGGCTCGGATGGTCTGGTAAGGCAATCCGTAGTTCTGGCCGTCATGCGTAGCTTTTCCCGCCATCTGTTTTGCCTCCTGCTCATCGTGGCCTTCCTGGCTGAGCCGGCCTTGGCGTATGCCGGCGAAAAAGATGTAAAAGCGTCTTTTCTGCTCGTGGGCGGCGTCGGGGGAATTCTCATCGGGGCCGGCCTCTACGTGGGGCTACTGGTGCTGGCGGCCGGGTGGGTGAAGCGCCGGGCCGTCCGCGTAAGCCTGGTGGCGCTGGCCGTGGGTAGCTACCTGTATATCCAGTACTGGTCGTGCTACTTTCTGGCCATTGCCACCCGCTTTCTACGCACCCGCCAGATGCACTACGAATTTGGAGAACTAACCCCGCTGCTGGCCTGCACGGTACTCAGCCTGGGCTTGTGGGGAATTGGGGCGCTGGTGCTGGCCCGGCGCCTGGCCCGCCGCCCACCGGGCCGACTCTGAACGAGGCCTTTCGGCCGGCGCGGCGGGCAGCAGGGCAGTACTCAATCTGAAGAATGGCGGAAACCTTCCGGGCCAACCCCTCGAATACCCTAGACTGCGGCGCTGCGACACTGGCTCGGGCACCGTGGCTACTGTACCTCTCGTTTTCGGCTCCGCTAAATCCTGCGCCCATGGCTAAGCATAAAAAGAAGCATTCCAAAAAAGACACCGTCGGTGATGACCTGCTCGATGTTGCTGCCGTTTCCATCAAAAAGTACCGCAAGGTGACCAACGAAATCGGTAAGCTCAGCGCGGGCCAGAAGCTGGTGGGCGGCGCAATGCTGCTAGCCGCCGGCTATTTCTACCTGGATAAAGTCCGTAACGAAGGTCCTGATACGCTCTTTGCCGGCCTCGGCGGCCTGCTCTCGGGCGGTACCTCGGCCGGCTCCCGGCCCCTGGCCCCCGACGATGAGGACGAGGACGACCAGGAACCGGCCCCTGCAAGGGCCGAACTGTCCCGCAAAGCCCGCAAAAAGCCGAAAGCCACCAAGGCTCCCGGCGCCTTCGGCCGTAAGCCCGCCGCCAGCCCCGATGATGACCTGTAGCTTGTGCGTCGCCCGCGCCGGTTTGGGGCCGCAATAGCTAACCCATCCGCATTTCGTCTCTTTACCTTTTAGCCCCAAACATGAAAAAGAACAAGAAAATCAAAGCCAAAACCGCCAAGAAAAAGTCCTTGCTGGGCGGTGCCGCCAAGTCGATCAAGAAACTGAGCCGCAACAGCGTAGGTAAGCTCACCACCACCCAGAAAGTGGTGGGCGGCACGGCCCTGGTGGCCCTGGGCCTCGGCTACCTGGCCCAGCGCCGCAATGCGGCAGCTACCACCCCGACTCCAGCGGCTGCTTCCGACACGGACGCTAATACCGGAGAGGTTTTGAGCGGCACCGAAGGCGCTACCATTTAGCCGCTTTCAACAGCCCACGCACGCGGCTGATGCTTCCCGGAAGTGTCAGCCGCGTGCTTTTCAGGTCCTTATACAGGGTTGCGTAGCTCCGAAAGCAAAGGCAAAATGCCAGGAAAGCACCCTGCGGGCAGGAGCTGCTCCCCAGGCAATTTAACCG
Source organism: Hymenobacter cellulosivorans (assembly GCF_022919135.1). Classification (NCBI taxonomy): domain Bacteria; kingdom Pseudomonadati; phylum Bacteroidota; class Cytophagia; order Cytophagales; family Hymenobacteraceae; genus Hymenobacter; species Hymenobacter cellulosivorans. The sequence continues at coordinate 635,665 of NZ_CP095049.1, read as the reverse complement.
ACTAGCTGCCTACCCGGGTAACCTTGGGTGCGGGCCCTGCGAATACCGGCGGGAGCCGATGGCCTTGCCCGCCGGCTGCTCACCACCCTGATTTCACCTTTCTCCCTACGGCTATGGCTAAAGACAAAGACAAAAAGAAGTCCGCGAAAAAAGGCAAAGACCAAAAGTCCGGCAACGCCCTGGACACGGCTTTTCAGGCGCTGCGGAAGTTTCGCAAAACCACCCGTGCGGTAGGCAAGCTCAGCACCGGGCAGAAAGTAGTGGGTGGCGTGGCTTTGTTAGCGGCCGGCCTGACGTATCTGGCTAAAAAGCACGCCGAAGACGAAGCCGCCAACAAGGCCCTTCCCGGCGCCGAAGCGGCCGAAGCGGCCTTGGCTAGTCTGGCCGAGCCCGTCGCACCAATTGAGCCAGTCGAGCCCCAAGCCGCGGAGGCCCGCCCTGCCGGGCCCGCCCCCGAAATGAGCAGGACGAAGCCTCCGGTCAGCAAACCCAAAAAACGCCGGTAGAATGATCTTAGCAATAAAAAAGGCGGCAGCTCCTACTTCGGAGCTGCCGCCTTTTTTATTGCTAAAGTCGCCGTGGCTAGAAGGCCAGGGCGCTGCCTTTGGGGTCGGGACCGTACTGGTTGGGGCCGCGGGTGCCTTCGGTGCAGGCCAGTACTAGCAGCCAAATTGCGCCAACCAGCGGGATGAAGACAATCAGCCAAAACCAGCCGCTCTTGTTAACGTCGTGCAGGCGCCGTACGCCCACGGCCAAGCCGGGCAGGAAGAGCCCCAGGGAAACCAAGACCGAAATCATGCCGCTGCCGTACTCGAAGCCAGTGCCCAAAACCCCGTCCACAATCCCGGCGGCAATGCTGGCCAGGATCTGGAACAGAATGAACATCCAGTATTCCTTGCGCCGGGCACGGCCGCTAAAGTCGGCGTATTTTCTCAGGGCTAGTAAAAAGTATTCCATGCGTACTACAGGATAAGGGTTCCTACTCGTAAGGCTTTTCGGTTACGCCCCGTTTTTGGAGTGGGTTCTGAGCTCCACTGCCGCTGCAAAGCATGAGTTGCTCATCAGGTTGATACGCACAATTATAAGCCGCAGGGCGGGGGCAAGATAAGCAGGCCGGGCGCCTTAAAATAGCAGAAAGGCTATTTATTTATCTGGTCTGGTTTCGGACGCTTTTTCTGCCGGGCCCTGGTTGGTTTGCCAGCGCCGCTGCCGCCACTGCTGCTGCTGGACCGGGTCCAGGAAGGTCCAGGCCACGATTCGGCTCACTTTCTGGCCCTGGCTCATACCAATGGTGCGCACGTCGACGGCCCCACGCTTCTGCAGGGTTTTGTAGAGGCCAGGCAAAGTTTCCTTCTTCGAAATCAGGGTCGAAAACCACAGGCAGTTGTTGCGCTGCAGGGCACTTTCCTCGGCCATGCGCCAGGTAAAAGTGGCCTCGCCGCCCTCGTACCACAGCTCGTTGGACTGCCCACCGAAGTTCAGCACCGGCTTGCCGCCGCCCGTCGTGCCCAGGTTCTGCGCCTTGCGCCGGGTAGCTGCCTCCGCCTCGGCCTGCGACGCGTGGAAAGGCGGGTTGCACATGGTCAAATCGAACAGCTCGTTGGCCTTGATGATGCCGCTGAAAATGTCGGCAGTGCGGGGCTGCAGGCGGAGGTCCACCGTACCGGCCAGGCCAGGGTTGCCGGCCACAATCTGCTTGGCCACCCGAATAGCTACCGGGTCGACGTCGGAGCCCACAAAGCGCCAGCCGTACTCGTGGTGCCCGATGATGGGGTAAATGCAGTTGGCGCCCACGCCCACGTCCAGCACCCGCACCCGCTTGCCAGTGGGCACTGCGCCGCCGTTGGTTTCGGCCAGCAGGTCGGCCAGGTAGTGCAGGTAGTCGGCGCGGCCGGGAATGGGCGGGGCCAGGTAGCCGGCCGGAATATCCCACTGCTGCACGTGGTAAAAATGCCGCAGCAAGGCCTTGTTCAGCGTTTTGACGGCTTCGGGATTGGCAAAGTCCAGCGTTTCGGTTCCGTGCTGATTAACGGCCACGAACTGCGCCAGCTCGGGCGTGGCCTGCTGCAAGGCCGCAAAGTCGTAGCGCCCCCGGTGGCGGTTGCGTGGGTGCAGACCGTCTTTTTCGGCGGGCGGGGTAGGGGGGAGCTGGGGCATCAGGCAAGAAAGGTGAAGTGGCCGGCCCGGGGTGGGCAGCGGCACAAAGCTAGAAAGACGCCGCCGGACTACCGGGCGGCAAAGCGGTTGGCAAACAAAAAGGCTGAAGCCCGGAAGCTTCAGCCTTTGCAGCTATTGTAGAGCGGCCCGCAGGCCGGAAATTACTCGGCGGGAGCTTCGGGCGTAGGCTTGACAGCCATTTTCACCGATACGGCCGTGGGACCTTTCTGGCCCATTTCGACCTCGAAAGTCACCTTGTCGTTTTCCTTGATGGGGTTCAGCAGGCCATTGGCGTGCACGAAGATGCTTTCCTGGGTTTCCGAATCCTTGATGAAACCGTAGCCCTTCGACTCGTTGAAGAAAGCCACCGTGCCCTTGCGGATCGGGTCGGGCTGCTCCATGTCTTCCTGCTTGGCCACGGCAATGCGGATGTCCTCGGCCTTGATTTCCTGCTTCTTGCGGTTCGGGTCCGGGGGCGTAGCCGAGATGTTGCCAAACTCATCCACGTAGGCCAGCATGTCGTCCAAGCTCTGACCTTTTTTGGCATTCGCCTGTCGTTCCTCCTTGCGGTCGGCCTTCTCGTTCTTCTTTTTTAAGCGTTTTTTTTCGTTTTCCTTTTTGCCAAAGGATGCTTGGGATTTCCCCATGTTGGTCTCGGGTTAGATGATGACTGCGCTTCTCGCCGGGTGAAGATAAGCATCCGGGGGCGGTGCGTCGGTGAATATACCATACTACAGCTATATAAAAGCGAAAGTTCAGGACTATTTCTGGCCCAGTTCAGCCAAGCTCAACCGCAGACCCACCCAACCCCGGCCCGACCTCCACCGTACAGCGCCCAAGGGCCCTGCGCTACGTTGGCCCTATTCCTCACCCATTGCGCTGAATCGATGAAAAATACCCTGCTTCTGCTTTCCTGCGCGGCCGCCGTTACCCTCGGCCTCTCGTCGTGCAACCCCGATAAAGCCGCCGCCGTGGATGCGGCCCAAACGCCCTCGGCCGACACGGCCGTGGTGGCCGACAACGACGTGATTTACCGCGACCAGGGCAACCGTGTGGCCGACATGGTAACCACCGACCTGGGCATCACCGACACGGCCCAGGTGCGGCAGGTACGCCGCGTGTACTACACCCGCGCCCAGCGCCTGGGCGAGCTGAAGTCGCGCTACATCAGCGACACGACCGGGCAGTACGTGGCTACGCGCCAGGTGGATACCGACACGGACAACGAAATTAAGACCGTGTTCAACGATGAAACCCGCTACAACACCTACCAGAGCAACCGGGGCCGCTACTATGGCTCGGGCTACGACGAGGGCACGACGGTAACGACCACCGAAACCACGACCAAAACGACGACCAGCGCGGCTCCGGCTGCCGCCCGGCCCGCCCGCCGCGGTCCGCGCATCGTGAAATATGACCGGGACAAAAACGGCGAAACCAAGATTAAGTACGCCAATGGCAAAACCGTGAAAATCGACGCCGATGGTGATACCAAAGTGGAATACCCCAGTGGCACGAAAGTAAAGCGCGACGCTGATGACGGTGAAGTAAAAATCAAGTAGGCGCTAGATTAGCTACTGCGGAGAGGCCCTTGCCAACTGGTAAGGGCCTTTTAATTTGATGATAAATACGAATTGTTTCGTAAACGGTAAAAAGTACTTAATATTGCTTTCCCTGTATATTGTGATTGTAGTAATTCATGACGCGTATTCTGATGAAAATCTATTCGTTACTGCTAGCCTTGTTAGGCGGTGCCCCGGCTCTGGCCCAGTCGTCGACCCCAGCTTCCCCGGATAGCGCCACGTATGTGCTGCACAAGTTTGAGCAGCCCATCGGCAAGGAAACTTACCACCTGACCCGCACGCCCCAGGCGCTGACCTACGAGGTGAATTTTAGGTTCGTGGACCGCGGCTCCCCGGTTCCGCTGCGGGCCCGCCTCATGGTGACGCCCGCCCACGAGCCGCTGCGCCTAGCCGTGAAAGGCCGCACTTCCCGCATGTCGACCATCAACGACTCCGTCGAGGTTCGGGGCGGACAGGCGTACGTGCGGGTCGATGAGAAAGTAACGACGACGGCCGTGGGGCCGCTAAGCTTTCCGGTGGCGGGCTACTCCCCGGCTACGGGGCAGATGCTGCTCTTGCGCTACTGGCAGCAGCACGGCCGGCCCGCCAACATTGCCACGCTGCCTGCGGGAAATGTGCAAATCAGTCGGGCCGGGCAGGATACGCTTACGTTTCAGAACAAGCCCCTGGTGCTGGAACGCTACGTTATCAAAGGCCTGGTGTGGGGCAATGAGTTGCTCTGGACCGACCAGCAGGGCCGCCTAATGTGCATTATTACCAACGACGGGGAAGGCGACAAAATCGAGATGATGTGGCAGCCCTACGAAAGTCTGCTGCCTACGCTTATCGGGCGGGCCGCTACCCACGGCATGCGCCTGTTTTCGGCCGAGGTGGGAGCCAAAGCCACGGCCAAGCCCAAGGTACTGGCCATCAGTGGGGGCGCGGTGCTCGACGTAGTGAGTGGGCAGCTGCGACCCAACGCGGTGGTGCTCATCGAAAACGGGAAGATTACCAAAATCGGGGCGGTGGGCAAGGTGAAGATACCGCCGGGAGCGGAGGTTATTCAGGCTGCCGGGCAAACCTTGGTGCCGGGCCTGTGGGACATGCACGCCCACTTCCAGCAGGCCGAGTGGGGCCCCGCCTACCTGGCTGCCGGCGTCACGACCGTGCGCGACTGTGGCAACGAGTTTAGCTACATCAACGCCATTCAGCAGGCCATCGACACGGGCCAGGGCGTGGGGCCGCGCATTCTCAAGGCCGGTCTTATCGACGGCAACGGAGCACGGCCCTTGGGCATCGTGCGGGCCAACACCCCGGCCGAGGCGGTGCAAGCCGTGCAGAAGTACAAGGCCAACGGCTTCGCGCAAATCAAGCTCTACAGCTCCCTGAAGCCCGAAATCGTGCGGGCCATTTGCGCCGAAGCCCACCGCCAGGGCCTGACCGTGACGGGGCACATTCCCGACGGGATGAACATTTACCAGGGCGTACAGGCGGGCATGGACCAGGTAAACCACCTGCCCTATGTGGGCTCGGTGCTGAAGCGCAACGCCGACCGGTCGTATAACTTCACTGACACAGCCAGCCTGCGGGCTTTCCGGTTCTTGAAGGCCCACCGCACCGTCATTGACCCCACCCTGGGCGTTTACGAAATCATGGGCCGCTCCACCCAGGACGATATTACCACGCTGGAGCCCGCCTTTGCCAAACTGCCCCAACCCCTGCAAGCTCTGTTCACCAGCATGGGCGGCGACCCGAAGGATGCGGCTCAGTTTCGGCCCCAGTTCCTAAGTTTGGTGCAGCTGGTAAAAGTGCTTTACGACCAGGGTATTACCATCGTGGCCGGCACCGATATGGGCTTTCCCGGCACCAGCATCGACCGGGAGCTGGAGCTCTACGTGCAGGCCGGCCTCACCCCGCTGCAAGCCCTGCAAACGGCCACCATCACGCCGGCCCGGGTTATGAAGCTCGACAAGCAAAGTGGCTCTATCGAAGTGGGCAAGCAGGCCGACCTGGTGCTGATAGCCGGTAACCCGCTGGAAAAAATCCAGAACCTGCGCCAAGTGAAGCTGGTGATAAAAGACGGCCGCCCTTACGACCCGCCCAGCTGCGGCAGCTGGCCGGCTACCAGCAATAAGCCCGGGCGGCTAGGCCTTCTGCTTCTGCTTATCGTCGAGCCAGTTCAGGATAACGCGCATAAACTCGAAGTTCTTTTCCGGGTCGGCCTGCTCATCCAGACGCATGGCTTCGGCCAGGTCGTGGGCGCGGTTGAAGTGGTGGTCCACGTCGGGCAGCAGCACGAAAGATGCCTTGCCGGGATGGGCGCGGTTTACTATGTCGGCAATAAGCTGGTGGTCAATGGAGTAGGAAATGTAGTCGGCGGCGCCGCGTAGGGCCAATACGTTGGTGTTGAGCTTCTGCCAGTAAGCGGGCAGGTTCAGATCCTGCCACTGCTGCATGTAGGTGTAGTGCTGCGGAAACGTGAGTACGCGCCGGGCCGCCGGGTAGCGGGCCAGTACCTGGGCGGGCGTCTGCTTCTCAGTCAGCAGTAGGTGCAGGGCCGCGCTGTAGGTACGTAGCAGGTTGTCAACCGAGTCGGCGGGCAGGCCCTGGAGCTGGCTCTGGTTGCGCTTGTTTTCCAGCAAGTACTCGATAAAGGTGCGACTCACGGTGCCGAATACCACCACGCCCTTCAGGTTTTCGCCCTGGGCTACCAGCGGCGCCATGACGCCCCCGATGCTGAAGCCGGTGATAAACACGTTCTGCTGATCGACGAAGGACAGCTGCCGGATGGCCGCCAGGCCCGCCTTGTAGCCGCTGGCCTCGCTGAGCAGGTCCGACTCCAGGCACGGTGTGCCTTGACTGTCGCCCATACCGGTTTTATCGACGCGCATAGTGGCGTAGCCGCGGCGCGAAAGAGAGTCGATGATGCGGTTGGTGACGTCGGCGCGGCCCAGCGGATTGTCCACCGAAAAGCAGCCCACACCCTGAATAAACAGCACCATGGGTACCTGGGCTTTGGCGCTGGCAGTGGGCCGGGTGATGATGGTGCGCAGCTGGTTAGCCCCGGTCCTGACGCTGGAGTACTGTACCTCGTACCACGGGCTGCTTTCCTGAGGAAAGCCTTTAAACGTAACTGGCTTGCGGATTTTGCGGCCGTTGCGCAGCACCTGAAAGGGTAGTTTGTCGCCAACCCTGTACTGCTTGAGCTGCCCCACAAACTCGCCCACGTTGGTACCGACTACAGTCGAGCCCAGTTGCAGGATGATGTCGTTGGCTTGCAGCCCGGCGGCCTGAGCCGAGGACTGGGGCCGCACGCCGCGCACCAGGATGCCGTTGTGGTTGGGCAGGTGGTAGCGCTGTTGAATACTGTCGGTGATGCCCTGCAAATCGATGCCGATAAACACGCGGCGCGGCAGCTGCTGAGCCCGCGGGCAGCGCGGGGCCAAGCTGAAGGTCAGGACGAAGACGAGCAGGAAGAGTACCCGGGCGTGCATGGGAAGTAAAGGGGGACGGTGAAAACTGGCTATACATCCCAAAAGAGCAATATAGACTCGGCGGGTTGCAGCGTATCCCCCGATTATGTGAGGCTAAACACACCGGGAGCCGACTGGCAACGTTGCCGACATCGTTTGCATAAAGAAATACCGCGCGGGCCTGCAGCTTGCTTCCGCAATTGGGTAATATCAGGGTGCGGGAAGAGCTGCCAGCCAGAATTTTCCGCCGCCATTCGTCCTGACAACCCACCACACGATGTTCCCACGTATTTCGAAAAACCAACCGACCGGCTTACGCCCGGCTACGGCCGCCACCTTCTTGCTAACGGCTCTGCTGGCCGCTGCTGCGCCCGCCTGGGCCCAGCAGCTAGCCTTTCCCGGGGCCGAAGGCGCGGGCCGCTTTACCTCGGGCGGCCGGGGCACCCAGCAGCAGCCCACCACGGTTTTCGAAGTCACCAATCTGCGTGACGATACCAAAGCCGGCAGCCTGCGCTACGCCCTGAGTCAGCCGGCGGCGGCCCGCACCATCGTGTTCCGGGTGTCGGGCACCATTCACCTGGCCTCGCCGCTGACTATCAGCCAGGCCAACACGACTATTGCGGGTCAGACCGCGCCCGGGGCCGGTATCTGCCTGGCCGATTACCCCGTCAGCATCAAGGCCCACAACGTCATCGTGCGGTTTGTGCGCTTCCGCATGGGCGACAAAAACCAGAACCAGGGCTTCGTGCCCGGGGCCGGCGGCGACGATGCCTTCGGCGGCCTGCGCAACTCCCGCCTCATCATTGACCATTGTTCCATGAGCTGGAGTACCGACGAGCTGCTGAGCGTGTACGAAGGCGACAGTACCACTTTGCAGTGGAATATGATGAGTGAGCCGCTCAACTATTCCTACCACTTCGAAAAGGGCGACACGGACTTCGAGCGGCACGGGTTCGGCGGCATCTGGGGCGGGCAGCACGCCACCATGCACCACAACCTGTTTGCCCACTGCAACAACCGCACGCCCCGCTTCAACGGCAGCCGTTACACCCACGCGGCCGGCTTCGAAAATGTAGACTTCCGCAATAACGTCATCTACAACTGGGGTGAAAACAACGTGTATGCCGGCGAGGGCGGCAACTACAACATTGTGGGCAACTATTACAAGTACGGCCCCAGCACCAAAACTAGCGTGCAGGCGCGTGTGCTGAACCCCTACAAGATTACGGACGGCAAAAACCCGCTGCCCTACGGCAAGTTCTACCTGAGCGGCAACTACTCCGACGCCAGCGCCGAGGTGACACGCCACAACTGGCGGGGCGTGACGATGAACAACGGCTCGGCTGCCGATACGGCCCTGGCCCAGGCCACCGCCCCCTTTGACCTGGGCCCGGTAATCACGCAAACGGCCGCCGAAGCCTACGAAGCCGTGCTGCAGGGCGCCGGCGCCACCCGCCCCGAGCGCGACACCCTCGACCAGCGCATTGTCCGTGACGTGCGCCGCCGCACCGGCCGCCTCATCGACGTGCAGGGCGGCTACGCCCACGGCACACCCTACAGCATCTCGCAGAAAGCCTGGCCCGAGCTCAAATCCAAGCCCGCCCCCACCGATACCGACCACGACGGGATGCCCGACGCCTGGGAAACCAAGCAGAAGCTCAACCCCAAAGATGCCGCCGACCGGAGCAAAATCGGCGCAAACGGGTACACCATGCTGGAGGTGTATTTGAATAGTTTAGCCCCGGCCGCGGAGGTAAAGAAAGCCGGGAAGTAAAAGCTCTATTGCAGGTTTCAGCAGAACGTCATGTCGAGCAGCGCGAGACATCTCGCGTGCTGACGTTGCAAGGGTAACTGCCATGCTTCGTCTTTCGTCCGCTTGTCGAAGCATCTCTCCCGCTTCGTAGCCACACTCCACGTTACGTCTGTCATCCTGAGCTTTGCGCAGGACCTTCCTTCATATTCTGATAAACCTTCTTCAACTGCAAAAGCCCTTCGCCATCTGCTGGTAAAGGGCTTTTGCACGTTGGTGAAACCTGTGGTGGGGTAAGTGAGAAAGGTCCTTTGTTCCGCTTCGCAAGCTCAGGATGACAAGCGAAGGAAAGAGCAGCCCACCGGATGCCACGCCGTTGCCTGTGAAGGTCAAATGCTCAGCAGGGCGGGTCGTTCTACTTCTTGAAAAAGGCCAGCAAATCGGCTTTGTAAGAGTTGCCGATGGGAATGTAGGTGCCGTCGTTGAGCACCACGTTTTCGGGTTGCAGGAGCTTGATGTGGCCCACGGCCACGATAAAGGAGCGGTGCACGCGCAAAAACGCCGAGCCCAGGGTTTCGACCATTTCCTTCATCGTCTGGTGCAGCAGGTAGGTTTTGCTGGCCGTCACGATCTTCACGTAGTCCTTGCAGCCCTCCACGTACACGATTTCGCGGTGGCTGACTTTGAGCAAGCCCTGCCGCTCTTTCACCAGCAGAAACTTCTCCTCGTTGGAGTCGGCTGGGGGTACGGGCTGCACGGCGGGCAGGCGGGAAATGGCTTTCATAAACCGCTCGTAGCTGAAGGGCTTGAGCAGGTAGTCGAGGATGTCCAGTTCGTAGCCCTCGTAGGCGTATTCGCGGTAGGCCGTGGTAAGCACCGTTTTGGGCGGGCTCTTCATCGTTTTGAGGAAGTGTAAGCCCGAAATCAACGGCATTTCGATGTCTAGAAACATCAGGTCCACGGGGTGCTGGAGCAGGTGGTCGTGGGCTTCCATGGCGTTGCGGCAGGTACCGGCCAGTGTCAGGCCTGGTGTCTGGCCGATAAACTGGGTAAGCACTTGGTGGGCCAGGGGCTCATCGTCCACAATCAGGCAGCGGATGGGGGCGGGCGTATTGGTCATAGCGTTAGGGTTAGTTCGGCCCGGTAGCGGCCGTCGTGTTCGGTGAGGTGCAGCTCGTGGGCCCGGGGGTAATAGAGGTTGAGGCGCTGACGGATGTTGACCAGCCCGATGCCGCCGCTGCGCCGGGGGGAAGCCGGGGGCGGGGCGGGCAGCATGTCATTTTCGATGACAAAGTGGAGCTGCCCGGGTCGGGCCGAGAGCGTAGCCGTCACGCTGGCCGCGTCGGAAAAGTGGTGGCGGCCGTGCTTGAAGCTGTTTTCGACCAGGGGCAAGAGCAGCAGCGGCGGCACCTGCAGGCCCTCGGGCAGCTCGTGCGCCTCGAAGCGGATGCTGGCGCCGGGGTATTTGCGCTGCTCCATTTCAAAGTAGTTTTCCAGAAACGTGACTTCCTCGGGCAGGCCGATGTAGTCTTTGCCACTGTCGTAGAGCACGTAGCGCATGAGCTCGGAGAGGAGCAGGATGAAGCGCGGCGTTTCGGGGGAGCCCACCAGACTCAGGCCGTAGATGCTGTTGAGGGTATTAAACAGAAAGTGGGGCTGGAGCTGGGTTTTGAGCTGTTCAAGCTGCAAAGCCAGGTGGTCTTTTTCGAGGTGACGGCGGCGGTACTCATTCTCGAAGGCAATCCGCACGAAGGCTACGCAACCAAAGGCCAGCAAGTCGGTGAAGAGCAGGCTGATGTAGCCGTTGGCAATTGTCGGGAGCTGGGCCAGGTCAAATGTGAAGCTGCGCGCGTAAAACCCGGCTAGTATTGGCGGCTGGGCCATAAACCGGAACACCCCGTGGGCCAGCACCGCGTTGAGCTTGATACCCCACCAGGTGTAGAGCACCATGACCAGGCCCAGCACCACGTAGCGCTGCTGCCGCACCAGCACCGGAATCAGCCACCGGTAGTAGGGAATGATGTAGAGCGTAGCCACCAAGGCAAAGAGGATGAGCTGGGGATAAGGGAAGTTGCTAAGCCCCGGTTGGCGGTGGATGCGCATGGCGGTTTCCATGTACTGGGCATACTTATACAGGCCCACATACAAGGTCCAGATCAGGATTTCGAATAGCAGGGGAAAGCGGCTGGGCCGGTCGGCGGCGTCGTGTTGCATGGGGGCAAGTTGGGAGTTTTTCGGCCTGCTTGCCGTCCTGCGCCACCCAACTTTCGACTAATGGGGGCTTTTTTTCGACTAAAAAACGCGGGGTTGAAATTGGTCGGGGCCGGGCCGGAAGTAGTCGAATAAAGCGAATAGGAGCCAGTTTGAGGTAGTTGTTTTGTCCCATTCCCAGCCGGTTAGCGGCGGGCCATCCACTCGAAACCTCCTTTCACCTCCGTTATGAAAAACGCTTTCTCCTCCCTGCTCCTCGTTGGTTCTCTGGCTGCCGCTCCCGCTCTGGTTTCGGCTCAAACCAGTCCCGCCGCTGCCGCCCAAGCCACCGGTGCCGTAACCGGCCTGGTCGCCGACAGCCTCTCGCGCCAACCCCTGGCCTTTGCCACCGTCATTCTGCGCCCCGCCGGCGAGTCGAAGGCCGCGCTGAGCACGATGACCAACGAGCAGGGCGCCTTCCGCTTTGAGGCCGTGCCCGCCGGACCTTATTCGCTGCTGGTCAATTACGTGGGCTACAAAACCTCGGCCCCGGCGGCTCTGACTGTAGCAGCCGGCCCGAATGCTGCTCCTGCCGTAGCCCTGGCCCTCGACCAGAAGCTGCTCAAGGGCGTGACCGTGACGGGCACCAAAGCCTTTATCGAGCAGCAGGCTGGCAAGCTGGTACTGAACGTGGCGGCCAGCCCCCTTGCCGCCGGCGGCACCGCTTACGACGTTATCGGCCGGGCCCCGGGCGTGGTAGAGCAGGGCAGCGGCTACGTGCTGCGCGGCAAAAGCGTGATGGTGCTGCTCGACGGCAAACCTACCAACCTGAGCGGCGAGGAGCTCAAAAACCTGCTTAGCGGCCTGCCCGGCAGCACCCTGGATAAAGTCGAAGTCATTGCTAACCCCTCGGCCAAGTACGACGCCCAGGGTGGGGCCGTGGTCAACATCATCACTACCAAAAGCAAGCAACTGGGCACCAACGGTACGCTCACGCTGGGCATCGGCGCCGGGCAGTACGGCCGCTACAACGCTGGCCTGAACCTGAACCACCGCACGGCCAAGCTCAACGTGTACGGCGGCCTCGACCGGCTCGAAAACCAAGTATACTCCACCGTCCGCTCGGAGCGGGCCGCCACGGCCGAAACCAGCATCACAGAAACCGGCCGCGAAGTGCGCCACAGCCAGAACAACTCCGCCCGCCTCGGCCTCGACTACACCCTGAGCAAAACCAGCTCAGTGGGCGTGCTGGTCAAAGGCATGCTCAACTACCGGGACCGGAACGGCCTGAACGACGCCCGCCTGCTGGCCGGCACCGCGCCCCTGGAGTCGTCCCAGTTGCGCACCACGGGGCAGGCCCGCTTCCTGAATTCCTCGGTCAACCTGTATTACAAAACCAGCGTCGGGGCTCCCGACCACACGCTGCGCCTGAATGCCGACTACTTTGGCTACCAGAAAAACTGGCAGAACGACTACGCCACCACGTTCTGGAACCAGCAGGATGGCAGCGCCCAGCCCACCAACCTGCGCCGCGACGACTCGCCGGCCCGCAACGCGGTGCAGTCCGTTTCGGCCGATTATTCCCAGCCCTTCCAGAAAGGCACGCTCGAAGCCGGCCTGAAAACGACTTTCACCACCACCGACAACGACATCCGCTGGGAGCAGGCCACCGTGGGCCAGGCCTGGGCCACAGACTTGGGGAAAACCAACCACTTCGTTTACCGCGAAAATATCAATGCCGCCTACGGCACCTATCAGCGCACGGTGCAGAAGCTCGACTTGCAAGTGGGCCTGCGCGCCGAGCAAACCAACACCACCGGCACCTCGCTCACCCTCGACCAAACCACCCGCCGCCACTACCTCAACCTGTTCCCAACCCTGTCGGCTCAGTATAATAAGTCGGAGAAGGTGCAGCTGGGCTTTGCTTACCGCCGCAAGATTGACCGGTTCCAGTTCGGCATCGTCAACCCCTTCGTGACCTACATTAGCCAGTACCGCTACGTCCAGGGCAACCCCAACATCCGCCCCTCGTTTTCGCACAACTTCGAGTTTACGCACTCCTACAACAACGTGCTGACCACGTCCATCAGCTACGGCCACCACACCGACGTACTGGTGGATAGCTACCAGAAACAGGAAGGCACGCAGGTCGTTATCAACTCCTACCAGAACTTCCGCAGCGCTGAGTCGCTCGACGGCAGCATGACCCTGATGAAGCCGTACCTGGGCGGCAAGTGGATGACCGTGACGACGTTGGGCGTGTCGTTTGCCAAAATCAATTCTGCCAGCGTGGGGCTGAGCAGCGCCCGGCCCTCGGCCATGCTTTCCTCTAACCACACCCTGACGCTGGGCAAGGGCCTCAAAGCTGAAGTGTCGGGCATGTACATGTCGCCGATGACCTTCGGGGGCGTGGCCTTCCAGTCGCGCTTCTTCACCAGCCTGGGCATTTCCAAAACGGTGCTCAAAGAAGCCGGCACGCTCACGCTCAACGTCTCGGATGTATTCAACACCCAGCAGAACCGCTACGAGGTACTGGCCGGCGGCCTCAATTCCCGCAACTCGGACAAAGCCGAAAGCCGCTTCGTCAAGCTCAACTTCAGCTACAAATTCGGTAAGAAAACCGTGAAGGCCAGCCAGCGCCGCGACACCGGTATCGAGGCCGAAAAGTCGCGCATGGACAACTAAGCTGGTAGCGCCCCGCTTTTTATTTGATTGCTCGTGCAGCGGCCTGCTTTCTTAACCGTCGGCCCGAAATATAGGTGAATGCGTTATTGGAAGCCCTTGCTGCGCGCAGCAAGGGCTTCTTCACGTCGGGCCGGGTTTGAATTTGTGTTTGAGGTCGGGCGGCTGCTCGCTGTGGGCCAAGGCAATTGATAAGAAAGCCGTTATTTTAGGCCCTACCGGGCCATGTCTTTCCAACCAGGCGGCTGCTAGCACGTTATTCTAGCCGAGTGTCGAGCTGCGGGCCGCGTATTGCGGCTTAGTCAAGGCGTCCAATCATTACACGAAGTAGATTTTATGCGGCAGTTATTGCTTATTCTGGGCCTGGTGTATTGCTCACTGCAGGCTGCTGCCCAGCGTCCCGATTCGACCAAGCTGCCCCGGCCCATCCGCAAGATCGAGCTGGAAAACGTGGACATTGCCCCCGGCGCCCGCGACGGCAAAGGCTGGCTCATGCTCGACAAGGATATTCAGCTGGAGTTGGAAGGGGCCATTCACAACCTCTACAACTTCAAGTACGACAAGGCCGAAAAGCAATTCCGCTCCCTGCGCCGCCGCTACCCCGAGCACCCCTTGCCCTACCTGCTCATGGGCCTGAACCAGTGGTGGAAGATTCTGCCTACCAACCTGCAGGCCAAGCAGTACGACAAAGCCTTCTTTGCCTACATGGACACTACCGTGCGCAAAGCCGAAGTGCTCTACGACCAGGACAACAAGAACTACGAAGCCTGCTTTTTCCTCTCGGCCGCCTACGGCTTCGATGCCCACCTCAACGCCGAGCGCAAAAACTGGACGGCCGCCACGGTCAGCAGCCGCAAGGCCCTGCGCTACCTGCAGGAAAGCAAGGAAGCCAACGGCCTGAGCCCGGAGTTTTTGTTTGGCCAGGCCCTGTTCAACTACTACGCCGTCTGGATTTCGGAAAACTACCCGCTGCTGCGGCCCGTGCTGTTGCTGTTCCCCAAGGGCAACCGCGCTCTGGGCTTGCAGCAGCTCAAGAGCGTGGCCAGCAACGGGTTTTACACTGGTCTGGAAGCCAAGTATTTTCTGATGCGCATTCTGTACTCGGAAGAAAACAACCTCACCGCGGCTATGCCCACGGCCCGCTATTTGGCCAACAACTACCCCGATAACGCCTACTTTCAGCGCTTCTACGCCCTGCTTGCCTACCACCAGGGCGACATGATAGAGTGTGAGCGGGTGAGCCGCGAAATCCTGGACAAGATAAACCGCGGCCTGCCCGGCTATGAAGGTATCAGTGGGCGCTACGCCACGTATTTCCTGGGCTCCATCGTGCAAAACAGCTACAAGGACGTAGTGAAAGCCAAGGACTATTTCCAGCGCTGCATCGTGTTTTCGGAGCAGACCGGCGACACCGAAAGCGGCTTTTACCTGTCGGCTAACCTGAACCTGGGCCGCATGGCGGAAGACGAAAAGGACGTAGCAACGGCCCGGCGCTACTACGGCATCGTGGCCGATAAGTCGGACCGTAAGTCGCCGCAGTACCGCGAGGCCAAGCTGTACCTGAAGACCCACAAAAAGTAAAGGCGGCCCCAGGGCCGCCTTTGAGAGTTATTGCTTGGTCTTGATTTCGTTGCTGTCCTTGAGTCGGGACTTGCCGTGCTTTTTGTTGCCTTTGCCGCTGTTGGCCAGCTGCAGTAGCGAAAGTTCGACGTAACCATTGAAGCCGTAGGGGTTGCTGGAGGCAAAGTAGGCCGACATATCGTTGGAACCCACGACCAGCGGCCCCAGGCGCACCATCAGGCCGTAGTTCAGGGTCTGATAGGCGTTGGCCATGGTGATGGGCGTGGCTACTTCCAGCCACTTGCTTTCCACGCGGGGCGTGATGGAGGCGTACGAAAAGCTACGCATGCCCACCGCGTACTTACCGCGCAGGCTCTGGCTGACCGCCGCGTTGGCGTACAGCCACTTGTAGAGGTGGTAGTCCACGTCCACGTTCAGCGTGGTGGGCACCCCGGCCACAAACTCACTTTCCCGCTGCTGCTTCTGGGTACGCAGGATTTTGTTGAGCCGCGCCTCGTAGTTGTCCAGGTCAATACCGTTCAGGTCCGACTCGCTCACGCCGGAATTCTTGGTTTTGATGTTGTTGAAAGCCGTAGCGTTGTCGGCGTAGCGGATGTAGCCGATATCCGTCACCGACACGGCCACGCGGTACTTGTACTTGTTGCGGGAGTAGTCGAGCCGGTCCACGCCTTTCTTGTCGATGTAGCGGTACTGGCCCATGTTGGGGCGGTACTCATACACGAAGCCCAGGTCGAGGCCCCAGCCCCCGCCGCTACCGCCGCCACCCTTCAGCCACTGCAGGGCCTGGTTGGCATCCACGTTGTCAAAAGCGTGGGGGTTGGAGTAGCCGAAAGCTGCCTCCAGAGCGTTGATGCGCACAATTGTGTCGCCGGTAGCGGCCGTCTTGTCCACAATCTGGTAATCGGCCTGTCGGCTCTGCAGGTAGCCCGAGCCAAAGCCCACGTAGCGCTTGGCCGTCACGCCGGCTTTAAGAAAGTGCAGGCTTTTATCGAGCACCACGCGGCCGTAGCTTAGGTCGTACTCAGAGTAGGCGTTCAGGTTCAGGTTGAAGGTATTGTCGGCGGCCCGGCCCCGGGTCTTGAACCCGTCCACGGCATTCACAATCAGAGATTCCGAGACCGAATTGCCCTGCAACGCTACCCGCGCCCGGGTGCTGAAGGCAATGCTTTGGGTAGGGCTGATGCGCAGCATAATGCCCGGCCCGCGCACGTTGAGGCCCGCGCTGAAGGACTTGGCTTTGTCGCTGGGGCTGCGGGTCAGAAAATTCTTGTCCAGGTCCAGGTCCTCGTTTGGCGTCTGGGGGCTCCAGGCGCCGGTGTAGCGGTAGGCCGTATTCGTTACGTGGGCGTCGAAGCTGGCCAGCTGAAACTGGAAAAAGTAGCGGTTGTCGGCAATGTTGGCCGGGTTCCAGCTGGCTCCAGTCAGGCCGGAGTAGTTGCTGCGGGTGCTGTTGAACAGCTGCTGCGCCGCCACGCTGCCCGGGAGCAGCGCCAGCATCAGCCCGCACAGGCGGGTAGTAAACATGTAAATCTGTTGCGTTAGGGTAAGTAGTAGCAGGGCGGGAGAAAATTGAATCCTAACCGTAGCCTAGCTCGCAGAATGAGCAAAGCATCAGGGCACGATACCAGCGTAAATAGCAGCGGCAAGCAAGGGCTATTCGTTTGGTTTAAAACCCGTTACTGAAGTGAATAGCAGTGCTGCCCAGCCTGGTAGGTAGGGTAGTAAAGCTCTTCGATGACGAGAAAGAAAGCCGTGCTTTTAGGATCTTTTCTGGACAAATTTAGGACTTCGGCTAGCTGCCTGCAATACCTAGAAGTAGGTATTCTGCGGGGAAAAGCACCTCGTTCGGGGAGTAAAAGACCTACCTGGGCCATAACCCGACCGGCTTCTCTGCGTTTGGAAAAAGGCACAACCTCACTTATCCTCAACGCTATGGAAAACAAGCCCACCACGCTGCCCCCGCAGCAGCAGGACCAGCAGCCCGGTCTCGAAACGGAAATGACGCCCCAGCCGGAATACATCCGGCCCGGCTATAAAGGCAGTGACAAGCTCCAGGGCAAAGTGGCGCTGATTACGGGCGGCGACAGTGGCATTGGCCGCTCAATAGCCGTGCACTTTGCCCGCGAAGGTGCCGACGTGGCCTTTACCTACCTGCCCGAGGAAGAGCAGGATGCCTATAACACCCGCCAGCTGGTGGAGCAGGAAGGCCGCCGCTGCCTTACCCTGCCCGGCGACCTGCGGGAGCCCGGCTTCTGCCAGTCCATCGTTGACCAGACGGTGCAGGAACTGGGCCAGCTCAATATTCTGGTCAACAACGCCGCCGAGCAGTTCGTGAGCCAGGACGTGACTGAAATCACCGACGACCAGTGGCTCGACACTTTCCAGGTCAACTTCTTCTCCTTCGTGCGCGTCACGCGGGCGGCGCTGGCCCACCTGCAGGAAGGCGACTCTATTATCAACACGTCGTCCATTAACGCCTACCGCGGCAACCAGCAGCTGGTCGACTACACTTCCACCAAAGGCGCCATTACGGCCTATACCCGCTCCATTGCCCAACAGCTGGCCGAAAAGAAAATCCGGGTGAATGCCGTAGCCCCCGGCCCCATCTGGACGCCCCTGATTCCGGCCACTTTCCCGGCGGAAAAAGTAGCTTCCTTCGGCAAAGACACCACGATGAAGCGTCCCGGCCAGCCTTCGGAAGTAGGCCCCTGCTACGTGTTCCTGGCCTCCGAAGACGCCAGCTACATCACCGGACAGGCCCTGCACCCCAACGGCGGCGAGGTGCTGAATACCTAAGCTGCAAAGTTGATCCGCAGATAGAAAAAGGCCGAAGCAACTGTTGCTTCGGCCTTTTTGTGTTTCCGACCGGAGTGGGTCTTACCAGCGGTACTGCATGGTGAGGCCGTAGCTGCCACCACCGCCAGTAGGGGTGAGGCGTACCTGCTTATACCAGGGCTGGGGCATTAGCAGACCGGTTTCCTGGTCACGCTTTACTTCCTGCCGGCCGTGCATCACCGCTATTTTGCCAAAGCCGTAGCCCAGGGCCAGGGCCAAGGGATAGTCACTGGCCCAGTGCACGCCGTTGTTGAGCATGGCGTAGCTCAAGAGGCCCATCAGGGAATAGCCTACGGGCCGCACGAAGCGGTATTCAGGGTAGTTTTCGGCAATTACGGTCACCGTAGCCATAGCCGTGCTCAGGTGGCCCGAGGGGTAGGCGTCGTAGTTGGGCACGTGCTGGCTGTAGGTTTTCTGGTTGGGAAACAGCCGGATTTTGCCCCGCGGATACGTCGTCGTGTACGGACTTTCCCGGCCCGTCAGGTGCTTGAGCACCTGCACCACCAGGCCGTTGGTGTACACGGCTTCCATCACCTGACTGGCCGTTTGCGAAGCCCGGTTGTCGCGCCCGATCAGACCGTAGGCCCAGAAGCTGCCGGCAATGCTCAGGTGAGTCCACCCGTCGCCCAGAAAGTACATGGCGCTATTCAGGTTCGAGGGGTAGTTAAACTCCAAATCCAGCTGCTTGCCATTGCCGTAGCGCACGGGCACGTCGAACAAGGTCGTCTGGGTGCTGGCCGACGAGAGGTGCAGGTGCCGCCCAAACTGCTTGGCCCCATCCAGAATCTGCTGGTCGAAGGCGTAGAGCACGACAGTACTGACGACCACGCCCCCAATTACGGGCAGGTTTTTCTTCTGGAAGGCAAACTTCGGGTAGGCCACCACGTCGCGCGGAATGTTCAGCAAAAACCGGAACGGCTTGGGCCGCTCGTAGTGGTAGGTCACGCCCGAGGGCATCAGGTAGTCGCTGCGGCGCGGCGGGCGGCGCGTGGTGTCGGCTGCTGCCAGGGCGACGGCCTCAGCTCGGCCTGAGTCGGGAGCCGCTACTATTGGTCGGGCCGCAGCCTCCGCCGAAGCGCCCGGGCCCAGCGTCAGGCTGCTGGCTACCAGCAAGGGGTGGAGGATAGAATCGGGAAGCGTGAGCAAACTCATAGTCGGTAAAAAACGGGCTCAAAAGTAACCTAAAACCGGCGAAGAAGGAATGCTTGAGTATTGATATTTGTGGTGTAAATAATTGTTTATTAGTGGGTTCTGTTAAGCATTGTTGATGAAGTTGGGATGAAGAAATAAGCCGTTGAAATAGGATTAAATCGAACTCATTGTCCCGGTTCTACTGCCCTGCTGGCTCCTAGTCGGCGGGAGAAAACGGCCGCTCAAAATAGCCCGGGCGGTAACACCGGGGCCCACCCCGAGGCAGCGCTTCCCGGGCCGTTTGCGTATCTTAGGCCAACTGGCTTTTCCTCCCCGCTTCTATGTCTGTTTCTTCCGCCCCAGCCGCTGCTGCGGCCTCCACTGTGGCTGCTTCCCCAGCCTCTCTCTTTGCTCAGCAACAGCTACGGGCGCCGGTCCTGCGCCGCGAGTCAGCTGAGGAGCGGGCCGGGCGCATCCGCAAGCTCAGCCAGTGGATCGAGCAAAACCGCCGGGCCATTGAGGAGGCCCTGTACGCCGACTTTCGCAAGCCCCCGGCCGAAACCGACGTCACCGAAATCTGGTCGAGCCAGGTGGAAATCAAGCATACACTCAGCCACCTTAAGCAGTGGATGAAGCCGCGCCGCGTGGGTACGCCGCTCTCGTTGATGGGCACCACTTCCTGGGTCCACTATGAGCCCAAGGGCGTCTGCCTGATTATTGCGCCCTGGAATTACCCGTTTTACCTGGCCATTGATCCACTGGTATCGGCGCTGGCCGCCGGCAACTGCTGCATTATCAAGCCCTCGGAGATGACGCCGGCCGTGGCTGCCCTGCTTAGCCGCATGGCCCGGGAGCTGTTCGACCCGGCCGAGGTAGCCGTGGTGGAAGGCGACAAAGACGTGGCCACGGCCCTGTTGCAACTGCCCTTCAACCATATATTCTTCACCGGCAGCCCGGCCGTCGGCAAAGTCGTGATGCGGGCCGCCGCCGAGCACCTGACCAGCGTCACGCTGGAGCTGGGTGGCAAGTCGCCGGTGCTGGTCGATGCCACGGCCAACCTGCGCGACGCGGCCGAGAAAATCGTCTGGGGTAAGTTTATCAACGCCGGCCAGACCTGCGTAGCGCCCGACTACGTGCTGGTGCAGGAAAGCGTGCAGGAGCAGTTTGTGGAGGAAGTGCGCCGGGCCGTGAGCCGCTTCTACGACCCCGCCGGGCAGGGCGTCATCAACTCCCAGTCGTTTGCCCGCATCGTCAACAAGCACCATTTTGCCCGGGTGTCGGGTTTGCTGGAAGATGCCCAGCGCGCCGGCGCCCACGTGGCCCTGGGCGGCATCGTGGATGGTAATCAGTGCTTTATCGAGCCCACGCTGCTGCTCGACGCCGCGCCCGACAGCCGGGTAATGCAGGAAGAAATCTTCGGGCCGCTGCTGCCCATTCAGCCCTTTACAACCCTGATGCAGGCCGCCGACTTCGTCAATGACCGGCCCAAGCCGCTGGCCTTGTACCTGTTTACCGAGAGCAGCGAAAACCAGCGCTACCTGCTGCAAAACGTGGCGGCTGGCGGGTGCTGCATCAACGAAACCATCCTGCACCTGGCCCACCCCGACTTGCCCTTCGGCGGCGTCGGCAACAGCGGTATGGGCAAGGCCCACGGGCACTACGGCTTCCTGGCTTTCTCCAACGAAAAAGCCGTGCTCAAGCAGCGTACCGGCCGCACCGGCATCAAGTTCATGTACCCGCCCTACACCCCGAAAGTGCAGAAAATGGTGGACTGGCTCATGCGGTTATTTTAAGGTCGAGAGGCAAAAAGCACGGGTAATAGCACGTTATTTCGAGCCCCGCGGGAACCTCGCGTGCTGCTGTTTATTCCCTCATCCTTCCTCGCCTAAGCAACTAACGGTATTTAACGCATAAAGCCCTTTGCCATGCCGGTGGTAAAGGGCTTTGTGCATTGGTATACTCATCAGTGGGCCAGATGAGGCAGGTTCTTCGCAAAGTACAGGGCAACAGGCAGATTGGTAAAAAGCATTCTTCGAAGCTTAGACTGATGAAAGGGCTGAATACCTGCAGTATAAATTACGCGGCATGCCTACTATCTGGGAGAAAATCCCGATATTTTCAGGCTGCCAGCCCACCCGGTTGCTGCGACAATTTCCGCCCCCTATTGCTCAGCCCACCATGAACCTCTCTGCTGCCCACCACCCAACCCTGCAGGCCCTGGCCGATACGTTTATCCCGGGCCTGCCCGGCCGCCCGGACAAGCCCGAGTTCTGGGCCCGCGCCGGCTCGGAAGGTGTGGATATGCAGAAAATAGCGGAGGTACTCAGCGCCCAGCCATTGGCGGCCCAGCAGGAGTTTGAAAAGCTGCTGGCGCTGCTGAATAACCCCATGTTGGGCCTGACCTGGTTTGGCCCGCTCAAGCCCTTCGTCCGCCTCGATGCCGAGCAGCGCCAGCAGCTGTTGCGGAGCTGGGCCCAGAGCAACCTGCCCCAGCTCCGTAAAGGCTTTCATGCCCTGCGCAAGCTGCTGCTGTTTTTGTACTACGGCTCGTCGGCGGCCGAGCTGGGCAATGGGGCCTGGGCACATATCGGCTACCCTGGTCCGCTGCCCGACGACGTGGTGGACACGCCCAAGCCCATCCGCACCCTGCAGCCCACCGCCGACACCACCTACGACTGCGACGTGCTAGTTATTGGCAGCGGAGCCGGGGGCGGCGTTATTGCCGGGGAAATGGCTGCCGATGGCCACGACGTGCTGGTCATTGAAAAAGGCCCGTACTGCCACGGTTGTGACTTTACCCAGCGCGAAGTCGACATGATGGGCAAGCTCTACGACGCCAAAGGAGCCCTCACTACTCAGGATGGCGGCGTGGCCTTGCTGGCCGGCAGCTGCCTGGGCGGAGGCACTACCGTCAACTGGGCCGGGGCCTTCCGCACCCCCGACTACGTGCTGCAGGAATGGGCCCGGGAGCACCAGGTGCCACATTTTGCTTCCCTAGAATTCAAGCGCAGCCTCGACGCCGTATCTAGGGCCTTGAGCGTGAACATCGACTATACCCGCCACAACGGCCAGAATCAGGCACTCTGGGACGGCTCCACGAAGCTGGGGCAGGAGGTAAAGCTGATTCCCCGCAACGAAAAAGGCCTCTCCGACTCCGACCAGCACTTTCAGGGCCTGGGCTACACCACCATGGGCGACCGGTACGGCATCAAGCAAGGCACGCTGAATACGTATCTGCTCCGAGCCTTCGAGCACGGGGCTCGGATTCTGGCCGACACCCACGTGGAGCGCGTGACCATCGAAGCCGGAGTGGCCAAAGGCGCCCAGGCCGTGCATACCACTGCCGATGGCCGCCGGGTGAGCATCACGGTGCGGGCCAAGCGGGTGGTGGTAGCGGGGGGCTCGGTGCAGTCGCCGGCGCTGCTGCTGCGGAGCGGGCTGCGGCACCCACATATCGGGCAGCATCTGCATCTGCATCCCACGGTGGCGGTTTCGGCCCTGTATCCGCACGCCATCAACCCCTGGCACGGCCCGAGCATGTCGGTAGTCAATGACTGTTTCACGATGCTGAACGGCACCAACTTCGGGGCCAAGCTCGAAACCCCACCGGCCCACGCCGGGCTTATGGCTATGGTGCTGCCTTGGCTGAGCGGCGAGCAACACAAACAGATGATGCTGGACGCAGCCCACCTGGGCAGCTTTATCGTGCTGACCCGGGACCGGGACGGGGGCCGGGTCAGTATCGACAAGCACGGCGCGCCCCTGGTCGACTACGTACTCAGCGACTTCGACCGGGCCAACATGCTGCAGGGCGTGCGGGCCGCAGCCGAAATACATGTGGCGGCCGGGGCCCGGAAAGTGTATCTGCCCCACGGCTCTTTACCCACGCTGGAAGCCGACGGCGGGGTGCTGCGCAACCCTGAACTGCTCGACAAGCTGCCCCACCTGGGCTGGAAACCCAACCAGTTCAGCCTCTACAGCGCCCACCAGATGAGCACCTGCCGCATGGGCGGCGACGCAGCCGCGCACCCGGTGGGGCCCAACGGGGAAACCTACGAGGTGCGTAACCTGTTCGTGGCCGATGCCTCGGCGTTTCCGGCTTGCAGCGGCGTCAACCCGATGCTCACCATTATGGCCCTGGCTCACTACACGGCCCAGGAAATGAAGGCCAGCAGCCCCACCGTGGTCTTTTCGAGCAGCCGGGCGACAACTACGGCCTAGGTCGCATATTTGCGGGCACATTCTGTCGCTAAGCGTGGGGATCAGGCCAGCGGATAACCGCCGGGCATAGTTTTCGCGTATGCAGACGCAGTTTACCTTGCTTCCTATGCTCCTTTCCCGTTCCCTGCTGGTTATTGGCGTGCTTAGCACCGTCACGTTTGGTTGTGCCCGCCGCAACAAGGCGAATATCCCGGAAGCCAAATCGGTGACGGTAGCACCCGCCCCCGCGCCGGTGCCCAAAGCCGCCGCCCGCGACCTGACCGACGTGATGACCGACGAGCTCAAGCTGCAGCCCGATCAGCAGGGCAAGGTGCGCTCTATTCTTAGTGGGACGGTAGAAAAAGTAAACGAGGCCCGCCAGCGCAACGCCGGAAACCAGACGGCCCTGATGACGGAACTCAAGAAAATAAACGCCGACTCCGAAGGCCAGCTCAAAGCCGTGCTGACGGATGTGCAGTACAAGCAGTACCAGGCCAAAAAGCGCCAGATGCAGGCCCAGATGCAGGCCCGCCGCACTTCCAAGTAAGCTTTCCTAACGGACCTGGGCCTTGCGCAATATTCGGCTGAACAGGCCGGGCGCTAGCCGTTTTAGGTATACGCCCAGCGTTTCGCGGCCCCCGATATACACTTCCTCGCGCCGCTGGGCAATGGCCCGAATAGCCTTGTGAGCCAGCTTTTCGGGGGCCAAACCCTGCTCGGTAGCGGCGTCCATCGTCTGCTGCGGGCTGCCATCAGCAGTAAGGGCGTTGATGGAAACACCAGTGCGCACAAAGCCCGGGCAAATAATGGTAATGCCGACTCCGCTCTGCCAGATTTCGGCCCGCAACGAGTCGAAGAAGCCGTGTAGGGCGTGCTTGGAGGCGGCGTAGGCGCTGCGGTAGGGCGAGCCGAATTTGCCTACTAGGCTACTTACCACCACAATTTGTCCGCTTTTCTGGCTCAGCAACTGGGGCAACACGGCCTTGGTCAGGGCCACGGTGCCGAAGTAGTTTACTTCCATCAGGCGGCGGTGCACGTCGAGGCTGGTGTCCAGGGCCAGAGAGCGTTGACTGATGCCGCCGTTATTGACGAGCACGTCGAGGCGGCCGTAGTGACCCAGTACTTTCTCGGCGCAGGCCTGCAACGTATCGGCCTGCCCCAGGTCCAGGGGCACGAGCAGCACTTCGGCCGGGGCGCAGGCCGCGGCTACCCGCTCCAGTTCGGCCACATTGCGAGCTGACAGAACCAGCCGGGCACCGGCCCGGGCATATTCCTTGGCCAGAGCCTCGCCAATACCGGCCGACGCGCCCGTAATCCAGACAACTTGTTGGGAAAAAGACATGCTCTTGGATAAGGGTACAGAAAGATTTACAGCAAGATAGGCGTTTGCAGCCCGCTGGCCGAGGCGGCTTTATAACTGCTTTTCTATATATTAATTACTGGCAGGCAACCTTTCGGGCCGGGCCTCCATCTATCCGCACAGCCCGGCCCGTTTGGCGGCCGATGGCGGGAAAAATACGGTCCAGTACTTTATGATTCAGCTTCGCAACATCCGCAAGACTTACGAGGTAGGCAATAACCGCCTGGAAGTGCTTAAGGGCATTGATATGCACATCCGGGAGGGCGAGCTGGTCAGCATCATGGGCTCCTCGGGCTCGGGCAAAAGCACGCTGCTCAATATCCTAGGCATCCTTGACGACTTCGACCAGGGCGACTACACGCTGGCCGGCACCCGCATCGACCGAAACCTGTCGCAGGCCCGGGCCGCGCAGTACCGCAACCAGTTTTTGGGCTTCGTGTTCCAGTCCTTCAACCTGCTCAACTTCAAGAACGCTCTGGAAAACGTAGCCTTGCCGCTGTATTACCAGAAAGTGAGTCGGCGGGAGCGTAACCGGCTGGCCCTGGAGTACCTCGACCGGGTGGGCCTGGCCGACCGCGCCGACCACCTGCCCAGTGAGCTTTCGGGCGGGCAGCGGCAGCGCGTGGCCATTGCCCGGGCCCTGATCAGCCAGCCCAAGCTGATTCTGGCCGATGAGCCCACCGGTGCCCTCGATACCCAAACCACGCAGGAGGTAATGGACATCTTCAAGGCCGTGAATAAGGAAGGCATGACCGTAGTCATCGTGACCCACGAAACCGACATTGCCGACCAGACCCAGCGCCTGATTCGCATTCGGGACGGCCTGATTGTGAATGACTAAATGGTGAAATAGTGAAGTGGTGAGCTGGTGAGTTTTTGTCCTGATTTTCTTCGTTCTGATTTGTCTAGCTATGAAAACCTTCTTTTCTGCTCTTACTCTATTGGGCGCTCTGGCCACCACTACACCGAGTTTGGCCCAAACCTCGGCTACCGAGCAGCAGGCCCTAATGAAGGATCTGGACCGGCTCATGCGCAACCCGCAAAAGCCCAAGCAGGAGCTGCACCTGGCCCTGAAAGGCTGCCACGCCGAGCAGATCATCCGGGACCGGGACGCCGATGTGGAGATGCCCAAACCCTTGGCCGTCAGCTACGGTGGGTCAAACTCGGGCTGGTCGATGAGCATGGATAAAGGCTTTTTCGAGCTGAAAATGGCCTTCGAGTGGGCCGACGTTACCTCCATGACCTATGCCCTGGGAAAAGACGCGGATGAGGACGAGCCCCGGCACTACGAAATCAAGATTGTCAAGCGCAAAAAGACCAGCACCATCAGCTTCGACATTCCGCTCTACACCACCAACGAGGCCACGGTGAAAGACGTGATGCGCCGCCTGGAAAAAGTACGCCAGAGCTGCAGCCGGAATTAAGAACTGATGGTGCGACTTGGCAAGAACAGATAAGTCACCGGCCCATTTCCACATTCCTCACATTTCCCCCACCAGCACATTAAACTTCCATGTTTGACCTCGACAAATGGCAGGAAATCCTCGGGACGATGCGCCGCAACAAGCTGCGCACGTTCCTGACGGCCTTCGGGGTATTCTGGGGCATCTTTATGCTGGTACTGCTGCTGGGCGCGGGCAAGGGCATGGAGAATGGCATCTGGAAGGAGTTTGGGGGCGGAGCCATGAATAGTATGTTCGTCAGCGCCGGCAAAACGTCCTTGCCCTGGCAGGGGCTGAAGCCGGGCCGGGAGCTGAAGTTCACCAACGACGATTTGGAAGCCATTCGGCAGCAGGTGGATGGAGTGGAGCTGCTGGCCTCGCGCAACCGGCTTTCGGGCGAGTATACCATCGTCAACAAAACCAAAAACGGCTCTTATCAGGTGTTTGGGGCCACGGCCGAGTTCTTTCAGCTCAACGGCGAAAAGCTTACCCAGGGCCGAATGCTGAGCCCGTTGGACGGGCTGGAGCGGCGTAAGGTGATAATCATGGGGGAGAAGGTGCGCAAGGTCTTGTTCGGCGACCAGCCCGCCATCGGCCAGTACGTGCAGGTAAAGGGCGTGTTCTTTAAGGTAGTCGGCATCTTTACCCACACCGGCAACAACGGCCGCAACGAGGAGCGGGCCTTCGTACCCTTCACCACCTTCCAGACGACCTTCAACCAGTACAACCAGGTGCAGCGCATCGGTATCAGCAGCACCAAGGGCACGTCCGTGAAGCAGCTCGAAGACCAGGTGCGGGTGCTGCTGGCCCGCCGCCACCAGTTTGACCCCGCCGACAAGCAGGCCCTGGACCTGGAAAATAATGAGGAAGAAGTAAAGCGCTTCGAGGGCTTGTTTACCGGTATCAAGCTCTTTGTGAGTGTTATCGGCGTGCTGACTTTGGTGGCTGGGGTGGTGGGCGTGAGCAACATTATGCTCATAATCGTGCAGGAGCGGACCCGGGAAATCGGGGTGCGCAAGGCCCTGGGGGCCACACCCTGGAGCATTATCAGCATGATCGTGCAGGAGTCGGTGGTTATTACCAGCTTCTCGGGCTATCTGGGGCTACTTTTCGGCGTGGCCCTACTGGATTTGGTGCGCTACATGCTCGAAAAAGCGGGTGGTACCACGTCCTACTTCGACCACCCGGAAGTGAACCTGGGCGTGGCCGTCAGCGCTGCGCTGCTGCTGGTCGTGTCTGGGGCCGTAGCCGGCTTGGTGCCCGCCATGAAAGCCGCCAACGTGAAACCAATCGAAGCCCTGCGGGCCGACTAACTACTAGAAGCTGGCCTTCCTTCTCAGCGAAGGAGGGGGTTGAAAAAGTAACCTGAGTATCAATGTTTGACCTCGACAAATGGAGTGAAATATGGGGAACGGTACGGCGGCACAAGCTGCGCACCGGGCTTACTGCGTTTGGCGTGCTCTGGGGCATTTTTATGCTGGTCGTGCTGCTGGGCGCGGGCAAGGGCTTCCGCAACGGCGTCGAAAAGGAGTTTGACGTGGCCAAAAATGCCGTGTTCGTCTGGAGCCAGCGCACCAGCGTACCGTACGCCGGTCTGAAAGTGGGCCGCTTTATTCGCTTCACCAACGACGACGTGGCGGCCCTGCTGCGCGAAGTACCCGAAGCGGCCGTAGTCTTGCCCCGCAGTTCTCTAGACGGCACCTTCACGGTGCAGTATGGTACCAAAAGCTCCACTTTTTCCGTGAACGGTGAATACCCCGGCTACCCGGCCGTGAAACCCCTGCACCTGACCAGTGGCCGCTTTATTAATGACATCGACATCAACGAGCGGCGCAAAGTGGCCATTATCGGCGACCGGGTGGCAGAGGTCTTATTTGGCACCGACAATCCGCTGGGCCGGGAAATCCGCATTAAGGGGATTTTCTTCCGGGTTGTGGGCTTATTCAAGGCCGAGGGTAAGCCCGAAAATGCCCAGGAGGAAGCCCAGACTATCATGATTCCGCTCACGGCCCTGCAGGTGACCTTCAACCAGGTGAATCAGGTAGGGTATTTCGCCTTTATTCCCAAGCCCGGTGTGCCTGCGGCGGTGGTTGAAACCAAGGTAAAGCAGCTGCTGGCCCGGCAGCACAAAGTAGCCCCCACCGACGACCGGGCCTTTGGCTCGGCCAACGTGGAAGAGGAATATGCCCGGGTGCAAGGCCTGTTTACCGGTATTTCGGGCTTCAGCTGGATGGTTAGCATTGGCACTATCCTGGCCGGCATCATTGGGGTGAGCAACATCATGCTCATCGTGGTAAAGGAGCGCACCAAGGAAATCGGGATTCGCAAGGCCCTGGGGGCTACACCCTGGAGCATTATCAGCCTGATTGTGCAGGAAAGCATTGTCATTACCGCCGCTGCGGGCCTGATCGGGCTGCTGTTAGGCACGGCTCTGATGGCCGGTATTGCCTCGCTGATTCAAGGCCAGGATGTGGGCTTCTTCGCCAATCCGCAGGTGGATTTGGGCGTGGCCCTTACGGCCGTGGTGCTGCTGGTGGTGGCCGGCGGGGTGGCCGGCCTGGTGCCCGCCGCCATTGCCGCCCGCGTGCAGCCAGTGGTAGCCCTCAAAGACGAATAAGCGGTGAGATGGTGAACCGGTGAATTAGTGAGTTGCCATTCAGGCCGCGCCACCTGCTCCACCAGAAAAGAAAACTCGCCATTTCACCATCTCACTATTTCACAAACTCACTGCTATGAACAACCAAACCCTGCCCGACGAAACTGCTGTTGCTGTGGAGCCCGTAGCGGGTTCGGCCCGTGCGGCTCACACCTACCAGGCGCCTTATCAGCCGCCAAAAACCCCGC
The DNA here is from genome assembly GCF_022919135.1 of Hymenobacter cellulosivorans. Classification (NCBI taxonomy): domain Bacteria; kingdom Pseudomonadati; phylum Bacteroidota; class Cytophagia; order Cytophagales; family Hymenobacteraceae; genus Hymenobacter; species Hymenobacter cellulosivorans. The sequence goes on along the minus strand of NZ_CP095049.1, from coordinate 606,458 downwards.
TTATTACCATGAAACGAATCTTTCTGGGCATCCTTGTGCTTCTGCTGCTGGCTGGTTTCGGCTGGCTTGCGCGCTACTTTTGGAAGCAGGCCCATACCGACCCAGTGACTTATAAAACCGAAACGCCGTTTGTGGCCGACATTGTGAAGAAGACCGTGGCCACGGGCAGCATCGTGCCCCGGCGGGAGGTTCAGATCAAGCCCCAGGTGTCGGGCATCGTAGAGGAGCTGTTTGTAGAGGCCGGGGAGCCCATCAAGGAAGGCCAGCTCATTGCCCGCATCCGCACGGTGGCCAACGCAGCCAACGTGAACAACGCCCAGAACCAGATTCAGGCTGCCCGCGTGGCCCTGGAAACCTCCCAAATCGAGCTGGACCGGCAGCGGCCCCTGTTTGAGCAGAAAGTAATTGCCGAGCAGGAATACAACCGCCTGCTGGCCGACGTGCGTGCCAAAAAGCAGGCCCTCAACGCCGCCGAAAACGACCTGCAGATTGCCCAGCGCGGTGCCTCCCGCAACACCGGCGGCGCTTCCAACACCGTCCGTTCTACCATCACCGGCCTGGTGCTGGATGTGCCTATCAAAGTGGGCTCGTCGGTAGTGGAGCGCAACAACTTCAACGAGGGCACCACTATTGCCGCCATTGCCGACATGAAAAGCCTGGTATTTGAAGGCAAAGTGGACGAGAGTGAAGTAGGCAAGGTGCGGGAAGGCATGGACCTGAACCTGACCGTAGGGGCCCTGGAAGGCGAGAATTTTCCGGCCACCCTCGAATACATTGCGCCCAAGGGCATCACCGAAGAAGGCGCCATCAAGTTTCAGGTGCGGGCCAACGTGCGCCTGCAGCCCGGGCAGTTCCTGCGGGCCGGCTACTCGGCCAACGGCGACATTGTGCTGGGCCGCCGCAAGCAGGTGCTGGCTATCCGGGAAAGCCTGCTGCAATTCGGCAAGGTCAACAAGGACAGCGTGTTTGTGGAAGTCGAAACCGCGCCCCAGCAGTTTCAGAAGCGGCTGGTCAAGACCGGCTTATCGGACGGCATCAACGTGGAAGTACTGTCGGGCTTGAAGAAGGAAGACAAAGTAAAGGTGCTCGGTCCGCCGGCCGAAGGCGAGAAGAAAGGCTAGGCGTACGCAAAGCCAAGCTGCCACTGTCCAAACGGCCCAACCCTGCGCGGATTGGGCCGTTTGCTGTTTTACGCCTAATCTTTCTCTAATCATGCGCCCCCAAGCCTATACCCTGCAATTCAACCCCAAGCTGAGTTTGAACGCCGACGGCAAGCACGTGCGCGACGGGCTTTCGGCAGTGCTCTGCACCGGCGACAACCTGTGGCTGAGCTGCGACGAGCGAACCACCATCGAGCGGCTGACGCGTACCGGGCCGCACGAGTACGGGCAGCACGCCTCGTTCCAGCTCACCGACCTGCTCGATTTGCCCGCCGACGAAACCAGTGAAATCGACATTGAGGGCCTGGCCGAAGCCGACCACTACCTCTGGGTGATTGGCTCCCACAGTCTCAAGCGCAAAAAGCCCGACCATGAGGACGAAGACGTGGCCAAGCAGATTGCCAAGCTGGCCAAGGTTGCCAATGACCCCAACCGCTACCTGCTGGCCCGGATTCCACTGGTGCGCAACGAGGAAACCGGTGACTTTGAGCTCTGCAAATCGGCTCCGCACCCTACCAAAGCCAACGAAACCCTGCAGGCCGCCCAGCTCCACGGCAGCACCGAAACCAACGAGCTGACCGACCTATTGGCCGAAGACCCGCATTTAAAACCCTTTCTCAAGATTCCTGGCAAAGACAACGGGTTCGACATTGAGGGCTTGGCGGCTGCCTCCGACGGGCGCCTGTTTGTGGGGTTGCGCGGGCCGGTGCTGCGGGGCTGGGCCGTGGTGCTGGAGTTGCTGCCCGAACTCGACAAGCACGGCCGCCTGCGCTTGGCCAAAATCGGTGGGGAGCAGAAATACTACAAGAAGCACTTTCTGGCCCTGGGCGGCATGGGCCTGCGGGAGCTGCGCCAGGCCGGCGACGACCTGTATTTGCTGGCCGGTCCCACCATGGACCTCGACGGCACCATTGCGGTGTACTGCTGGCCAGGCGCTATGAACCAAGAAGGCGACACGCTGGTGGGGCCCGACAAAATCCAGCGCCTCTTCGACGTGCCCCACGGCCAAGGGCCCACTTCCGGGCAAGACAAAGCTGAGGGCATGGGCATGATTGATAAGGACCATTTGCTTGTCGTGTTCGACAGCCCGAGCGACGCACGCAAGCCCGTGGCTCACCAGGTACTGGCCGACGCCTACCGGCTAAAGGGCCTGTAGCAGCCCGTTTGCCCCTTTTGCCCGTACTTTGCCCGCTCGACTTTTCCCACGACCACACACCACACCATGGCTGCCAAGCTGCTTCAAACTCCCGAAACCACCTACCGCATCCATTTCCAGGACTGCGACATGCTGGGCCACCTCAACAACGCCCGCTACCTCGATTATTTTCTCAACGCCCGCGAAGACCACACCACTGAGCATTACGCCCTCAACCTGGGGCAGCTGGCCCAGGAGCAGGGCGCCGGCTGGGTGATTACCAAGCACCAAATTGCCTACCTGCGCCCCGCCAACCACGGCGAAACGGTGCGTATCCGTACCCAGCTCATCAACTTCGACAACTCCAATCTGGTCGTGGAAATGCAGATGCTCAGCGAGGATGGCAGCCGGCTGAAGTCGGTGCTGTGGTCGGAAATGGCCTTTGTGCGCGTCGCCTCCGCCACCCGCACCGACCACACCGACGAGCTGATGGACATGCTCGACAAGCTCGATGTGGAAGACGTGAGCTACGACCCCGACGGCTTCGACGAGCGGGTGAAAAGCCTGCGTAAAAAGCTCAAGCGCGACCGGGCGGGCCGCGACGACGAGTAACCCAGCTCCACGGTTTGCGTACTACCAAAGCCGGTTCTGCCTAGCGCGGGCCGGCTTTTTCGTACCCAACCTACTACCCAACCCTAACATCTATTCCCATGAGCATCTTTGGCAGTGATAAACTAAAAGGCAAGAAAATAGCCATTGTAGCCACCGACGGTTTCGAGCAGTCGGAACTGGAAGAACCCAAGAAATACCTGGAAGGCGAAGGCGCCGAAACCCACGTTATTTCCCTGAAAAGCGGCTCCATTAAGGGCTGGGATGAGAAAGACTGGGGCAACAAAGTAGATGTCGACAAGACCATCGACGAAGTGAGCGTGGCCGACTATGATGCGCTGGTGCTGCCCGGCGGCCAGATGAACCCCGACGTGCTGCGCACCGAGCAAAAAGTAGTCGACTTTGCCGCCGAGTTTATGCGCTCGGGCAAAGTGGTAGCTGCCATCTGCCACGGCCCCTGGACGCTGATTGAAACCGGCTTGCTGCGCGGCCACAAAGTAACGAGCTGGCCTAGCCTGCAAACCGACCTCAAAAACGCCGGCGCCCACTGGGAAGACAGCGAAGTAGTCGTCGACAAAGGCCTCATCACCAGCCGCAACCCCAGCGACCTGCCCGCCTTCAACAAAAAGATTGTAGAGGAAATCCTGGAGGGCCAGCACGCGCCCCGCTCGTAATACCAGAAGGTGTGTTTCCCACAAAAAAGCCCCGGCCATGCATGGCCGGGGCTTTTTTTATGTTCCGTCGGTTGGCCTACAAGTCCACGGCCATCCGGATGTTGCCGCGCTTATACATGACGGTGCCCAGTGGAATTTCCCGGAAGCCCAGCTTGCGGTACACGTGCAGGGCCGGCAGCAGAATGTGGTTGGAAACCAGTTCCACCCGCGGTACGCCCATGGTGCGGGCCCGGTTTAGAATGGCTTGGCACAGCTTATAGCCAATACCGCGGCCCTGCATCTGGTCGGTGACGGCCATTTTGGCCAGCTTCCAGCTATTGTCATCGGGATTGTGTAGCAGGGCTCCGGAGCCTACAATTTCACCTTCGTAGCGGGCCAGCAGGATAAAGCCGCCCGGGTCGAGCAGGTGGGTTTGCGGGTCACCGAGCGTGATGTGGTCGGCAGGCTCCAACTCGAAGTAGCGCGTTATCCACTCGTGGTTGAGACGTCGGAAATCGTCGTGGTACCGGGGTTCGTAATCGATGATTTCAAGGTCGGCGGCAGAAAATGTATTCATGCCGGAAAGATGGTAAACTTTGGGTTTAGGGCTGCACCAGAGCCAGCAGCGCGGCGGCGTAGCGGTGGTAGAGTAGGTAAAACCCCGTGTCGAAAAGCAGCAAAAAGCCGCCCTGCAGCCACAACGAGCGGCCGAAGCCCAGAAGCCGTTCGGGCCGCTGGCTTTCAGTGGCTTGGCCCCGGGCCCGCAGCCCGCTGCCAATGGCCAGATACGCCACGTCCAGGCCCACGTTGAGCAGCAGGATTTTCTCGAAATCGAACTGAGCCTCCAGGCTGGCAGCCAGGGTGAGGCCGGTCACGTGGTTGGGATTGGCCCGCACAATGCCCACCACGGCCAGCACGGCATTCACGAAGTTCCAGCCCACGTTCATCTGGTGGAAGTAGTGGGTTTCCGAGCGGGCATCAGTTCGGGCCACCAGATAGCCGCTCACCAGCAGGTTGAGCAAGGCCCAGGTGCCGAGCACGGCCATACCATGCTCGGCCAGCAATTCACGGCCGTGGTTGAGGGCGGGCAAGGCCGCCGGAATGTCAGCACCCATTCGAAGTCAGAAACAGTGGTTGGAAAGCCAAGCTAGCGCATAAAAAAAGGAAGCCCCAAGAGGCTTCCTTCTTAAATCGGGTTTGGAACCGGCTATTGGGTGAAGCCAATACCCAGGTACACCTGGAACACGCTGTTCTTGATGTCGGTCAGCGCTTTGCTACCCGTGGTAGCCAGCTGATCCTTGATGATTTCGTTGAAGCCAGCCGTGTAGCGGGCCCCTACGCGGGCAGGTCCTACGCGGGCTTCGGCGCCGGCCGATACGCCGTAGTCGATGCTGGTGTAGCTGTAGCCGTACACGTTGCCCTCGTTGGCAATCTTACGCTCTTTGCCATCTTCGGTAACCTTCGTCAGCAGCGAAACCTGGGGGCCGGCGTGGATGCTCACGTTGTCGAGGATGTTGAACACCAGCAACACGGGCAACTGCAGATAGTCGAGGCGCCGGTCGTTTACCGTGGCAGGCGTGCCGGAAGTAGGCGTGTTGGTCGAGGTGCCTTGGAAACCCTGGCGGCTGTAGAGCAGCTCGGGCTGAATCGAGAGCCGGTTGTTGAAGCCGTACTGGCCGTAGATACCGGCATGGAAGGTTTTGGAGTTGGAGCTGTTGGCAAAGTTGGCTTTGCTGTCGCCGTATACGTCAGCCAAGTTGAAGCCGCCTTTAATACCGAAGCCCGTATTGCGCGAGCCGCTGGTACCAGCGTCGTAGTCGGTCGAGGAGCGCAAACCGACCGGGCCGTTGGTATCGTTTTTCTGAGCAAAGGCGGTAACGGTGGCGAGGGACAGAGCGAGGAGTAAACTGAGTTTTTTCATGGGAGGGTGAAGGTCTAGGTGGTTGCAACGGCGGGCCTTGGGAAAGTACAGGCGAGCATTTGTAACCGACTATACTTGCCCGTGGGCAGAAGGTTACGCCGCGCTGCAGTTCAATAGAAAAAAATATTGCCCGCCAGACTAGTATCAACGCAAACAGCCCGTATCTTTGGCGCTTTCCGGCCGCCGCCAGAGTGTTTGATGGGATATTAGCTCAGTTGGTTCAGAGCACTACCTCGACAAGGTAGGGGTCACTGGTTCGAGCCCAGTATGTCCCACATCACGCCTTCAATACCCGCCCTTATACGGCGGGTATTGTTGTTTATGGGCCTATACGAAGTAGCACGCCTGCGCAGCCCCTGCCGCTTTAGTTGGGCATACGCAGGCCTGTTTCCAGAACGGCAATCGGCCTGAATGCGCCCTCGCATCAGCTGCTGGCTGCTGGCGCTCTACTCCTCTCTGCACAGTAGAATTACGATGTCATAGGGTTTATATATAAATAAATACATGTATATGTGATCAGGGTAATTATGTGAAAATCAAATTTGTATATTGGGTTGGTAGAATTCAGCTACTGTGATCTTCAGTACATCTTACTAACCACAACCTCATGAAAAAACTCTTTACCACTTTCCTCATGTTACTCGGCGGGTATCTACTAACGCCCGCCTCCCAGGCCCAGCAGCTCTACACCAACGGGAATTTTACCACCGGCACCACCACCAAAAGCGGCGTGGTAGCCCCAGCCGGCTTCACGTGGAGTGAAGCGCAGAATAACACGGGCGAAACCACCATTACTAACAGCAGTGCTGGCTATACCGGCTCCAAGTCTGCCGGCTACGCGCTTGCCGATAATTTCGTGGTGCCTGCCGGGCTCAGTTGGACAATCAATAGTCTTTCCTTTTTCAGTTACCAGAGTGGCTATACCGGTACTACCTCGCCGTTTACGGAATTATACGTCCGCATCTGGCGCGGTTCTCCGGCCGCGGCTGGTTCCACCGTGGTGTATGGCGACCTGATCACCAACCGCTACGCTGGGGCTGTCAGCACGAATTCTTACCGCATTTTCAACTCGCTTTACCCCACCCCAAATACTCCTGGCACCACGCGCCTGATCTGGAAAGTGCGGGCCAACCTGTCGCCGGCGCCCGTGTTGCCGGCTGGCACTTATTGGGTTGAGTGGACCTCGGTCGTATCGGGTACTCTCACGCACTTTTACGTTCCGGTTACCACAGCCGGCGCCCGCCAGACTGTAGGTGCTAATGCCCTGCAGTTTGTTCCAACCACCGGGCTCTGGACCCCCATAATAGATACCGGCAACCCAGATACTGCTCCCGATGTGACCATCGACTTTCCTTTTCTTATCAACGATGCCACCATCACGGCCACTACGGTGGCGGCGGTGGGCTCATCGTTGCGGGTGGGCCCCGTGCCTACCGCTGAGAATGTGCAGGTGGAATTTGCCGAGCTCCGGGGCGCCAGTGACCTGATGCTGACCGATATGCAGGGCCGGCAGGTATGGGCCGGCAAGGCCCCGGCCCGCAGCCTAGCCGTGACGGTGCCCATGGCTCAATTGGCTGCCGGCGTGTACACGTTGAGTGTCCGCTCAGCCGAAGGAATTGACCGGGTACGGGTGGTGAAGTATTAGCCCAGCACCGCCCACGCTAGTGAAACAACGGCGGGTGCAAGCGCTACCACTGCTAAGCTGGTCAATACTTTCGAGCAGCTTTACGGTGGTTGACACGGCACTTTGTAAACCAAGCTGGCTGGAAGTCGGTTAATCCACATCAAAGGACAAGAATAACTGCCCCGTAAGGCAGTTATTCTTGTTTTCAGGCCTTACCATTTCCTATGCTTCCCATTGCCTGGGCCCCGCTCTATGCCCACCCACTGCCCGAGAATCACCGGTTTCCGATGCTCAAGTACGAGCTACTGCCCGAGCAGCTGTTACGGGAGGGTATTGTGACGGAAGAAAGCTTTTTTACCCCGGTACCGCCGCCCGAAGCCGAGATTCTGCGCACCCACGACGCACACTACTACCAGCGGCTGGTAGCCGGGCAGCTCACGCGGCAGGAGGAGCGGGCTACCGGTTTTCCGTGGTCGGAGCAGCTGATTGCGCGGGAAGTAACTATTTTGGGCGGCACGATAGAGTGCGCCCGGCGGGCGTTGCAGCACGGTATTGCCCTCAATATTGCCGGCGGTACCCACCACGCCTTTGCCAACCGGGGCGAAGGGTTTTGCCTGCTCAATGACCAGGCCGCGGCGGCTAATTACCTGCTGGCCCACGAGCCGGGTATCGGCACAATCCTGATTGTGGACCTCGATGTGCACCAGGGCAACGGCACAGCGGCCTTGTTTGGGCACGAGCCCCGGGTCTTTACCTTCAGCATGCACGGGGCCCGCAACTATCCGCACCGCAAGGAGCAGTCGGACCTGGACCTGCCCTTGGCCGATGGCACCGACGACGCAACGTACCTGAAGCTGCTGGCCGATACGTTGCCCCGCCTGCTCGACGAGGTGAGGCCCGATTTCGTATTTTACCTGGCCGGCGTGGATGTGCTGGCTACCGACAAGCTGGGCCATCTGGGCCTGAGCCGGGAGGGCTGCCGCCGCCGCGACGAGCTGGTTCTGCGGCTCTGCCAGACAAATCAACTGCCCGTAGTCGTCTGCATGGGTGGGGGCTACTCCGTGCGCATCGCCGACATCGTGGAAGCTCACGCCAATACCTTTCGGCTGGCGGCTGAGCTGTACACGTAGTAAGCAGAGTGGTTAAAAGATAACCTGCCAGCGGAAGGCCCAGCACCAGCGCAAGGAGTACCGCTCAATGCCCGCGGCGGCCAGAATCTGCTGCCACTCGCGGCGCGTAAAGGCCCGGGCCACCGACAGCGGAGCATCATTCTGCACCAGATACGAGCCCCGAAACAGGCGCGTAAGCCACTTAATACTATAGTAGGCGACAGGCTGGCGGTGCAAATCGTTGATGAGCACGCCCACGCGGGCCTGGGTATTAAGCTGGCGCAGCAACTGAGCCAGGGCCTCACTGGAGAAGTGGTGGCAAAACAGGCTGCAGGTAATGATGTCGAACTGCTGCTCCTGAAACTCTGCGCCGAAAATATCCTGCTGCTGAAAGCTGATTTCGGGAAAGCCAGCCGCTTTGGCCGCCGCATAGTCTATCATAAAGGCGTTGGCATCAATGCCCACCAGTTCCACGGGCACGCGCTGCCGCCGGGCCCAGCCGGCAATATGGCGCAGCGTATCACCGCCGCCGCTGCCCAGGTCGGCCAGGCGCAGGGCGCGACTTTTGGGGAAGCGGGAGCGGAGGCGCTGCAGGCCGTCGAGTACCACGCGGTAGCCGCCCAGCCAGGTGTTGATGGTTTCCAGCTCGTCCAGATTCTGCCGCAGGGCGTCGGAGGCCAGCGTCAGGTCGTCCATCAGCTCTTCCTCGGTGGCGCGGGTGCTCAGGTCGGGCATAGGTAAGCCAGAAAGGCGTTAAGCCAGGTGAACCTGTAGCAGCATGGCTTCCAGCGTCAGGCCAGGTCCGAAAGCAAAGCTGAGCACCGGCGCCCCAGCCTCAGCCGGCGTGAGCGACTGGAGCAATTCGCGCAGCACAAATAGCACCGTGGCCGACGACATATTGCCGTAGTCCCGCAGCACTTGGTAGGCAAAGCGGTTGTCATGGGCACTCATGCCGAGCTCCTGCTCGATAGTTTCGAGAATCTTACGGCCCCCGGGGTGAATGGCAAAGGCGTGAATGTCCTTGAGCTTCACCGGCAGCTTGCGCAACAGGCCTTCGGTGAGCTGGCGTATGCCCTTCTGAATCATCCTGGGCACGTACGACGACAAGGTCATTTCAAACCCGAAGTCGTTGATGTGCCAGGCCATATCGGCGTGGCCGTCAGGTTCCAGCTCGCAGTGGAACGCTTCCAGGCTCAGGCTGTAGCCGTGGCTGGCTGGCTGGGCCTGCACCAGGGCCGCCGCCGACCCATCGCCGAACAATGCGTTGGATACCAGGTGGTCTTCTTCCTTATTCTTCTGAAAGTGAATAGTGCACAGCTCGGTGCACACCAGCAGTACTTTGGCCTTAGGGTCGGCAAGGCAAAACGCCTGGGCCAGCTTCAAAGCATTAAACGCCGCGTAGCAACCCATGAAATTGACGCAGGTGCGGCGCACACTGGTACTCAGGCCCAGCTGCGCGACCAGCTCAATATCGAGGCCCGGGGCGTACATACCCGTGCAGCTCACCGTTATCAGATGGGTAATGTCGCTCAAAGCCACGTCGGGCTGCTGCTGCAGGCAGTTGCGCACCGCTTCCACCGACAGCGGCAGGGCGTATTGCCGGTAGGCGGCCATGCGCTGGCCTACCGTGGGGAAAGGCTCCAAGTCGGGCGTGTTCGGAAAAAACTCGAAGTCCCCGTTGGTCCGGCTGTAGTCTGCCAGCACGGAGTAGCGCTGGGCAATGCCCGTTACGCGGTACAGGGCGCGCAGTTTGCGTGTGTCGGCGGCGTTCAGCTGTAAGCCTTCGGCCATAAAGGTGGCAATCTGCGGTTGAGGAATGCGGTGGGGCGGGGTAGCAGTGCCAATAGCACACAAGTAGCTCGTCATCGAAGGCAGTATACGGATTTGCCGTCGGTTCGGCTTAGGAGTGCAACAAACTAAACGGCGGGCGGTTTTGGGGCCTTAAAACGCCGAGCCGTGGGTGCGCCGCATCAGGGCCCGCACCCCGCCGGGCCAGTGCCGCATGCCGCCTACCACAGCCTCGCTCAGTACGGGGCGCCCAAACAGGCGCTGCACGGCCCGCCCCACCCACAGCCGAGGCCCGAAGTGCTGCTGCCAGTCGCGGCGGTAGGCGGCCTCCAGCGCCGGGCGGGAGTAGCGGCCCTGCAGAAACTGGTCGAGGTGGAAGCTGGCCCGCTCGGCGCCGTGAATAGCCATGGCCATGCCGTTGCCGCACAGGGGCGTAATCAGCCCGGCCGCGTCGCCGCACATAAGCACGTGGTCTTCCACGCAGTTTTTGGGGGCAAAGGATATTTCATTGATTACCTCGGGCTGGTCGTAGAGAAACTCCGCCTCGCGCAGCACTCTACCCAGGTGCGGATTGCGGGCCAGGACCTGCTCCTGCATGGCCCCGATAGTGCCGTGAGCTTTGAGGTTCTGACGGGTCGTGAGGTAGCAAAAGCAGTACTTGTCTTCCTCAATAGCCGACAACCCCGCGTAACCGTCGGCAAAGTTGTGCAGAGCAATGACATTGCGCGGGAAGTCGAGGCGCAGATGGTATTTGACGCCCAGGTACGGGGAGCGTTGCTGAAAAAAGCTGCGCTGCAGCTGACGGTCCAGGTTGGCGCGCTTGCCGTAGGCCCCCAGCACCACCCGGGCCCTGAGCTGCCGCCCATCCGCCAGCGTGACGAGGTGCTCATTAGCGGCTTCCTCAAACGCCACGTCGGTTACGGTAGCCTGCTGGTGAAACACCACACCCCGGGCCTCAGCTTGCTGAAACAGGAAATAATCGAGTTGGTAGCGGCTCACCCCGAAGCCACCCAGGTCGAGCGGACTCGTGAGCGTGCGGCCAGCCGGAGAGGTGAGCATAAACTGGGTAATGGCGGCCGGGCCCAGCAGAGCCGGGTCTACGCCGAGGCGGCGCAGGTAAGGCCGCACCTCGTTGGAAACGTACTCGCCGCACACCTTGTGAAACGGGTAACGCTTGCGCTCCACCAAGGTCACCTGATAACCGCGCTGCCGCAAATCCAGGGCCGCGGTGAGCCCGCCTAATCCGCCACCGATAATGAGAACGTCCAACTTAATTTAGGTAGTAACAGGGTGAAAGAGAGAGTAGAAACAAATCTTTTATCAGTGCGTAGTTATATTTCGTAACTCTAATGCATATTCCGTATTATCTTTGCAAACCTAATTGAGCGCCGGCCGTTAATCTAGTCAATATACAACTGGCGCTCGTCCCACCCTACAGCATGCTATGATGCAACGCTTACGCTTTTTTTGTCTGCTCCTCGTGCTCGGCTTCAGTTTTGTCCGCAGCACTCTGCCTTCCGCCTCAGCCCAGCCGGCTGTTCGTACGTCAGCACCCACGCGGCCCGCTGACGAAAAATCCTTTTTGGTGTACCCCAATCCCAGCAGCGGTATTGTCCACATTGCCATCAATGGTTTTGAGGGGCGCCGCCTGGAGCTCCGGATTCTGAACGTTATCGGTACAGTTATATACCGTGAGTCCATTACGGAACTCAGCGGGCCCAAGACTTTGGACTTAAGCAAGTTTGCCAGCGGCCTGTATTACGTGAAGCTGGAAGGTGAAAACGCCAGTGAAATGCGCAAGTTGGTTATTCGCTAAGGAGCGCAATTCTGCCAGATACAGTTAGAAAGCAGCCGCTGTCGGCTGCTTTTTTCGTTAGAGCCAGCCCGCGTATTTCCAGTATGCATCAGCAAAAAGGCCTCCGAATGGGAGGCCTTTTTGCTTTGAAAAGAAGAAGATTAGCGGCGGTTGCGCACTGGAACCCGCACGGGCTGCAGGCGCTTTTTCCGGTCGTTGTCGTCAAAGGGATTGAAGACCAGCAGGGCGGCGGCCACGGCTAGTCCGCTGAGAAGGAGCAAAGACATAAGAAAAGTATTAGAGACAAGACAAATTACAACCTGTAACGGTAAGGAGCAACTAGTATTTTGCTGATGACCGGTATGCGGCTACTATTTTATCTAAACCCCAAAAACCACGGTTCGGTTTCGATATAATTATGTCCTTTTCAGTAGCGTTTCCACTACGTAGCGGGCATCAGGACCAGCACCACCCATCAGGGCCGAGCTGCGGGTGTGTAGCCAGGGCAAGCCCAGAAATGCTAGCCCCGGGGCATCAGTCAGGCCGCGCTGGTGGCGGGGTTCTCCGGCCGCATCAAACACGGGTACCTGAATCCAGTCGAAGGCTCGACCGTAGCCAGTGGCCCATATTACGGCCTGCAGTGGCGGCGTGGCGGCAGTGGCACCTTGCAGACCGAGGCCGTCTGGCGTGACACTCACTGCCGGCCCAATAAAGTGAACGTTGGGGAAGCTGCGCAGCCGGCTCAAATCGGCGCTGACGACCGGCTCGGGGCGAGCCAACATGCGGCGGCCCAGCCAGGAGTGCCGCGGCACCCGCATCAGCCCCGTCGACTTGAGGAAAATCCACATGCCCGTATGATTGGGCAGGGCGGGCGTCAGCTCATTATAGGCCGCGTACACCGGCCGGCCGGTAGCGGCCAGGTCGGCGCCAATCTGCAGGGCCGAGTTGCCGCTACCTACCACCGCTACCGGCCCGGTGCCCGGCAGCTGAGCCGCGCGCTGGTAAGCGCTGCTGTGAAGCTGAGTAACGGTTGGCGCCAGCTGAGGGGCAAACGTTGGCAGGCGTGGCGCATTGAAAGGCCCGGTGCAGACAATCACGTTGCGCGCTACGTAAGGCGGCCCGGTGGCGGTGCGCACCTCATAGCTGGTTCCGGCGTCGGCCACGGCTACGCGGGTCACGCGCTGGCCCAGACGTATGGGCAGCTCAAAATGCTCGGCGTAGCGTTGCAGGTAGGCGGCGGCTTCGTCTTTGGTGGGGTAGCGCCGGGCGTTGCCGGGCCAGGGGAGGCCCGGCAGGCTGCTGGCCCAGGCCGGTGAAAACAAGCGCAGGCTCTCGAAGCGCGTAGCCCATACATGACCTACGGTCGGCCGCTCATCGAGCACCACAAACGACTGTCCATGTTGGCGCAAGTAGTAGGCCGCAGCCAAACCGGCCTGTCCCGCCCCAATAACTACGGTATCAATATAAACAGGTGAATCAGGCATAAGCAGGAGAGTGGCTGACGCGGCAAAGGTAAGCGGCCTTAGTCGGGAAGCTCCCGCTGCAGCTGGGCTACTACTTGGTCCGTGACGGTGCGCACCTGCCAAACTAGGGCAGTTATTTCGGTCAGCTCGTCGCCGGGGTCCTGGGTTACAGTTTCCAGGCGTCGCACGACCTCCAGCAACGTGTACATGTGTAAACCAGAAAAAGAGCTTTTCAGATGGTGAGCCGTAGCGCTAAGGGCCAGCCAATTCCGCTTTTGCAAGGCCAGCTCCAGCTCCTGAATAATAGGCGGCGTGGTTTCAACGAACACCCGAATCAGGCGGCTGACGAACTCCTTGTTGCCGTGGGCCAGGCGCCGGATTCCCTGCAAGCTGTACTCGGGTGCTGCTTCCGCGGCCAATGCCGGGACCGTCGGAGCCGGCCCCGCGTAGGGACCCGGGGGCAGCACTTTGGTCAGAGCCCGAAACAGCTCTTCTTCCCGAAACGGCTTGGAAACGTAGCCATTGAACCCGGCGGCCAGGTACCGTTCGGCTTCACCGCGCAGGGCGTGAGCCGTCAGGGCAATGATAGGGGTGGCAGCCCGGGCCGGGTCGGGGTACTCGCGCAGCAGGCGGGCCGTGGCCGTACCATCGAGGCCGGGCATCTGAATATCCATCAGCACGGCGTCGTAGGTGTGGCGCTGAAACAGCTGCAGGGCCTCGCGCCCGTTGCTGGCAATATCGACTTGGCAGCCCCAATTGAGCAACTGGGCATTTACCAGAAACTGAGTTACGGCGTTGTCTTCGGCCAGCAAAATCCGGTGCTGGCCCAGGCTGTGGTAATTGACCGGCGCCGGGGTCGGAGCGGGAACCGTTACCTGGCCTTCGGCCCGCTCAAACGGCAAGGTTACGCGGAAGGTACTGCCCTCGTGCAGGCGGCTTTCCACTGTGATGCTGCCGCCCATCAGTTCTACCAGGCCCCGCGAAATGCTTAGCCCCAGCCCCGAGCCGCCGTATTCGCGGGCCGTGCTGGCCGTGGCCTGGGTAAAGGACTCAAAGACATGTTCCAGCTGGTGAGACGGAATGCCGATGCCGGTATCGAGAACGGCGAATTGAAATACCAGCGGATCGTGGGGGCCGCTGAGGCGGCGGCAAGTCAGCAGGACCTGGCCCCGGTCAGTAAACTTGACGGCGTTGCTAAGCAGATTGAGCAGCACTTGCCGCAGGCGGTACGGGTCGCCGTTGACCAGCATCGACACTTCGGCCGGGGGTAATTCCAGTTCCAGCGCAATGCCTTTTTCGGCGGCTTTGGGCAGCAGTAACTGGCGGCTGGCTACCAGCACTTCCCGCAAATCGAAGGCCGTGGTTTCGAGCCGCACCTTACCCGCGCCCAGCTGGGCCATAGCCAGAATGTCGTTGATGACAACTAGTAGCTGCTCGGCCGAGTGGCGGATGTGGTCCAGGTACTGGCTTTGCCGCTCATCCAGCGGGGTTTTCTGCAGCAGCCCGGCCAGGCCCAGAATGCCGGTCATGGGCGTGCGAATCTCGTGGCTCATGTTGGCCAGGAAGTCCTGCTTCACCCGGGCATTTTCTTCCGCGGCCTCCTTAGACTGGTGCAGGGCCTGCTGCGTTTCCTTCAGGGCGGTGATGTTGCTATCCACGCCCAGCACCTGGGTGGTGCCGTCGGTGAGCAGGAAGGGCCGCTTGATGCTGTTAAACCACAGTACCTCACCGCTGGGCCGGGTAAAGGTTTCTTCCATTACCAGTTCCCGCTGAGAGGTTATCACCTGCCGGTCGGCCCTAAGGTAACGGGCCGCATCGGCGGGGGAAATGGGCAGCTGTTTGACATTGGTTTCCACCACTTCCTGCACGCTTAGGCCGTAGAGGTCGGCCGTGGCTTGGTTGGCCAGCAGGTAGTTGCCGGCCCCATCCTTGAGGTATACCAGGTGGGGCGTGGTGTCAATTACCTGCCGGAACAAGTCGTTTTGCTCGGCCAGCGTGCGGTTGGCAGCCTGGCGCTGCTCTTCGGCCAGCTTCCAGTGCGTGATGTTCTCGGCCGTGCCCACTACCTGCCATACTTCCCCGGCGGCGTTGCGCTCAAAGGGGGTATTGTTGAGGCGTAGCCACCGCAGGCTGCCGTCGATGTGGTACATAAACACCTCCAGGGAGCGAATTTCACCGTCGGCGCAGCGGCTGAGCTGGTCGATGTGGTCTTGCAGGAGCACCAGCTGGTCGGGCGCGGTGAGCTGGGCCAGCATGTTAGGGCCCATCGACTGCAAATCGGCCTCCGAATAGCCCAACAGGGTTTCAATGTAGGCGTTGCAGTATACGTTGCGGCCTTCCTGAATGTCGATGATGTAAATCAGGTTGGGCGCGGTGCTGGCCAAGCGCTCCACAAACAACTGGCTCTGGCGCAGCTCGGCTTCCATGCTGCGACGCGTCGTCACGTCTTCGGTGCTCGCCACCATCTGGCGCACGCGGCCGTCGGGGTGGCGCAAAAAAGGCGCACTCTTAATCTTCATCCAGCGCCAGCTGCCGTCCCGGTGCCGCACCTGGTACTCGGTTTCCAGGGTTTGGCCGGCCGCGGTTTGGGCCAGCTCGGGGCCGCGCTGCCGTAGGTTCCGGTAGTCGGTGGGGCGCAAAAGGCTTGGTAGCAAGCGGGAGCCCATAGCCACCATTTCCACGTCGGTATAGCCCAGCAGTGGCAAGCTTTGGCTGTTGCAGTACAGCAGCCGGCTTTCATCCAGGTCCAGCAGAAAGACCAAGTTCGGAATCGTGTCGGTGATGCGGCGGGCAAACAGCTGGCTGTGTTCCAGCTCCTTTTCGGCTTGGTGGCGGGCGGTAATGTCGGTCAGGTACACGTTCACGCCTTCCTCCTGGGGCAGGGGCGCAATGGTCCAGACGTAGCGGGCCGCCCCCAGGCTGTACTCGTACACGCGCGGCTGCCGGGCCGCCAGGGCCGCGCTGATTTCATGGCGCAGGAAAGCCTGGCAAGCCGCTTCGGCCGGTTCCTGCAGCATCTGCAACACGTCTTTGGCGGCCGAGTTGGCGTAACGGGCCTGCCCATCGTAGGTAAAGCAGATAATCGGGTTGGGGCACTGCTCGGCCAGCCGGGACAACTCCTGCACGTGCTGCAGGGTGCGCTGCTGCTGGGTCACGTCTTCGTAGCTCCACAGGTGAAGCACGGTTTCGCCATTTTGCACCACGGGCAGGTAATCCACCTGCAGAATCGTGCCGTTGACCAGGTGCTGCAGCAGGCCCTTAACTTGGGTTTGGGCATCCTTGGCGGCGGCCATCTGCGCTTTCACCCAGGCCGGGTTGGCGAAACCACGCTGGCTTTGCGTAAAAATAACGTCGCTGGGCTGGCCAGGGTAGGCCGTAGCCTCACCCGGCAACAGCAGCATCTCGCCCAGCCGATGATTGAGCGTTACGATACTCTGCTGATTCTCGATCAGCAAGCCCGTATGGATGGTTTGCAGCAGGGCCGCCGTTTGTTTGGCCGCCGCCAACCGCTGCTGCTCCACCACGGCCCGAAGCTCCTGTAACTCGAGCTGGGCGGTAGCCTGCAGGCGTTGCGCCTGCTGCAGACGCCGCCGCAGCTGCCGGTAAGCCATTGAAGTCATATCACCGTAGCTATAGTTCAAATTAAGGAAGGCGAACCTCTTTGTTCTGAAGCATACGATAAATAGTGGACTTCCCGATTTGCAGCCGGGCCGCTACTTCCGGAATATTGCCGTTGTAGGTCTGCAAATACCGCTGCACAATGGTTGCCGTCTGCCCGCGCAACGACTCATCCTCGCCGGGTATAATAAGCGGAGGCTGGTTGGGCCGCTCCCCCCGTAGCGACAAGTCCTGGGGCCGGATGATGTCGCCCTCGGCCAGTACAGCAGCCAGCTCCACGACGGCCTTCAGTTCGCGCACGTTGCCGGGAAAATGGTACTGCAGCAGCAGGTTCTGGGCCTCAGCCGACAAGGTGCAGGCGGCCATGCTATTTAGCCGGCAAAAGTCACTTAGGAAGGAATTAGCCAATAAGAGGATGTCGTGGCCCCGCTCGCGCAGGGGCGGTAGCACGATGGGCAGCCCGAGCAGGCGGTAGTACAGATCCTCGCGGAACCGTCCTTCTTTCACCTCCAGGTTCAGGTCGCGGTGGGTAGCCACCATCAGGCGGGCATCGAAGGCAATGCGCTGACTGCCACCTACCCGCACCACTTCCCGCTCCTGCAATACCCGCAGCAGCTTGGCCTGCAGGCTCAGGTCTAGCTCCGAAATTTCATCCAGAAACAATGTTCCCTTGTGCGCTTCCTCAAACCGGCCGATGCGGCGGCTAATGGCTCCTGTAAACGCGCCTTTCTCGTGCCCGAACAACTCGCTTTCCAGCAGCTCGCTGGGAATAGCCGCCACGTTGACGGCCACGAAAGGCCCATCACGGCGCTCCGAGCGAAAGTGAATAGCTTTTGCCACCAATTCCTTGCCCGTGCCGGTTTCCCCACTCAATGACACCGAGATATTAGCCCGCCCCGCTTTGTCGATAAGCGCGAAGAGCTGCTTGATTTGGTCACTTTCGCCCAGGATGGCCCGCTGCGGATCGTATTTCTGGCCAATTTGCTCCCGGAGCCGCGCATTTTCGCGCCGCAGCAGCAGCTGTTTCTGCAGGTTGCCCACCGAATTCCAGAGCCGGTCGAGGGTTTCCTCATCTTTTACCAGGTAATCGTAGGCACCCTGGTGCAGCAGGGCAATGGCCGTGCGTACATCTTCCTGCCCCGAAATCACGATAACAGCCACTTCCGGTAGTCGCTCCTTGATCAGGCGCAAGGCTTGGTCGCCGCGCCCGTCGGGCAGGGAATAATCCAAGGTAATGAGGTCGGGCTTCTCGCCGAGGCTGTCGAGGCAGGCCTGCACGGTGGTAAAGCGCCGAATCTGGTAATCAGAGTTTTGGGACAAACGGTACTCCAGAACTTCTCCGTACCAGGCGTTATCCTCGACAATAAAAATAGTAACTACAGTAGAAACCGGCATAAGAAAAGAGGCGGCTAAAGGGCGGAAAATACTTCCGGATTATCAGATTGAGAAAAGTCTAATAGCGCGGAAATATTCAATTATTTTAAGCTGTATAAAGAAATTTACGGGTGGATACCCACTTGAAAACGCGAGTATAGGCCTAAAAACGGGGTTAGGCAAAATTTCTCAAAATGGGAAGTGCAATCCAGGAATGAGAAAGTATTGAGAATTTTATATATAACCAAGCAATTGGATTACAGGGGGTTAAATAATTGGATTAATAAGTGGCAGACCACTTGATAACCTATAAGCACCGGCTTGATGGTAAAGGCGGCTCACCTCCTCTTTCTTATATGCTACATTCTTTACGCTTCTCCAAGCGCCTGGTTGGTGCTTGCCTGACTACACTTCTGGCGGGTCACGCCACTTGGGCACAGGTTCGTCCGGGGTATTACTCTACTTTCGAAGCTCCGGTTGCCGCCGGTACTTACGCGGTGGAAGGCGCCGGCACCGGCTTGTGTCTGGGCTGCCTGGTCGTCAATCCCGAGCGGGCCGTGGATGACAACCTGGATAGCTACGCCGTTATTCAGAACACGTTGGGCGTGGTGGGAGGCGGGGTTTCGCTGAAGATGAACCTGTCCGGAATTGCTGCCCAAGGCTACCGGGCTGGCGTAGTGGTTAGTACCGGTAGCTTGCTCAATGCCAGTACGCTGGCTACGCTTACCTTGCGCACCTACCTCAACGGTACCTTGCAGCAGGAGCTCAGCGGTAGCGACGCTCTGGTAAGCAGCACCTTGCTCATCGACAGCCGCTACAACCTGGAGTTTGGAGCCACCAAAGCTTTCAATCAGGTTGAAATCGTGGTGGGTGGCCTGGCCAACGCGGTGAATACCCTGCGCGTACTTTACGCCTACGGCGTACCCGGGGCCCAGCAGCCAGTACGGGGCGTGGGCTACATCTCGCGCAGTGCCCAGCCGGCCGCCGGTGACTACGTGGTGACCACCAACGGCGGTAGTCCGGTGGCTGTGTGTGTAGGCACAGGCGTTGTCAACCCCGAGAATACCGTCGATAAGGACCTGAGCAACTACGCCACCATGACCACGGTAGCGGGCGTAAATAGCTGCTCGGCGGCCTTGCAGGTAAAGCTGGAGGGCACCGCACCGGCCGGTTACCAGGCCGGTTTTATGGTGGGCAACAACAGCGTAGTAGACGTCAACGTGCTCAATGAGCTGCAACTGACCACCTACCTCGACGGGGTGGTCCAGGAAAGCCGCCGCGGCGCCGGCTTGCTGCAGCTGACGGCCCTGCCCGACCAGCGCTACCAGGTAAGCTTCCGCTCGACGAAAGCTTTCAACCGGGTTGAGCTGGAGCAGAAGGCTTTGGTCAGTGCCCTGAATACGTTGCAGGTGTACTACGGCTTCGGGGTGGAGCCGCGCTTTTTCCACGACCTGACGCCGGTACTGTCTAACTTTGCGGCTCCCCAGCGCGGCACCGAGTACCAGGAATCGGCGAGCGGGCTGCTATGCTTGGGCTGCGGCTCCAGCAACCCCCAGAAAGCCGCCGACAACGTCTTTGCCGCCGGCGACTACGCCAGCGTCCGGTTTCCGCTGTCGACGCTGCTTACGTACCGGCTCAAGCTGCGCCTGAATGGGGCGGGTGGAGCTGGCAACCGGGCCGGCGTCGTGCTGCGTACCAATGACGGCGTGCTCAATGCCTCGGTGCTGCAGAACATCCGCATCAATACGTATTCGGGTAGCAGCGGCAACCAACTGGTGGAGTCGGCTTCGGGAACCGGGCTACTGGATCTGGGCCTGATTAATGACAACCGTCATGAGGTAGCCTTCCTGACCAAGCACGCCTTCGATTGGGTTGAAGTAGAGCTGACCGGCGGCGTGGGTCTGTTTTCAGATGCTCGCATTTACTACGCCTTTGCCGAAGACCCGCACCCGGCTTTCCCAGCCATCATCGGGCCGGCCTTGCCTCCGTCGGAGGCGCGTATCGGTCAGGGCGGCACTGCTGCTTCTGGAATGGCGCTGGATGTGTTTCCTAACCCAACCGGCAACGCCAAGGCCGCGCACGTACAGCTGGCTCAGCTACCCGCCACCGGCTCCCGTCTGCTGATGTTCAATACCTTGGGTCAGGTGGTGCGCCACGTAGCCGTGCCCGAGCGGTCGGGGGAATTGCCTGTGGCCGGGCTTGGCAGCGGCTTGTATCAGGTTGTGCTGGTTGACGGTCAAGGCAAGCGGCTAGCCACTCAGGCACTAGTGGTAACGGCACCTTAAGCAGCCGGAATATCCCTTCGAAAAGGTGCTGTCACGCTCAGTGGCAGCACCTTTTCCTATTTACCCCCGCCAAGCAAACGAACAAGTAGAGCTGCGTCTGCAAGTCAATAAGGACGAGCTTATGTCAAAACGAGAAAATCCCGGTATTTACTGCGTGATAAGCTCTTTTTACCAGGGTGTAGTTGCCAAATAACCAGTTGGTTATATTTTCTATACCTGTGAAGACGCACCTGGTTTTCCCATATAGAGACTGGTCTTTTCTAAAGCTGGGAAAGTATTAGAGGTTGCTGTTATATATAAGGTGTTGTGGTTCAGTGATATGTAGGCTGCTGTGGTGCTTGGCCATAGGCTTGTAAGAGAGCAGAATACCAGCCCGACAATACGGCTGCTTACTCTCTCACCATGAAAAGCCTCTACTACCTCCGAATCCTAAGCCTGTGCTTAGTGGGGCTGCTGCCGGGCCGTCACACCATTGCCCAAACGGAATCAGCCTATTATTCCACCTTCGCCACTCCGGTCAGCCCGGCCAACTACCGTACTAGCTCTACGGGGGCTGGGGTGTGCCTCGCGTGCCTAGTAGCCAACCCCGAGCGGGCCGCCGATACCGACCTGGAAAACTACGCCACTATCCAGAACACGCTCGGTGTGGTGGGTGGTGGCGTAGCATTGTCCCTGCGCCTATCGGGCACGGCCCCAGCTACCTACCGGGCCGGGGTAGTAATTAGCAGTGGTAATGTGCTCAATGCCAGTACGCTGGCTACACTCACGCTGCGCACGTATTTGAATGGCAACCAGCAGCAGCAGCTCCGCGCCAACGACGCACTGGTGAGCAGCACGGCCCTGTCGGATAGCCGGGTCCGGCTGGAGTTTGTGTCTACCCAGCCGTTCGACCAGCTCGAAATTTCCGTCGGTGGTATTGTCAACGGCGTCAACACCGTGCGGGTGCTTTACGCTTACGGCGTACCGACGAATACCCAGTTCACCACCGCCGTAGGTTACCTGTCCCGCCTTACCGAGCCCAGCACCAACGACTATAAGGTCACGACTGGTGGCGGGGCCGTAGCGGCCTGCGTGGGTACGGGCGTTGCCAACCCTGGCAATGCCGTGGACGCGGGGCTTAACAACTACGCCACGCTGACAACTGTGGCCGGGGTCAACTGCTCGGCTGCGCTGCAAGTAAAGCTGGAAGGTCCGGCTCCGGCCGGCTACCAGGCCGGTTTCGTGGTGGGCAATGGCGGCGTGCTGGACCTGAACGCGCTGAACTCCTTGCAGCTAACCACCTATCTCAACGGGGTGGCGCAGGAAACCCGCGCCGGCGCCGACCTGCTCCAGCTCACCCTGCTCCCCGACAATCGTTACCAGGTCAGCTTCAAATCGGGCCTGCCTTTCGACCGGGTTGAAATCAAGCAGTCAGCCCTGGTCAGTGCCCTGAATACGCTGCAGGTGTACTACGGCTTTGGCATCGAGCCCCGGGCCTTCGAGGATGATACCCCGGTGCTGTCGGACTTCACCACGCCCCGGCGCGGCACTGAGTACCAGGAGTCGGGTTCGGCCCTGGCCTGCATTGGCTGCAGCTCGAGCAATCCGCAGAAAGCTGCCGACAACGTTTTCTCCGAGTCGGACTACTCCGAAGTGCGGTTTCCGGTGGCGGCTCTGGGCACCTACAAGCTGAAGCTGCGGCTGAACGGGGCAGGCAACGCGGGCAACCGGGCGGGCATCGTGCTGCGCACTAACGACGTGCTGCTCAATACCACCTTGCTGCAGAATGTTCGCATCAATACCTACGGTGGCCTCAACGGCAGCCGCCTGCTGGAAAGCTCCACTGCTACCACGTTGCTGGATCTGGGCCTGGTGGGCGACAACCGCCACCAGCTGGGCTTCCTGACTACTCAGAACTTTGAGTGGGTGGAAGTGGAGGTAACCGGCGGTGCGGGTCTGTTCTCCGCCGCCCAGATTTTCTATGCCTTCGCCGACGACCCCAACCCCGACTTCCCCGCCGAAGTGGCGCCGCCGGCTATTCCTTTGCCCGTGGAATTGCTGGCCTTCCTGGGCCGCGCTGTGGAAAATGGAGTAGAGCTAACCTGGAAGACGGCCTCGGAGCAACGCAATGCGCATTTCCTGGTTGAACGCTCCCTAGGGGCGCAAACCGGCTTTACCTCCATCGGGCAGGTAATGGGAGCGGGCACTACCAACCGCGGGGCCAGCTACAGCTTCCGCGACGAAACCGCCGCCCGGCAAGGCCGCGTCCCGCTCTACTACCGCCTGCGCCAGGTCGACGAGGACGGCTCCGAGCACCTGTCGCCCGTGGTGGTGATAACCTGGAAAAGCCAGCAAGCAACGGCCGTGGAGGTGTATCCTAACCCCGCTGCCGAGGTCCAGCGCATCAACGTGCAACTGGCTGGCCTGCCAACCGAAGGAGCCAGCCTGCTGGTGTATGGCAACCTGGGCAACGTTATCTGGCGAGGCCCTGCCTCCAGCCAAGTCCTGGAGCTACCCCTTAATACGCTTAGCAAAGGTCTCTACCACGTCGTCCTTACCGATGCGGCTGGCCGGCGGCTGGCAAGTCAGCGGCTAGTAGTTACGGGCCGCTAAGCGTAGGCTCCCGCCAGAATTCTAGGACAGTGTATAGTCGCCTTCCCAAAAGCCCCGCTACATCGGTAGTGGGGCTTTTGTGTGCCCGGTGTCCTCAGGAAAAAAACCAAGGCAATCAGACTGGTGCGGTTCAGGTTATCATGAAAAAGTCCGATTCGTTTAAGCAAATGCGCGAGTACAATAAACAGGATATATACTAGATGAAGTATGTATAAAATTATGTTCTGCGGGTATGGATAGGAGGGAAGGGTAAACGCCCGTTTGGATGGTTTTTGATGGTTTTGTTGAAATAATTGCAATTGCAAAACGCATACGATAGAAGATTGATAGAACTGCATTTGTCAAGGGCCAGTAAAATGGTAATATTTCGGTAACGTCTTTCAAATGGGGTCCCGGCATCTTTGCGGCCGAATTGTGGCTTTCCTTCGTGCTCTTCCTTTCCTCTCTTTCTTTTCACCATCCAAAACTTCTTTCGAATGAAGCGTACCCTCTACCGCTTACTCAGCTGTGGTTTGCTCGGCATCCTCGCTGTTTCGTGTTCCAAGGACGAAACTGTAGCGCCTGCCAGTGCCCCTACGGCTGTTTCACAGAGTTTTGATGCCACCCGCGACAGTCACCTGACCATGGGCAACCCCAGCGGCGCTATCACCGATGCCACGAATTCGCCCAACAACTATTTGATGTCCAAATCCCAGTTTGCCCTCTCGTATAGCCGCGACAAAGGCAAGCCCAACTGGGTTAGCTGGCACCTGAGCAGCGCCTGGGTTGGCAGCACGCCCCGCCAGGACAACTTCTCGGCCGATGCCACCCTGCCTTCGGGCTGGTTCCGGGCCACGACCAGCAGCTACACTGGCTCGGGCTTCGACCGGGGACACAACTGCCCCTCGGCCGACCGTACCGGCTCCGTGGCCGATAACTCGGCCACTTTCCTGATGACCAACATGATGCCTCAGTCGGCCAACAACAACCAGAAGGCTTGGGCTAATCTCGAAAACTACTGCCGCACGCTCATCAACCAGGGCAATGAGCTCTACATTATCTGCGGCTCGTATGGCACGGGCGGAACGGGCGTCAATGGGTACGCTACGACGATTGCCGGCGGTAAGATTACGGTACCGGCCCGCTGCTGGAAAGTAATTGTAGTGCTGCCCGAGGGCTCCAGCGACGCCAGCCGCGTAACGACCAGCACCCGCGTTATTGCTATCAATACGCCTAATGACCAGTCGGTAGGCACTACCTGGGGCACCTACCGCACCTCGGTCGATGCCATCGAGGCTGCTACGGGGTACAACATTCTGTCGGCCGTGTCGAGCACGGTGCAGAGCACAATAGAGTCGCGCGTCGACAGCGGCCCTACGAGCTGATTTGCATAACGAAAAGCAAGGCAAAATCCTCTCGTTACGCGCTTGTAATGAGGGGATTTTCTCTATATTGTAGCTGCTCTATCCTGCTCAACGCCCATTGCCTTATTGCCATCCATGTATCATACAGCTTGTCGTACTCATCGAGTACAGTGAAAAGAGTGAAAGGTGAGGAATACCGGAAAGTCGCGCTGCAACGCGGCTTTCTGCGTTTTTGGCCTAATTGGCTGGTTGGTAACGGATTGATAATACCCCGATAACGCACGCCCAATATTCGGTTAGCAAATTTGTAAACGCCGGGCCCCCGTGGTGCCAGGCCGCTAGCAGGTACTGCCGATGGATTTTCTCTCCTCCTCCGTTTTTCCCTATCCTTCTTTTTTGGGCCGCCGCTCCCAGGAGCTGCTCCGGCCGGTGCTCAGCTACTTCAGTGGTGCGCGCGACCTGCAGCAGCTCTACGAGCAAACGGCGCATCTACGGGGGCGCGAGTTCATCGGGGCCTTGCTACGCCGCCTCAACATCACGGTGACTTACGATGCCGCCGAGCTACGGCAGCTTGCTACCACCAGCAGTTTCGTGGCCGTGGGCAACCATCCCTGCGGCCTGCTCGACGGGCTGGTACTGCTCTACGTGCTGACTGAGGTGCGCCCCGACTTCAAGCTGGTGGCCAACGAAGTACTGGCCCCGCTGCTCCCCCAGCTCGGCAACCACCTGATCCTGGTAAATCCGGAGCGGGCGGCGGCGGGGCAAAACGTACCTGGTGTGCGCCAACTGCTGCACTACGTGCATAATGAGGTGCCTATTGGGCTGTTTCCGGCCGGGGAAGTAGCCAGCCAGTTGCAGCCCTTTCGACCAGCGCTGGAAGCCGAGTGGCATCCTACCGCCGGCCGGTTACTTACTGCAGCCCACGTGCCGGTGATACCCGTGTGGCTGAGCGGGCACAATAGCCGGTCCTTCAACCTGCTGGGCCTGCTACACCCGTGGCTGCGTACGGCCCGCCTGCCCGCCGAACTGCTCAACAAGCGCGGCCAAACAATTCGGGTGCGGCTCGGCCGGCCGATTGCCGCCGCCGAGTTAGTTCGCCTAGCGGCCCCGGAACGGCTGGCCTACGTACGGGCCCGGGTATTTGCCTTGGCCACTCCCGCCGCGGCCCGCGTAGCTGTGCCGCTCGCGCCGCCGGTAGCCAGCGAAACAGCCTCCGAACTGATAGCCCGCGACATCAACGCGTTGCGTGCCTCGCGCTGCCTGGTTCGGTCCGGCAACTGGGAAGTGTATCTGGCCAGCAAAGCCGAGTTGCCCCACGTGCTGCGGGAACTGGGCCGCCTGCGCGAGCTAACATTTCGGCGTGAAGGGGAAGGCACTCAGCAAGCCCTGGACCTGGACCGCTACGACGACTATTACCGCCACCTTTTTCTGTACGACCGGGTCGCCCAGCGCCTGGTCGGGGCCTATCGCATCGGGCGGGGACGGGCTATTTTGCGCCAGCACGGCCGCCGGGGGTTTTACCTGCATTCTTTGTTTCGGCTGAAAAAAGAGCTGGAACCGTTTCTGGCCGAGTCGCTGGAGCTAGGACGCTCCTTCGTGCGGGCTGAGTACCAGAAGCAGCCTCAACCGCTGGCGCTGCTCTGGAAAGGCATTGCCGAATATCTGAGTCGCCACCCTGAATACCGCTACCTGATTGGCCCGGTTAGCATTAGCAATCGGTTTTCGAGCGTGTCGCGGGCCGTAATGGTCAACTTTCTGACCGAGCATTATTGGCGCTCCGACCTGGCGGCCCTGGTCAAGCCGCGCAAGCAGTTCCGCTACCGGCCCCTTGATGCCCAGGAAATGCCCGCCACCCTGCAAACCGGCCTGAGCAGCGTACAGGACCTGCACAAGCTCATTGCTACCTTCGAAGCCGGTGGAACGGGGATTCCGGTACTGCTGCGCCACTACCTCAAGCGCAATGCCCGCCTGCTGGGCTTTAACCTGGACCCAAACTTTTCCAATACTCTCGACGGCTTCATCGTGCTGGACGCCCGGGAACTGCCCGCCCGCACTCTGGACTTACTGGAGCGGTAGCCCCCGTTTGTCAATTGTTAATAACAAAAAAGCCCCGGGCGCATGTCAGGGGCTTTTTTGTCGTACTACATAATGTGCTTAGTTAGCGGCGGGCACGCCCACGCTGCTTTCCTCGGCGGCAGGCATCGTGTTCATGAAGGAGCGGAAGCTCATAGCGGCTTCACTAGCTAGGTTGTTGGCCTGGGCCGTCACGCGTCGGTCGTTAAAGGTTTTGTTATTGCCTTTCTCCGTGGCCAGGCGGGAGATATAGTCGCTGAGCATCTCGGTTTCTTCCGGGTTCTGCGGGTTGGGTACCAGGCGGAACGAGCCTACACTGTATTCGTAGCCTTTATCGCTAGCCCGGAATACGAAGTCGAAGCGGATGGTCTGCTCCATTTCTTTCCCATTGGTGGCCACCGGCTTTACTTTACCTGTGCCCGTAACGCGTACCGTCCCGGCAGCAGCGTCCGACTTGGGGCCCGTTTTGGGACCGTACGAAAAGTGGTTCTGAGCCCAATCGAGGGCGCGCTGGTAAAGCACTTCCTTGCCCACTTCGTCCGCCAAAACGTTCTCCGTGTAGCTTACAGAAGTCCCCGAACCAGTCTGGGCCATAGCTACCGGCGCGGTAGCAGCCAAGCAGACGAACATTAAACCAAACAGCACTTTTTTCATAGCAGTAGTAAAGGCAAAGCGTGAGTACAATATGACAGAAGCAAAAGGGGTTAAGTGGGAGTGTGAGGCTTATTAGTGCCGCAGTTGGTGTCTGCTAGGATAGCAGAAACCCAGCCTAAAAAAACCGGCGCACTAGCAAGCCAGCAGTTGAATCATCCCGGCGGGTTTCAGGCTGGGCACTGCCTAAGCAGCTCTACGCCAGCAGGAAGGGAGGGTAAGTTGTGAACTTGTACTTTGTTAAGTAAAGATGGTGCTATGGGAAAGGGTTGAATTTGAATTATGCTGAGAATACACAAAGATAATCAACCAGCTTAGAATGCGCAGGTCATTTTTTTGTTGCCAGCTATAATCTTGAAGATCATAATTTTGTGTGCCCTATATACTATAGTGCCGGCTCCTTGCCTGCGCCCTATTTTAGGCAGGGCTTAACATTTTGGTAACATAAACTTAATGTTACCAAATGAACAGCGCTGGTAACAATTAGTACTTTTGCGACGTGCTTCACCTCAATCAACAACATTTGATAGAGCGTGGAACCTTCCACGAGAACGTTCTGCGAGATGACCGAAAGGTTGTTTCCCCGTTGATGCTTTCGTTTTTATTGGTTTTGACCCTTTTGCCGCTCCGGTTTTCGAAGCGGTTTTTTTGTGCCCTGTCGGCTGGTTCGGCGGGCTGGGGCCGGCCGGTGCCTGAGCATTTTCTGACTATTCTCAACCCACACTGGTAAACCCCCATGAACGACACCACCCTCGCCCAGCAGATGGTAGTCGCCGCTCCTGCCGCCCCCCGCAACGTAAACCTGAACCTACACACAGACCCCAAGCGGATGGCCATTATCAAAGTATGGGACGCCATGTTCCACCGTCATCTGGTTGACCTTTTCCCGGAGCGCCCGGCCACTACCGGGCGCTCTACTTTTAAGACCGTCCGGGCTTACGCCCCGATTGTCTAAAGAAAAATATAACCTGCCGTCCTGAGCTGGCGGAGGAAGTTCTGCGTAAGGGCGCGGTAGGTTTTTGGTGAAAAAAGAGGCTGCCGTCCCTAATTCAGATTCCCTTCGTCAGTTCTGGATGGCATCTTTCTTTACTGAGCAAATCATGCAACTAGGAAACCTCACGCTGCAAAACCCTATCTGTCTGGCAGCAGCTTCGTGGCAGCTGGATGGGCCGGGCTACGAGCGGCTAGGCGCCATTTTTACCCGCACCGTCACGATGGAACCCAAGCCTGGGCTCTACGAGGAAGGTATCTGGCAGGTAAACGAGCAAACCCTGCTCAACGCCACCAATATGCGCACCGAAAGCGCCGAAATTTTGGTGCAGGAGCACTTGCCCCACCTGCTCAGCTACGGCGTGCCGGTGTTTGTCAGCATCACGGCGCCCGGCATTCCGGGCTTCCGCAAAATTGCCCGCTTTCTGGCCCGCGAAGTTGGTAGCCAGATTGCCGGGGTGGAAGTATACATTGCCCAGCCCGACACCGAAAAAGGAGCCGAACTCAACGCCAAGTTTGTGCGCGAGGCCACCCAGGCCGTGCGCAACGAGCTAGGGCCGGAGTCGGTACTCGTGGTAAAGCTGCCGCCGTGGCCCGAGCATATCCGGGGCCTGGCCCTGGGAGCTCAGGAAGGCGGCGCCACGGCCCTGGCCGCTACCAACGTGCTTAAAGCCCTGCACCTGTCCGACGACGCCACGGCTGCGCCCGTAACCGGCGGCCTGTCGGGCGAAGCGCTGCGGCCGGTAGCCCTGCGCTGCGTGTGGGAGCTGGCCCACGATGCTCGCATCACGCTGCCCATTTTCGGCACCGGCGGGGTTTTTACTGCTGCTCACGTGTCGGATTACCTGCGCTGCGGCGCCAGCGCCGTGCAGATTGCCAGCGGCGAGTGGCTGGACCCCGGCCTCTCGGCTCGCCTGGCCGCCGAATGCAGCCATTTGGTGCCGGCAAACTTGTAACGCGAAGTACCGCTTCGCGGGACGGCCAGGTTGTTTTGCTTTCCCACCCAACAGTTGTTCAACGCCTCACGAAGTATAACTTCGCGTACTCTCCCCACTCGAAAATGGAAAAGCTCATTCAACGCGCCCAGCAGGCCAACTCCCTGCTCTGCGTGGGCCTCGACCCCACCGGCGACGACCAGCAGGTAGCCCGCCGCCTGGCCGAAGTCATCGACCAGACCAGCCCGTACGCGGCAGCTTTCAAACCCAATCTGGCCTTTTTCCTGAGCCGGGAAGACGGAGTGAAGCTCTTACGCGAAACCGTACACCGTATTCCGGAAAGCATACCGGTGATTCTGGACGGTAAGTTTGGTGACATTGCCAACACCGCCGACCACTACGCCCGCTTTGCCTACGACGTCATCGGGGCTGATGGCGTGACGGTGAACCCCTATATGGGCGACGACGCCATTGTGCCCTTCGCCCGACCCGGCAAGATGGTGTTCGTGCTGGCCAAAACCTCCAACAAGCCCGTGCATTCCCTGCAGGACGTAGCCCTCACCCGCGGCGGCTACCTCTCGGATTACGCTGCTCAGGTAGCCCGCAAGCTCGACGGGGAGCACGGCGGTATCGGCCTGGTGGTGGGTGCTACCAACGCCGAAGCCGTAGCCCGCATGCGCCGCCTCAGCCCCGAGCAGTGGTTCCTGGTGCCCGGCGTGGGCGCCCAGGGCGGTGATTTGCAGGCTACGTTGCGGGCCGGTTTGCGGCCGGACGGTTCCGGGTTGCTGATTAACACCTCCCGCGCGCTATGGCAGGCCGCCGATGCGGGTGCTGCCGCCCGGGAGTTAGTGGAGCAGATCAATAAGTATCGGCCGGTGATGGCTTAAAGCTTCAGAACGCCATTCGGAGCGCAGTGAGACATCTTGCGGGCTAACATTTTCCAAGTAAGCGGATTACCATGGCCCGCGAGATATCTCCTTTTTGCTTGAAGTGCAGAATGGCCGACAGGACGGTCTTTTCTCAACAACGCCAGCCGTAGAGATGCTTCGGCAAGCTCAGCCTGGCATTCGGCTTAATAAGCCTTTCACTCCTTATATAGTATAGTGTCTTTCTCAGCTACCCCCCCGACCACCTTGACTTCCGAAACCCTGGAGCAGCAACTGTTGCAGGAAGATGCGCTGCTACGCGGCCACTTTCGTCTTTCCTCCGGCCTACACTCGGATACCTACGTGCAGTGCGCCCGGTTTCTGCGCCGCCCTGATCTGGCGGCTCCGGCCGCGGCGGAACTGGCCCGGCAGATTCAGCAGGCCGGCTTGCAGCCTGATGTAGTGGTCGGGCCGGCTATGGGCGGCGTGGTTATTGGCTACGAGCTGGCCCGGCAACTGGGTGTGCCCGGCATCTTCACCGAGCGCGACGATACCGGGCAGATGACCCTGCGCCGGGGCTTTACGGTGGAGCCGGGGCAGAAAATAATTATTGCCGAGGACGTGGTAACTACCGGCAAGAGCACCAACGAAGTAGCCCGGGTGTTGGAAGGACTAGGAGCAAAAGTTTTGGCCGTGGCCAGTTTAATTGACCGCACGGGTGGGCAAGCTTCACTTTCTTTTCCGAACTTTGCCCTGCTGCCGGTAACGGCGGCTACCTACGCACCCGATGATTGCCCGCTGTGCCGGGCAGGTATTCCGGTGGTAAAACCGGGCAGTCGGCCCGATAAAGCGTTTTCTTAAACCTACTGCGGCGCAAACGGCGCTGCGGCAAGGCATTTTCGGCGTACCCTGCGCGGGTATGCTTCCTCACGGTGGCCCAGTCGCCTCAGCGTGGGAAACCCGAAAAATAGACAAACCTCCCTCTTTTGGACTCTACCCAAAGAACCATTCAGCTTCTGCTCAAACCCGGCCAACACGATGGCGAGGGCCAACGTGTAGCCGAAGCTGCCTCCCGCCACCTGGGCCTCACTACCGGCCGGGTGCAAAGCACCGCCCTCTACACGGTGCGCTACCCCGTGAGCGACACGCAACTGCGCGACTTCGCCACCCACTGCCTCCAGGACCCGGTGCTGCACGACGTGGCCCTCGACGAGTTTCGCCACGGTGCCGAGTACAAAAGCTACATTCTGGTGGCCAAACTGCCCGGCGTGACTGATGACGAAGGCATATCGGCCCAGAACGCCCTCGGCGACTTCCTCAACGAGCCGCTCGATACCCATACCCAGCATATCTTCAGCAAACGGCTTTACTTCCTGGAGCACGAGCTGCCCGAGAGTAGTCTGCGCCGCCTGGCCGAAGACCTGCTCGGCAACAAGATGATTAACCGCTTCGAGGTCGGCCCCATAGCCCAGATTCGCGACTACACGCCGCGGCCGGGCGGTGGGGCCGAATCCATTACGGACACCGTGCGCCTGGTGGGCTTGTCGGATGAGGAGCTGGTTAAGCTCTCCAAGGACAACCTCTACGCCCTGAACCTGGAGGAAATGCGGGCCGTGCGCGACCATTATACCAGC
This sequence comes from Hymenobacter cellulosivorans, assembly GCF_022919135.1. NCBI lineage: Bacteria > Pseudomonadati > Bacteroidota > Cytophagia > Cytophagales > Hymenobacteraceae > Hymenobacter > Hymenobacter cellulosivorans. Next base: position 574,840 of record NZ_CP095049.1, on the reverse strand, counting down.
ATTGCCGACGAGCGCCAGGCCGCGGGCTTGCCCCAGGACCCGACCGACTGCGAGCTGGAAATCGTGGCCCAGACCTGGTCGGAACACTGCAAGCATAAGGAGTTCAGCGCCGTTATCAAGTACCGGGATGCCGACACTGGCGAGGAGTTTGAAGTGGACTCCTTGTTTAAGACCTACATCAAAAACGCCACGTCGGAAGTTGACCGCCAGCTGCGTGCCAATGGCAACGACTGGCTGATCAAGGTGTTCAGCGACAATGCTGGGGCTGTGCGCATCAACCCCGAGTCGCTGTTTGTGTGGAAGGTCGAAACCCACAACTCGCCCTCAGCTATTGACCCTTACGGCGGAGCTATTACCGGTATTCTCGGCAACAACCGCGACCCGCTGGCTACCGGCATCGGGGGCGCTAAATTGCTGTTCAATACCAACGTGCTCTGCTTCGGCAACCCCGAGTTCAACGGTACTCTGCTGAGCAACCAGCTCCACCCACGCCGCATTTTCGAAGGCGTGCGCAAGGGCATCGAAGATGGCGGCAACAAGTCGGGCGTACCGACGGTGAACGGGGCCATTGTATTCGATGACCGTTACGCCGGCAAGCCCCTGGTGTATTGTGGTACCGGCGCCGTAATGCCCATGCAGCTGGCCGGCCTCGATTCCTGGGAAAAGAAGATTGACGCCCACGACCGCATTATTATGGCCGGGGGCCGGGTGGGCAAAGACGGCATTCACGGCGCAACGTTCTCCAGCATTGAGCTCGACGAAACCTCGCCTGCCACGGCTGTGCAGATTGGCTCACCCATCACCCAGAAGCTGGCCATGGACTTCCTGATTCTGGCGACCCGCCGGGGCCTGATTAAGTGCAGCACCGACAACGGCGCGGGCGGCCTCTCGTCCAGCATTGGTGAGCTGGCTACTATCAGCGGCGGGGCTGTGGTGGAGTTAGAAAAAGTACCGCTGAAATACCCTGGCCTGCGCCCTTGGGAAATCTTCGTGTCGGAGTCACAGGAGCGGTTTTCACTGGCTGTGGAGCCCAGTAAGATGGCCGAACTGCTGGCTTTGGGTCAGGAGATGGAAGTGGAGCTGACCGATATCGGCTACTTTACTTCGGATGGCTACCTGGATGTGCGTTTTGACGGCGCACCCGTAGCCCACCTCGATATGCATTTCCTGCACGACGGCGTGCCGCGCAAAGTGCTGGAAGCCGAGTGGACCAAGCCTACCGCGCAGGAACCCGCTTTGCCCGCCGACCTCGACTATACCGACGTGCTGAGCCGCCTGCTGGGTAGCCTCAACATCTGCTCCCGCGAGTCGGTTATCCGGCAGTACGACCACGAGGTGAAGGGTCGCACGATTATCAAGCCGCTGATGGGCGCAACGGGTCAGGCTCCCCAGGATGCCGCCGTGGTGCGCTTTAACTTCGAGAGCTGGGAAGGCGTGGCCGTGAGCAACGGTATTCTGCCCCGCTTCGGCGACTTGGATGCCTACGATATGTCGGCCGGGGCCTTCGACGAAGCCGTGCGCCAGATTGTGGCGGTGGGAGGGAAGCTGCCCAACCTGAGTTATGGCGACGGCAACTTCTGGTCGGTGAACGACAACTTCTGCGTGCCCGACTCGGTGTACGACCCCACTACCAACCCCGACGGCAAGCACAAGCTGGCCAAGCTGGTGCGCATGTGCCAGGCCCTGCGCGACGCCACGGCCGCCTACTGCATCCCGCTCACGAGCGGCAAGGACTCGATGAAGAACGATTTCAAGGCCGACGGGGTGAAGATTTCCGTGCCACCCACGGTCCTGTACTCCATGACCGCCAAAATCGAGGACGTGCGCCGCACCATCACCTCCGACTTCAAGCAAGCCGACGACGTGGTGTACCTGCTGGGTGAAACCTACGACGAGCTAGGCGGCTCAGAGTTTTATCAACTCTTCGGTGAGCTGGGTGCCAACGTGCCCAAAGTGCGTTTCGAGGAAGCTAAATCGTTGTACACCCTCATGGGCCAGGCCAACGACCAGGGCCTCATCCAGTCCTGCCACGACTTGTCGGATGGTGGACTGGCGGTAGCTCTGGCGGAAGCCACGTTTGGTTACGATTTTGGGGCGGAGGTAGAGCTGCCGGTAGGCTTACCGGTGCCGGTGCAGCTGTTTTCGGAGTCGCACTCCCGCTTTGTAGCTACGGTAGCCCCGGAAGACGTGTTGGCTTTCGAGCAGCACTTCGGAACCCGTGCTACCCGTCTGGGTGTCGTTACTCAAAACCAGCAACTCACAGTACGGCACAATGGTCAGACGGTCATTTCGGCCAGCACTGCCGCCCTGCGCCACGAGTGGACCAACGGGCCCGTGAATCGAATTATCGGCTTTGGCCAGCACGCAGAAGCTCAGTAATATGGAAGGCCAACAAGGAATCAATAACCCAAAAACCGTCCAGGCCCTGATCCTGACCGGGTTCGGCATCAACTGCGAAGAGGAATTCGCGGCGGCCTACCGCCTGGCCGGCGCCGAAGCTACCATCGTGCACCTCAACGAGGTCATGCACGGCCACGTCAGTATCCACGACTACGACATCCTGAACTTCCCCGGCGGCTTCAGCTTCGGCGACGACCTGGGCTCGGGCGTGGTGCTGGCTAACAAGCTGCGCCACCGTAAAAACGCCGCGGGCCGCACTCTGCTCGACGATATTAAGCAGTTCATTGCCAATGGCAAGTTCGTGATGGGCATCTGCAACGGCTTCCAGGTGCTGGTTAAGCTGGGCTTGCTGCCCAACCTGAGCGGCAATGTGACGCCCGAAGTAACCTTGACCCACAACGCCTCAGGCCGCTACGAGGACCGGTGGGTTCGTTTGAAAGTCAACCCTAAGTCGAACTCGCCCTTCCTCAAAGGCATCGACAGCATGGAAGTGCCGGTGCGCCACGGCGAAGGCCGCCTCATTATCAAGGGCGAAGAAACGCTAGCCGAAATCGAAGCCCGGGGCCTGAACTGCCTGGCCTATACCGACTATGACGGCTCGCCGACGGACGTGTACCCGCATAACCCCAACGGCGCCGACCTGAACTGCGCCGGCCTGACCGACACTACCGGGCAGGTATTCGGCCTGATGCCCCACCCCGAGGCTTTCCTCTCGCTCTACAACCACCCCGACTGGGCCCGGCGCAAACGCCAGAACCCGGGACTTAGTGAGGAAGGCGACGGGCTCAAGCTGTTCCGCAACATCGTGGAGCACGTGCATAGTCAGCGGGCCACCGCCGCCACCCAACAGGAAGCCCATCAGTTTTCATCCTAGCCACCGCCGCAATCTGCTGGCCTAGTGCCGGCTGATAACTCGTCGTATGAACACCCTCAACCACTTCGATACCCCCCAACTCGAACTCCTGCACCGCGGCAAAGTCCGTGACTCGTACCGTGCTCCTTCCGGCGAGCGGCTCATCGTGGTAACCGACCGGCTGTCGGCCTTCGACTCGGTGCTGGAAACGCCGGTAGCCCACAAAGGGGCGGTGCTCAACGGGCTGGCGGCTTTCTGGTTCGACAAAACCCGGCACATCATCCCCAACCACGTGATTTCGCTGCTCGACCCGAACGTGACCCTGGCCAAGGAGGCCGAGCCAATTCGGGTGGAAATGGTCGTGCGCAACTACCTCACCGGTTCGATGCTGCGCGGCTACCAGCAGGGCCAGCGTACCTTCTCGGGCGTAACCGTGCCAGACGGTCTGACCAAGCACCAAAAGTTTCCCGAGCCCATCGTGACGCCGACTACAAAAGAAGAGTCGGACCGCGAGATTACGCCGGAAAACCTGGTGTCAGAAGGCTGGGTGTCGGCGGAACTCTACGAGAAGATGCGGGTGAAGTCTCTGGAGCTGTTCAACTTCGCTTCGGCGTGGATGGCTGAGCGAGGCATTATTCTGGTGGACACCAAATACGAATTTGGTTTGCTGGATGGGGAGCTGATTTTGATTGACGAAATCCACACGCCCGATTCGTCGCGGTTCTGGAGCGCCGAGGACTACGCCAAGAACCCTGAGGCCGTGGAGCAAATAGATAAGGAGTACGTGCGCCAGTGGCTGATTGCCAACAAGCAGGACGGCCAGTATCCCCGCGCCCTCACCCCGGAGGTTTCGGCTGAAGCCACCCGCCGCTACCTCGATATCTACGAGCGTATCACGGGTGTCCCGCTGCCTACCGGCAACGAAAGCACTACCGGCAGCGACGTGCAAGCCCGCCTCGTGGGCAACCTGGTGCGCGCTGGTATCATGAAGGATGCTTAATAAGATAAAGCAATGGACGCCGCGAAACAGAAACAACTAGTGCAAGACTACATTGAAGCGTACAACCGCCTCGATGTAGCCGGCATGCTCCAGCCCCTGCACGAGGAAGTCGTGTTTCGTAACGTTACCAACGGCGAAGTTGACCTGACCCTGACCGGCAAGGACAGCTTCCGCCAGCAGGCCGAGCAGGCCTTACAGTATTTTTCCCAGCGGGAGCAGCGTGTCACCGATTGGCAGATTAGCGCCGACAAGGTGGAAGTGCAACTCGACTACTCTGCCGTGGCAGCTATGGACTTCCCCAATGGCTTGAAAGCTGGTGACCCGTTGCAGTTGCAGGGTAAGTCAGTGTTCGAATTTGCCGACGGACTTATTTCCTCCATCACCGATATCAGCTAAGCCGTTACTTCCTGCCAATGTTCCCCGCCACTACCTTACAGCTCGAAGTTTCCTCGCCCCAAGCGGCGGAAGCCCAGCCTTTGCTCGACGCCTTGTCGGAGCACCTGGGCACGCGCTTCGGCAGCGACGGGCGGGCTTCGTTTACGGAATGGAAAGCTGCTGACCCGCGCTATATTTTTCTGCTGGCCCGGCTGGACGGGGAAGCCGTGGGCTGCGGGGCCGTGCGGCCGTTGGCAACGGAAGTAGGCGAGGTAAAGCGCATGTTTGCTAAATATTCTCGGCAGGGCATTGGTGAAGCGGTGTTACAGCAACTCGAAGCCGAAGCCCACAAGGTTGGCTTCACCGAGTTATGGCTGGAGACCCGGGTAGCTAACACCGAAGCCTGCCGCTTTTACCTTAAAAACGGCTACCAGCGCCGTGCTAATTACGGTCAGTACATCGGCCGCGACAATTCTGCCTGCTTCGGCAAGCTTCTCACTTCTTCTGACGCAGCTGAGTTACTTTCTCATGACTAGTCCTTTGCCTAAAACTATAGTCCTCCTCGGCGGCGGGGCCCGTGAGCACGCCATGGCCTGGAAGCTGACCCGCGACGGGGCCACGGTGCACGTGCTGCCCGGCAACGGCGGCATTCCCAACAGTCACCCCGACATCAGCGCCACCGACTTTCCGGCCGTGCAGCAGTTTTGTGAACAACACGGCGTGAAGCTGATTGTAGTTGGCCCCGAAGCCCCGTTAGCTGCTGGCGTGACGGATTATTTCGCCGGTTCCGACATCCGTGTGTTTGGTCCTTCGCGGGCCGGGGCGGTGCTGGAAAGCTCCAAGGTGTGGAGCAAAGACTTCATGCGGCGGCACGGTGTGGCTACGGCCATGTCGTGGCAGTACCGCAGTGATAAGCTGACCGAGGCCCGGGCCAAGGCCACTGAGCTGAACGGGCAGGTAGTGGTGAAGTACGACGGGCTGGCCGCCGGCAAGGGCGTGTACGTGTGCTCCTCCATCGAAGAAGCCCAGGCCGCCCTGGATGATTTGCAGCTGCAGCACACCGGTTGGTTTAGCTTCCTACTCGAAGAAAAGCTCATCGGCCCCGAAATCAGCATTATCGGCGTCACGGACGGCAACCGGGTGCGGCTGCTGGCCCCATCCCAGGACCACAAGCAGCTGCTGGCCGGCGACCAGGGCCCCAACACCGGCGGCATGGGCGCCTACTGCCCCGTCCCGTTCTGCGACGACAACGTGCTGGCCGCCATCCGCACCAGCATCGTTGACCCCACCCTGCGGGGCCTGCAAAACGAGCAGTTCAACTTCAAAGGCTTCCTATACTTCGGTATCATGCTCACCGACCAAGGCCCCAAGCTGCTCGAATACAACGTCCGCCTTGGTGACCCGGAAGCCGAAGTGCTCTTGCCCGCCTTGGAAAGCTCGTTGCTGGAACTCATCGAAGCTACGCTGGATGGCAAGCTCCAGCAAACCGTGGTGCGGCAGCGGCGCGGCAGCTACGTGGGCGTGGTGCTGGCCTCGGGTGGGTACCCGGCCGCCCAGTTCCCCACCGGCTTCCCCATCACCGGCCTCGACCAGCTACACCCCAGCATCCTGGCTTTCCACGGCGCGACCAAGCAGCAGGATGGCGAGCTGGTAACCACCGGCGGCCGGGTAATGGTGCTGGTAGGCCACGGTGAGGAGCTGGAAGACGCCGTAGCTCACGTGTACCGCGAAGCCGAAAAAGTAAAGTTTCAGGATGTCTACATCCGTACCGATATCGGCCAGCGGCCGGAACCGACCCTTGCAGCCAACTGGTAACCATAGCACCCAAAAAGCACGCCTGGCCATTCTGCTGTCGGGCCGGGGCTCCAACATGGTAGCTCTGGTAAACGCGGTGCAACACGGCGTGCTGCAGAACCTGGCCGAGGTAGCCGTGGTATTCAGCAACAAGCCCGACGCGCCCGGCCTGGAAACGGCCGCTACCCTGGGCTGCCCGACGGCCAGCCTCACGAGCCAGGGCCGCAAGCGCCAGGAGTTTGACGCCGAAGTGGTGCAGGTGCTGCAGCAGTTTCAGCCCGACTACATCGTGCTGGCCGGCTACATGCGGATTTTGTCGCCGACTTTCATCCGGGCCTTTGCCGGCCGCATTCTCAACATTCACCCCGCCGATACGCACGCGCACCAGGGCCTGCACGCCTACGAATGGGCGTTTGAAAATCAACTGGTTGAAACCAAAATCACGGTGCATTTGGTTGATGAGGGCCTGGATACCGGCCCCATTCTGGCCCAGCACCCCGTAGATTTGCGCGGGGCCGATACCCTGGCTGAAGTGGAGCGTCGCGGCTTGGCCGTGGAGCACTTTTTGTACGCCGACACCCTGGCCCGCCTCATCCGCGGCGAGTTACCAAACGCTACTATCGAAACCGGTGCGGCCTCCGCGGCGGTTTCGGCATCTACCCCCGAACCTCTGGTGCCATTGTCGTCCGGCTCAGCTTCTCCCGCGGGAGAAGGGCTGGGGGGTAAGGCTTCTCGTTAACTAGTACCACCCACCACCCCGGAACCCTGGCTCCCTTTGGCCAGCAACTGACTTTTTAAGACTGCCATGTGCGGAATTGTAGGTTTTTACGGCCCCGATGACGTTGCCCACGACATCGTTTTTGGCTTGACGGCGCTTCAGCACCGCGGCCAGGACGCGGCCGGTATAGCCACCTTCGATGATAATTTTCACCTCTGTAAGGGCAACGGCCTGATTGCCGACGTCTTCAAGCCCAAGCAGCTCAAAAAGCTCAAGGGCAACATCGGTATCGGCCACGCCCGCTACACCACCCAGGGCTCCAACGACGCCGAGCTGGCCCAGCCGTTTACCACGAGCTACCCCTTCGGCCTGGCCATGGTGCACAACGGCAACGTCATCAACTTCCGCTCGGCCGCCAAGCGCCTGCACGAGAAGTACCACGTGCTGCCCAAGACCAGCAACGACCTGGAGCTCATCATGTACACCTTCGCCTCGGAGCTGCGCCTGAAAAACCTCGACAACCTTTCGGTTATCGACATTTTCGACGCCGTCGAAACGACCCAGGAGCTGGTGAAGGGTGCTTACGCCACTATTACCATTATTGCCGGCCACGGCCTGCTGGCCTTCAACGACCCGCTGGGCATCCGGCCCCTGGTGCTGGGTCGGCGCGAAACGGAGAACGGGCCTATCTACGCCTTTGCCTCCGAAAGCACCTGCTTCGACTACCTGGGCTTTGAGTTCATCAAGAACGTGGGTCCGGGCCAGGCGGTGTTTATCGACAAGAACTACAAGGTGCATTACAAGAACCCGTACAGCCTGCCCAAGGCGTTCTGCGTGTTCGAGCACATCTACTTCGCCCGCGAAGACTCCACCATTCACGGCCGCCTGGTAGCCCGGGAGCGGGTGCGTCTGGGCAAGATTCTGGCCCGTAAGGTCATTGAGTCGGGCATTCAGCCGGATATGGTGATTGACGTGCCCTCGTCGGGCTACTTCGCCGCTTCGGGGTTGGCTGAGGCCATCGGCGTGCCCTACCGGCGGGCGTTGGTAAAGAACAACCACATGGGCCGCTCCTTTATCGTGAGCAGCCAGGCCGGGCGCGAGGACATTGTCAAGAAGAAGCTCAACCCGATTCGGGAGTTTGTAGAAGGCAAGAAGATTGCCGTCGTCGATGACAGCATCGTGCGCGGCACTACTTCGCGCCGCATCGTGCGGATTCTGCGGGAGGCCGGGGCCAAGGAGGTCTACTTTATCAGTAGCGCCCCGCCCATCGTGTCGCCCTGCATCTACGGCATCGACATGGCCATGAGCACCGAGTTGATTGCGGCCAATTACACCGAGGAGGAAATCTGCCGCTACATCGAGGCCGACAAGGTTATCTACCAGTCCATCGATGATTTGAAGGAGCTGTTTTCCGAAGAGCGGGGTAACGGTGGTAACTGCTTTGCCTGCTTTACCGGCCAGTACCCCACCGGCGACGTGACCAAATACCTGCGCCACATCCAGGAGGAGCGCCAGAGCCACCGCGGCGACAAGAAAAACTCGTCTGCTGAGCCCGTAGCCTCGGTTAGCGCCAAAGCCCCGGCTCCAACTGAGCATTAACTGGGCACGGTTTCGAATTGAGAAAAGGGTTTAGTTAATGACCTTGGTGCCTATGAAATCGACGAAGCTCCTGTTGCTACCTGGAATGTTGAGCTACGGGGTAGTTGCTCAGGCTCAGCAGGAGCCTTTGTCGAACAAGCAGGCGGAAGTGAAAACACCCAAGATAGAGGAAGCTTTGCGTGGCTTCGCTAATCTTCGCTATATCGTGATGAAGCGCTTCACGCCCGTTTATTATCAGGTAGCTGATACTGTCGGTAAACGCCCCGCCCGTATGGTGTTTCCAAGTACGAAAGTCTATATCCGAGAATATACGGCGGAGGGCTTTTGGGTTGACTTAGGGAATGCCGCGGGTGAGCGTTACTACTTGCCGGCAAAATCAGTGAAGGGACTGCCAGTACATGTTGAAATCTAAACCGCTCTTTTAAGCTTGCTCTCTTTGTCTCTTCGACGCCAACAGCTCAGGGAAGTAAAGTAACTATCATGAACAACACGATTAAAGAAACCGCCGGCTACTCCATCGAAGAAGGCAATGCCGCTTCCAAAAATGCGTACCACTGGGCGCAGAAAACCTTCTCGACCCGCGCCGGTAAGCCCGGTGAGCCGGCGCAGGATTTGGCCGGAGGCTTCTCCAACGAAATTCGCTTTGGCAGTGAGCGGCTGGGTATCGGCTCCGACGGTATCGGGACCAAGATTGAAGTGGCCGAGCGCCTGGACCGCTACGATACGCTGGGTTACGACCTAATTGCCATGGTAGCTGACGACTTGGTAGTAGCCGGCTTTATCCCAACCAACCTCTCGAACATCATCGACGTGAACACGCTCGACTACGCGGTGGTCGATGAGCTCATGCGCGGCCTGCACGACGCGGCCCAGTTCAGCCAGATTGCCGTGACGGGCGGGGAAATTGCCGAGCTCGGCAACCGCATCGGCGGCTACCCCGGAGCCAAAATGAACTTCAACTGGTGCTCAACGGCTGTGGGCGTGCTGCACCCCAGTCTGGAGCGGCCTTTGAGTGGGGCCAACGTGCGCGCCGGGCAGGCCGTGGTGGCGCTTCGCTCACCCTCGTTCCGCTCGAATGGCTACTCTCTGGCGCGCCGCGCCCTCACCAAAGCCTTCGGAGAAAAGTGGCACGAAGCCCCTTACACGGGGTCTGACGCCGCCGAAATGGGCCAGACCTGGGGCGAGGTAATGCTGGCACCTTCCCTTATTTTCTCGCCCGGCGTGAGCGCAGTGCTGGATGCGGGTTTGCCCCTGCACGCAGCGGCGCACATCACCGGCGGCGGCATTGCCGACAACTTCAAGCGGGTGCTCAAAAACGGCGTGGGTGCCGAGCTGACCAATCTTTTTGAGCCTTTGCCCGCCATGCAGCAGCTGGCTGAGCTGGCCGGCATTACGCCCATTGAAGCTTACCTGTACTGGAACATGGGCAACGGAATGCTGCTCGTTACCGACGAAGCCCAGGCCGAAGCCGTAGCCGAAACCCTACGCGGCAACGGCTACCAGGCCCAGGTAGCCGGCCGCATCACCGCTGAGCCCGGTGTTCGGCTGGTAGTAAGTGCCGGTGAGCTAAGCTACGAGTAGCCTTGGATGCCGGTACATCCGTTTATTTGGCTTGAGCCTTGGTGGGTACTAAATGAAGCCGACAGACTGCCTTTAGAAGCTGAATTGCAGCGGGAGTTGGGTCCAGCTCATCCGTTGTTTGATATAAAAGCAACGGCTGTCGGCAAAAGTGAAGCTAATGACGACGTGCTGTTTCAACTCCAAACCACAGAGCCCAGCTATATAGCAGTGCACCTCACTTGGACTGGATATAGTGAAGCCAGTGGGGTATGGCCCTACTATAAGTTGTACAGCACTTGGGACGACTTTGTCACTATGCAAATGCAACATGATAATTTCGAGTACAATGCATAAGTGAAACGCCCCTTTGGTTTTCCAGAGGGGCGTTTCGATTTTTCAATTATCCTACAGTTAAGCGGGCTCGATATCAAACCCAGCCTGGGCGACGGACTTCATAATCAGCTCAGGAATGGGGTTCTCGCCCTCCACGGTCAGGATTTTGTCGGGGCTGGTGGTATCGACCTGCCACTTTTCGACGCTGGCTTCGGCATCGAGGAAGGGCGTGACGGCGCGCACGCAGTTGGCGCAGTTGATGCTGGTTTTGAATTGCAGAGTTGACATAACGCACAGGTTGAGGGCCGGACAATGGCTGGTGATAAGTAGCCTACGTGTACGGAGCTGCGGCCGGTGCGGTGGCCCCTAAAAGGACGTGAACGTGTAGGTGGTGTAGTAGGGCACGCCGTCGATGGGGGACAGGCCGTTGTCCTGCTTGAATTTAAGGGTAGAGGCCGTTAGCTCCAGCAGCTCGTAGGTGCGCACGGAGCCGGCAATAACGGACATGGTCTGGTGGGCCGCGTCGAGGTTCCAGCGGGCCGGATTCACCTGGGGAGCGTCGTCCTGGCACTTGCTGAGGCCTTCGTCGATAACCATCGTTTGGTCGGGGGCAAACTTCCAGAAGTCGTCCAGGTCGCAGGCGGGGGAGGCACTGTAGTTGTCCACGTCGCGGCGGGCGTTGCCGGTAGCGTACACGAACGTGGTGACGTTGGCACTCATACGCCAGTTTTTGGCCGTGAGCAACCGGACGTTTTCGGGGAGTTCCTCGTCTTTTTCGCAGGCGCTGAGGCTCACGGTCAAGCCGAGCAGGAGGAGTAGAGAAGTGCGTTTCATAGCAATAGGACTGAGAGTGGAAGAAATACGGCTGCCCACCGCGGCCCGGGCGCCGGTACCGGGCGGGTAGGGGCCTGACTAGACCCCGGACCAAAAGGTTGCACGGCCCGCCCGAGTGAAGACTTTTGCCGTATTTCACAGCCGTGTTTCCTGCTTTAACCTGGCTGCACCATCTTTCTACCAATATGACTATCCCCGAATTCTGGCAGTTGATAGATGCCTCTAAAACTGCCGCCGCTGGCGACCAAACTGCCCAGGCTGATTTTTTGTCGGAGCAGCTGGCCGCTTTAGAGCCAGCCCAGATAATTGAGTTTGAGTGCCGCCTGCGCGAAAATCTGCGGGAAGCCGACGACTTCAACATAATGGCCGCCCTCAAGATTATGGACGGCTACGTGTCGGACGCCTCCTACCTGTACTTCCGCGCCTGGCTGGTAGGGCAGGGGCAAACGGTATTTCAGAACGCCCTGCGGGATGCGGATAGTTTGGCCCAGGTAGCCAAGGAGCCGTATCAGGATTTCGAAAACCTGCTCTACGTGGCCACCGAAGCCTTCGGGCGGCGCACCGGACAGCGCGAAGAAGACGAAACTTTCCCGCGGGATGTAGCAGTCAGCCGCGGCCTAGACTACGACCTGGGCGCTGAAACCAAGGGTGAGGACTGGCGGGAAGAACAGCTGCCCAAGCTGCTGCCGCGGCTGTGGAAGAAGTTTAGTAGCTAGTGCAGCCAATTTTGTTCGTCGAGCGTAAGCCAAGTGGCCATTAGGCTATGCTCAAGCCGTACTTGCAGCAGAGCGGCAACTGTCTCGGGCTAACCCGTCTGTTTATTTGACAATAACTGGGCGGAGTCGGGATTACCGGCTTCGCCAGACCAATATAAGGCTTTGCCAATTTTAAGGATAAATTGGACTTTTAATTTCCGTTGTCTCCATTTCTTTTCATCCTATTGCGGTGCCCACCGCGCTTTGCCTATTCCAACACTCTTTACTCCTGGTTTCATGCGTCTATTTTTACCCGCTGCGGCTTTGGCCGTAGTAGCCGGCAGCCTGCGTGCGCCGGCTCAAGCGCAGCAGCGCGCTGCGCTGCCAGTCAACACCATCGGTTCGGGCCCGGTTACGGCCGCCCGTACCTCGGCGCTCAGCGCCTGGACAACCCTGGCTAAAATGCCTGTATCCCAGTTTGCGGGAGGTCATGCTATTCTTGATGGCAAGATTTACTTGACCGGGGGATATGCAAGTGGGAATTGGTCCACGAGGGTGCAGATCTATGACATTGCCACCAACACCTGGAGCAGTGGCGCGCCAATGCCCAAGCGGCTGGGCGCGCCCGGAAGCGTTGCCAAGGATGGTGTTATCTACAGCATTGGCGGCGTCATATTGGATACCGTTGTTCCCTCGAGCAGTTCTCTGACCTATACCCCAACCACCGACACGTGGGCGGCCAGTACGCTACGAAACTATCCATGGGCAGGTAGCGGCCAGCAAAGCAATCAGGGACTGAAGGGATGGGTCGCTCCGGATGGTAAAATCTACATACAGGATACGCAGTATGGTACCGATATTTATAACCCGGTCACTAACTCGTGGGGTGCTACGATAGGGCCTCCGTCAACTACCGGTCAGTTTCAAGACCGGTATGGGCATGCCCTTGTGCTGGATGCCAACGGACTGGTCCATGCCTTTGGGGGCGGGCGAGGAAGCAATGGTCCTACCGGGTTCTATCAGCAGGCTGTCGCAGCCCACTCCGTGTACAACCCGGCCACGGGCCTATGGACGGCAGCAGCTCCCATGCCACTACCCAAGCTGCAAGCCTCGGCTGTGCTGGGCTCAGATGGTAATCTGTATGTCATTGGGGGAGGCATAACCTCAGCTGATTATGCGCCTGATGTGCAGATATACAACCCCACCACCAATACGTGGGCAGTGGGGCCTTCGCTCCCTATTGCTACGGGTAATACTTATGTACTCACCCAAGGCAATGATATTTACGTTGTCAACCCAAACGGTACGTACCGAGCTACAATTACCGTGTCGGGCATTACGTGGACGGGGGCTGTATCGAGTTCGTGGACGGAGGCGGGCAACTGGTCGTCGGGCACGGTGCCCACGGCCACGGACGACGTGACGATTCCCGCGGGCCTGGCGCGCTACCCGAGCATCACCTCTGCTACGCCCACAGCCCACACGCTCACCGTGGCCAGCGGGGCCCAGCTCAGTGTTGCGGATGGGGGTACGCTGAGCCTGACGGGCAACCTGGTCAACAACGGCAGCTTCTCGTCCACGGGCTCGGGCACGCTGGCCTTCACCGGTGCCACGGCCCAGGTGCTGGGCGGCACGGCCCCCACCACGCTGACGACCCTGCGCGTGGGCCCGGCCGGGGCCACGCTGGCCGGCCCGGTAACGGTGCAGCGCCAGCTCACGCTGCAGGGCAACCTGACCACCACGGGCCAGTCCTTGGTGCTGGCCTCCTCCAGCACGGGCACCGCTCTGGTCGTCAACCGCGGCGGCGTGGTCACGGGCCCGGCCACAGTGCAGCGCTACATCGAGGCCACCGACTACGCCGGGGCCGGCTACCGCCACTTCAGCCCGGCCTTGAGCGGGGCCCGCGTGGCGGACCTGACGGTCAGCGGCAGCGGGGCCGTGCCGCTGGTGGTGAACGCGGCCTACAACTTAGCCGCTGAGCCCAGCCTGGTCACGCCCTTCCCCACCGTGTTTGCCTACGCGCAGAGCCGGGTCAGCACCGACTTTGGCACGGGCTGGATGTCGCCCGCGGCGGCTTCGGCGCTGTTGCCCCCGGGCCAGGGCCTGACGATCCAGCAGCAGGCCGGCACCACGCTCGCGCTCACCGGCCCGACGCTGACCACGGGCACCGTATCGGTCCAGGGGCTGAGTCGCGGCAGCGGAGCCGAGGCGGGCTGGCAGCTGCTGGGCAATCCTTACCCGAGCCCGGTGGACTGGAGCCGGGTGAGCACGAGCAACCTGGAGGCGGCCGCGTATGTGTACCGGGCCACGGGGCCGTACGCGGGCGGCTACACGGCCTACGTCAACGGCATCGGCCGCAGTGTGCTGGCCCAGGGCCAGGCCTTCTTCGTGCGCGTCAACAGCGTGGGCGCGGTTGGCAGTGCGACCTTCACCAATGCGGCCCGGGACACGAGCTACACCAACCCGGGCTATGCCCGCCCGGCCCGCCCGGAAACCCGCCCGCTGGTGCAGCTGCTGCTGCAGCGGGCCGGCAGCACGACGTCGGCCGCCAGCCAGGATGAATTCTATGTCTATGAGCAGGCCGGAGCCACGGCGGGCTTTGACGGGGCTTTCGATGCGGTGAAGGTGCAGCTCAACGGCGGCACGCAGCCGAGCCTGTATCAGGTCGTGGGCACGCAGGCGGTGGCCATTCAGGGCTTGCCCGCCGGCACCGGTGCGCGCAGCTTGCAGCTGGGCGTCAATGCGCCGGAGGCGGGTAGCTATGTCTTCTCGGCCGCGCAGCTGCTAAACCTGCCCGCCGGTGAGCCGGTGTGGCTGGAAGATAAGCTCAGCAATACGTGGCACGACCTGCGCCAGGGCAGCTACGCCGTCAACCTAAGCCAGGGCCTGAGCACGACCCGCTTCGTGCTGCACCTGCACCAAGGCGCGGTACTCGGCAGCCAGAAGGCAACGAGCTGGAAAGGTGAGCTGCAGCTTTATCCTAACCCGGCCAGCAACTCGGCGGCCGTGACGGTGGTAGCCAGCGGTGTGCCCGGCAGTAGCGCCGAGCTGGTACTGCTCAATGTCGTGGGCCAGATCGTGCGCCAGCAGCCACTGGCCGTGACCGGCAAAGAAGTGCGCGGCACCGTAGCACTCTCGGGTCTGGCACCGGGTATTTACTCGGTGCAGGTGCGCAGCCTAAACGGCGTGCTCACCCATCAGCTCGCGCTGCAGTAACCGCGGCATCGGCTGGGCAATGGCGCTTGCCGCTCTGGCTGTTCGTGCTGTATTCAGGATTTTACACAAAGAGAGGAAATGGCTAAAAGCCATTTCCTCTCTTTGTGTAAAGCTGCTACCAACTCTTGTTTTTAGGTTTACGCCGGGCGTTGCGGCCGTTTTTCCAGAATCAGGTTGGTCCGGAAGGTATTCAGGCTTTCTTCCAAACCCACGGGGTACACGTGCGGGTTGAGGAAGCGGCGGATGCTGGGGTCCAGGCTGGCAACTTCGCGCTGAGCTTTTTCGCGGCTTTGCTGTAGGGTGGGCAGCTCGGCCACCAACTGGCCCTGGCGGAACACAGGCTCCAGCAGCTCCCGAAACTGGGTGCTGCGAATGGGCCGGCGGCGCGTTGGGTCCACAGGGTCCACGATGGTCAGGTCGGCGGGCAGGGGCTCGGCCGTGTTGTAGAGCATGTCGGCCCGAGGCTGACCCTTCTCGGTTTCGTAGCGCCGCACCTGCAAAATGCCCGGAATGCTGGTTTTGGCCAGCTGCTCCGAAATTTTGACTGTGTATTCCCAGCCCGAATCGTCGGCTTTGCGCAGGGCGGCCAGCTTGTATACCCCGCCTAGGGCCGGCTGGTCGTAGGCCGTTACGAGCTTAGTGCCGATGCCCCAGGTGTCAATCTGGGCGCCCTGCTGCTTGAGGCTGACAATGAGGTTTTCGTCGAGGTCGTTGCTGGCTACAATGCGCGTTTTGGGGAAGCCGGCCTCGTTGAGCAAGGCCCGGGCTTCGCGGCTGAGGTAGGCCAGGTCACCGGAGTCGAGGCGGATACCGCCCAGCTCGTGGCCCTTGGCGCGCAGGCGTCGCGCCACGCTGATGGCCCGCCGCACACCTTCCAGCGTGTCGTAGGTATCGACCAAGAACACGGAGTCATCGGGAAAAGCCTCGGCGTAAACTTCAAAGGCCTGTTCTTCTTCCTCAAACGACATGACCCAGCTGTGGGCGTGGGTGCCGCGCACCGGAATCCCGAAGCGCCGCCCGGCCAGCACGTTGGATGTGCCATCGACGCCGCCCAGGTAGGCCGCCCGGCTGGCCCCGAGGCCGCCGTCGAAGCCCTGGGCCCGGCGCAGGCCGAACTCCAGCACCTGGTCGTCGCCGGCCACTTCCCGAATGCGGGCCGCCTTGGTGGCAATCAGGGTCTGGAAGTTGACGAGGGTGAGCAGGGCCGTTTCCAGCAATTGGACTTGCAGCAGTGGGCCCTTGATGCGCATCAGGGGCTCGTTGGCGAATACCACGGTGCCCTCGGCAATGGCATCCACGTCGCAGGTAAAGCGTAGGTCGCGCAGGTAATCCAGAAACTCCGGCGGGAATAGGGCCGCGCCTTTGGAGCCGCGCAGGCTGGCTAGGTAGGTAAGGTCTTCGGCCGAAAAGCGCAGGTTCTGGAGCCAGTCGGTGGCGTAGGCCAGGCCGGCGCACACGGCGTAGCCGCCACCGAAGGGCGGACGGCGGAAATAGAGGTGAAATACGGCTTCCCGGTCTTGCAGACCCTGTTTCCAGTAGCCGTAGCTCATCGTGAGCTGGTAGAGGTCAGTGACGAGGCTGAGCGAAGAAGAGTAGAGGCTGGAGAGGGGCGTGTTTTCCGGAGAATTGGGCATTGCAAGCAAGGTTAATGTGGCAAGTGAGCAAGCGGGTGCAACTATACTACGGCCGCAACAATCATAGGGCTGTTTCGCGTACCAGGGCAGCGGGCCGTCCGCAAAGGTGGATTAAAATATATAATTCATTCTTAATAGGACTTTGTAGAGAAACATTTGTTACTTTCTCTATCTTTACGGCCTCCGTTACCCTTACCTACTTCTGTACCGCGCATCCCGCGTTTTGCCTATTTCAACACTTTTTACTCTTCATTTCATGCGTCTATTCTTACCCGCTGCGGCCCTGGCCGTGGTAGCCGGCAGCCTGCGTGCGCCGGCTCAAGCTCAGCAGCGCGTCACGCTGCCGGCCAACACCATCGGTTCGGGCCCAGTCACGGCTGCCCGCACCTCGGCGCTCAGCGCCTGGACTGAAGTAGCTAAAATGCCCACGCAGCAGTATTATGGGGGCGTAGTGCAGCTCAATGGCAAAATCTATGTCTTCGGGGGCTTCACACCAACCGTTGGCATAACCAAGCGGATGCAGGTGTATGATATTGCCACCAACACCTGGAGCCTGGGCGCTGAGATGCCCTTTCGGTTGGCGGATCTCGGAGGCTTTGCCAAGGATGGCCTCATTCACAGCGTTGGAGGGGCAGTATTAGACATTATAAGGCCGGAGCCCAGTACGTCGCTGGTGTATAACCCGGCAACCAACGCCTGGGCTACGAGCTCCTTACGTTCCTTGCCCCCTTATAAAGAAGCACATCCTTATCTACGTGAGTGGCTTACTCCGGACGGAAAACTATATGTCAATACTCCCGAATTAGGAACCTTTGACGTTCTGGATTTGGGTACCAATACCTGGCGCTATGATGATGTGCCTTTGCCTCCCCGACTTGGCGACCCGCGCGACCGTGACGCGCTTTCTACTAGTTATGTGTTCGATGCCAATGGCCTGCTACATGCTTTCGGCGGTGGCGTAGCAACGACGAAGCGATACTTTTTCCTCCTTGCCAGAACCAGGCATGCCGTGTATAACACGGCCACGAAGACGTGGACGACGGCCGCTCCGCTGCCAACAGGTAGACTAGAAGCCTCGGCCATCCTCGGCCCCGATGGCAACCTGTATGTGATTGGGGGAGGTGACAGATCTTCCGATCCTACTGGGAGCGTATATATCTACAACCCGACTACTGACAGCTGGAGCACCGGGCCCTCGTTGCCAACGGCGGCCGCGTATCCGGCATTGGTCACGCACGGCAATGATATTTACGTGCTGACCTCAGATAATTTTACTTACAAGGCCACGATAACCGTACCGGGCATCACCTGGACGGGGGCCGCATCAACTTCGTGGACCGATGCCGGAAACTGGTCGGGCGGGGTGGCGCCCACGGCCACGGACGACGTGACCATCCCGGCCGGCCTGTCGCGCTACCCGAACATCAGCACTACTGCGCCTACGGCCCACACGGTCACCGTCGCCAGCGGCGCCCAGCTCACGCTGGCCGACGGGGGCACGCTCAGCCTGACGGGTAACCTGATCAATAACGGCAGCTTCTCGGCCACGGGCTCGGGCACGCTGGCCTTCACCGGTGCCACGGCCCAGGTGCTGGGCGGCACGGCCCCCACCACGCTGACGACCCTGCGCGTGGGCCCGGCCGGGGCCACGCTGGCCGGCCCGGTAACGGTGCAGCGCCAGCTCACGCTGCAGGGCAACCTGACCACCACGGGCCAGTCCTTGGTGCTGGCCTCCTCCAGCACGGGCACCGCTCTGGTCGTCAACCGCGGCGGCGTGGTCACGGGCCCGGCCACAGTGCAGCGCTACATCGAGGCCACCGACTACGCCGGGGCCGGCTACCGCCACTTCAGCCCGGCCTTGAGCGGGGCCCGCGTGGCGGACCTGACGGTCAGCGGCAGCGGGGCCGTGCCGCTGGTGGTGAACGCGGCCTACAACTTAGCCGCTGAGCCCAGCCTGGTCACGCCCTTCCCCACCGTGTTTGCCTACGCGCAGAGCCGGGTCAGCACCGACTTTGGCACGGGCTGGATGTCGCCCGCGGCGGCTTCGGCGCTGTTGCCCCCGGGCCAGGGCCTGACGATCCAGCAGCAGGCCGGCACCACGCTCGCGCTCACCGGCCCGACGCTGACCACGGGCACCGTATCGGTCCAGGGGCTGAGTCGCGGCAGCGGAGCCGAGGCGGGCTGGCAGCTGCTGGGCAATCCTTACCCGAGCCCGGTGGACTGGAGCCGGGTGAGCACGAGCAACCTGGAGGCGGCCGCGTATGTGTACCGGGCCACGGGGCCGTACGCGGGCGGCTACACGGCCTACGTCAACGGCATCGGCCGCAGTGTGCTGGCCCAGGGCCAGGCCTTCTTCGTGCGCGTCAACAGCGTGGGCGCGGTTGGCAGTGCGACCTTCACCAATGCGGCCCGGGACACGAGCTACACCAACCCGGGCTATGCCCGCCCGGCCCGCCCGGAAACCCGCCCGCTGGTGCAGCTGCTGCTGCAGCGGGCCGGCAGCACGACGTCGGCCGCCAGCCAGGATGAATTCTATGTCTATGAGCAGGCCGGAGCCACGGCGGGCTTTGACGGGGCTTTCGATGCGGTGAAGGTGCAGCTCAACGGCGGCACGCAGCCGAGCCTGTATCAGGTCGTGGGCACGCAGGCGGTGGCCATTCAGGGCTTGCCCGCCGGCACCGGTGCGCGCAGCTTGCAGTTGGGCGTCAATGCGCCGGAGGCGGGTAGCTATGTCTTCTCGGCCGCGCAGCTGCTAAACCTGCCCACCGGTGAGCCGGTGTGGCTGGAAGATAAGCTCAGCAATACGTGGCACGACCTGCGCCAGGGCAGCTACGCCGTCAACCTAAGCCAGGGCCTGAGCACGACCCGCTTCGTGCTGCACCTGCACCAAGGCGCGGTACTCGGCAGCCAGAAGGCAACGAGCTGGAAAGGCGAGCTGCAGCTTTATCCTAACCCAGCCAGCAACTCGGCGGCCGTGACGGTGGTAGCCAGCGGTGTGCCCGGCAGTAGCGCCGAGCTGGTGCTGCTCAATGTCGTGGGCCAGATCGTGCGCCAGCAGCCACTGGCCGTGACCGGCAAAGAAGTGCGCGGCACCGTAGCACTCTCGGGTCTAGCACCGGGTATTTACTCGGTGCAGGTGCGCAGCCTAAACGGCGTGCTCACTCAAAAGCTTTTTGTGCAATAAGAAACCAACTACTCTCATACTCTTTCCTTTTTTCAATGACTACCTCTTTATTTCGCCGTTTGGCCCTGAGTGGGCTATTATTCCTGGGCCTGAGCCAAGTGCCCGCCCTGGCGCAAGGCCCCGGTGTGGGCGGTCCCTCTCCCGGGGCTACCACGGCCCCCATCGATGGCGGGGCCAGCCTGCTGCTGGCCGGCGGTGTAGCCCTGGCCCTGCGCCGACTCCGCCGCCGCTAACCAGTCCGTTGGTGGGTTGGGTCTTCGCAAGCCCATTCCCCATTGAGTAGTACTTTTTGCCGCCCGCTGTGCTTGCACGGTGGGCGGCTTCTTTTTTGCCGGCTTTGATGCAGACCAGGCCGGCATTGGAAAATGAACAAAGACGCTTTCCACTTTCGAACAGGCTGTCCATTTCCGGACAAAGTTTTACCAACGGTAAAATGGAGGTTGTTGATTAATTATTTGTAAATCAAATAGATGTGTAAATGGCACGGGGCTTGGCTCTACCTACAGGAAACTACCCCCTTCCTGCACGAAAATGGACAGAGCAATTTCTCCCGCCACGCATACCCGCCGCCGCCGTCGGCAGTGGCTGATAGGTACCGCCGCCCTACTGTTGGTTATGGCCGGCCTGCTGGCCTTTCGCTCGGTGCTGCAACCCAGCATCAACCGAAACCAGATTTTAACAACCAAAGTTGAAACGGGGGATGTAGAAGCCTCCCTGACCGCCGCCGGCGTTATTATTCCGAGCCGGGAAGCCGTCATTACCAGCCCCATCCAGAGCACTGTCCGGCGCGTGGCCCTGCAGGTAGGCGAGAAAGTGCAACCCGGCCAAACCATTCTGGAGCTCGACAAGGACCTGACCACTACGGCCCTGGCCAAGCTACAGGACGAGCAGCAGCAGAACCGCAACAAGAACGGCCAGCTCCAGCTCACCCTGGAAAAAGCCCTGAACGACCTGGAATCCCAGGAAAAAGTGCAGCAGGTGAAAGTGCGCAGCCTGCAGTCGACGCTGCGCGACGAGCAGTACCTGCTCAAAATCGGGGGCGGCACGGCCGAGAGCGTCCGGCAGGCCGAGCTGAATCTGAAAGTGGCCCAACTGGAACTGCAGCGCCTTGGGGAGCAAATCCGCAACCAGCGTGCCGCCAATGCCGCCGACCAGCGCGAACTGGGCTTCACCATGCAGATCCAGGACCGCAGCATCACGGAGCTGGCCGGTAAGCTGGCCCAGGCTAACATCAGCAGTCAGCAGCCCGGCGTACTGACCTGGGTAAACGAGGACATCGGCAGCACCGTCAACCAGGGCGACGCGCTGGCCCGGGTGGCCGATTTGAGCCGCTTCCGGGTACGGGCCACCATTTCCGACGCCTACGCCGACGCCCTGCACCTGGGCGACGCAGTGGTGGTCCGCGCCAACGGCACCGACTTGCGCGGCACTATCAGCACCATTAGCCCGGCGGTAGACAAGGGCGTGGTCACGTTTTACGCTACCCTCACCGACGACCATCACCCGGCCCTGCGCTCCAACCTGCGGGCCGACGTGTTTGTGGTGACCAAAGCCCAGCACAACGTGGTGCGGGTGAAAAACGGCCCTTTCTACCAGGGCGGCAAAGAGCAGTCGGTCTTCGTGCTGCGCAATGGCAAGGCCGAGCAGCGTACCGTGCGCTTCGGCGACAGCAACTTCGACTACGTGCAGGTACTCAGCGGCCTGCAGCCCGGCGACGAAATCGTGCTCAGCGAGCTGAAGCAGTACGAAGACACGCCTTCCCTGATTATCAAAGACTAAGCAGCCGCGTGATGAAACCAACTGCTACCCTCCGCTTGAAAGTATTGAGTGCCCTGAGTGGCCTGCTGCTGACGCTGCCCGCCCTGGCCCAAACCACCACGCCTCTGAGCTTGCCCCAGGTGATTGAACAGGCCCTGGCGCAGTCGTCGGTGGCCAAGCAGGCCGCTACCAACCGCGAAACCAGCTACTGGCAGTACCGCACCTACCTCTCGAACTACCGGCCTCAGCTGGCCCTGCAAGGTACAGTGCCCGGCTACCGACGCGAGATTTCGCCCGTGGTTCAGCCCGATGGCACCACTGGCTTTCGGGCCATTCGCACCCACAATGCTAACCTGGGCGTGACCATGACCCAGAACATTGGGCCGACGGGCGGACAGATCTACCTTAGCTCCTCGGTGCAGCGCGTCGACGACTTCAACCGCCAGGATAAGACTTACCGCAACCAGCCCTTCGGCATTGGCCTTACCCAGCCGATTGGGGGCTACAACAACCTGCGCTGGGCCCGAAAAATTGAGCCTCTGCGCTACCAGGAAGCCGGCCGCCAATACGTGGAGGAGCGCGAGAATATTGCCCAGCGCATTACGGAGCTGTATTTTGACGTGCTGCTCCAGCAGGTAAATGCCGACGTGGCCCGCCAGAACGCCCAGGCCAACGCCGAAATGCTGCGCCTGGGCAAGGAACGGTTCCAGCTCGGTCGTCTCTCCCAGAGCGACTTGCTGCTGCTCCAGCTCAACCTGCTCAACTCCCGCAAAGCCCTGGGTCAGGCCTTGCTCGATGCTCAGACAGCCGCCGTAAGTCTGCAAAGCTACACCGGCCTCTCGGCCGAAGCCCTGCAGCTGACCGTGCCCGAGCCCACCAGCAAGCTAGAGGTAGACCCCAATCGAGCATTGGAGCAGGCCCGCCAAAACCGCCGCGAAACCCTGGCTTTTCGTCGCCGCCTGCTGCAAGCTGAAAGTGAAGTGGCGCTGGCCAAGGGCACGACCGGCTTGCAGGCCAGCCTAGTGGCCAACCTGGGCTATGTGAACAGCACCCCGGACTTTTGGTCGACCTACAACAGCCTGCAAAGCCAGAACCAGCTGAGCCTCACGTTTTCGATGCCCCTGCTCGACTGGGGCCGGCAGAAGTCCATCGTCAAAACCGCCGAGCTGACCCGCCAGCAGGTGCAGCAAACCGTGGCTCAGGAGCAAAGCACCTTCGAACAAAGCGTGGTAACCCAGGCGGCCCAGCTCAGCAGCCTGCACGAGCAGATGGAACTCTCCGCGCAGGCCGATTCGCTGGCCCAGCAGCGCTACAGCATTGCCCGGGCCACCTACCAGGTCGGCCGCATCAGCCTCACCGACCTGAACATTGCCCTGGCCGAGAAAGACCAGGCCAAACGCGCCTACATTGCGGCCCTGCGGGCTTGCTGGGTGGCGCACTACCGCCTGCGCGCCCTCACCCTCTATGATTTTGCCCTGCAGCAGCCGCTACCTGGTAGTACAGAAGTGAAATAAACATCTACGATTCTCGTGTCATTGCGAGGCGCTAGCTGAAGCCATCCGTCCTCTGCGCAGTACGCCCCGTTCATTTACCAGAAAGCCCTTTCCTACTCGCGTGGGAAAGGGCTTTTTACTAGGATAGCTCAGTGCCTTCCAGAGCATGCATTGCCGCGCCTTGTTCGCAAGGACAGTTGGTTATGCCGCTTGCTGACCGGAGGCGGGTAGGCTGGTGTTCCAGATATCCTGATGAAGCTTCCAGTGGCCTTGCTGCTCTTTCCAAACCACCAGGTACTTGCCCTGGTCCATGGCCTGGTGGTTGCCGTCGAAGAGGGTGTAGGTGCCGAGCTCAATGGCCGTGTCTTCCAACTCCTCAATGTCGCGGGTTTTGAGCCTAACCTGCTTTACGCCCCGTGCCATAGCGCCCTGCCAAAAGGCCTGAATGCCCGGCTGCCCTTCGATGGGCTCCATACCGGCCGGCAGCAGCACGCCCGCCGTGGTAAAGAGGTTGGCAATGGCGGCGGCGTCGCCCTGCTCGAAGCTGGCTTCGAAGGAGTCGTTGGTGCGCCGGATTTCGTCGCGGATACTGGTGGCTGTGGTGGGCATGGGAAATGGGGGTTAGATCGGTGAAACAGTAAGCAGGTAGAAGATACTGCTTTTCAGTAGAATAAAAAGTTGATGGTCAGTCCGTCAGGTAGCGCTTCCCGTCGCCTCAGTCCCTGCCCTGCAACTACACCCAGGGCTACTGGAAAAATCATGCGCGGAGTTGGCCCGTAAGTAGCCTGAACATCGGAACGGTGGCTACTCCCTACAGCAAGGACGACCTGCTCAAGGTGCTGACTACGCCCGTGAAAGGCAATGGCCTGCTAGCCCTGGCTCACCAGCCGCAGCCGATTTGGCGGCACGCTCAAAACCTCGGAAACCAGTGCCCTGGTAGCCACCCTAGACGCCTACAACAACTCCAATCACTGCGACTAGCCGCTGCCGGGCCTGGCGCGGGCCAACGTTTCCTGATTCCTAAAAAGCCGGGCGTGTCGTCCGGCTTTTGCTTGTCGGGGCGGGCGGGGTAATACGCTGCCTGAGACCCGGTAGCGGCACTAGTTCGGAATCGTACGGGCCGGCTTCCATAATCGAACACCGTGTCCGTTTCTGGACAATATTTTCAACCAGCTATTTTGTTGATTGCTATATAATTCATTGGTTTTAAGTGTCTTGCAAATTTGGCACAGGGCTTGGCTACTATTGATGGAACCAGCTGCCCAACTGCTTAAAAACGGACACGGACAGCCAACTCTTCCTTCAGAACCTTCCATCGACCACTAACTGCTCCAGCTTATGAACTCCACGACTGCGCCCCACAACCTGACTGCCGCTCCCGAGGTCCGCCTGGCCACGGCTCCGGCCACGGCCATGCTCAAGCTCACCGACATTGAAAAGGTGTACCAGACCAAGACCATCGAGACGGTGGCCCTGAACCGGGTAAACCTGACCATCAACAAGGGCGAATTCGTGTCGATTATGGGCCCGTCGGGTTGCGGCAAATCCACGCTGCTGAGCATCATGGGTTTGCTCGATGAGCCTTCGGGAGGCCAGGTCGAAATTGCCGGCCGCCCCGTTACGTCCTACTCCGACAAGGAGCTGGCCCACCTGCGCAATCAGAAAATCGGGTTTGTGTTTCAGAGCTACCACCTCATCAACGACCTTTCGGTGCTCGACAACGTGGAGCTGCCCCTGCTCTACCGCAGCAGCGTGAGCGGCAAGGAGCGCCGGCAGCGGGCCCACGCCGCCCTCGACAAAGTAGGCCTCAGCGCCCGCACCAACCACTTCCCCAGCCAGCTTTCGGGCGGGCAGCGCCAGCGCGTGGCCATTGCCCGGGCCCTGGCCGGCAACCCCGAACTGATCCTGGCCGACGAACCCACCGGCAACCTCGACTCGGTGATGGGCGAGGAAATCATGGACCTGCTGCTGGGCCTCAACCGCCACGACGGCGTGACCATCGTGATGGTAACCCACGACGAGCAGCAGGCTCTCAAGACCGAGCGGGTTATCCGCTTCTTCGACGGCAGCCAGGTTAGCTAAATGGTGAACTGGTGAGGTGGCGAAATAGTGAGTTGCTGTTCCGCTTCACTAGTGCACTGCCTCCCACAAACTCACCATCTCACTACTTCACTATTTCGCCTTATGCTGCCTTCTCCCTTATCCGCGCTTTCCGAAACCGACCTGGTGGCTGAGTGCCGCCGCGGGAATCCCCGGGCCCAAAAGGTGCTCTACGACCGGCTGGCGCCCGGTATGCTGGCCGTGTGCCTGCGCTATCTGCGCCACCAGGAAGAAGCCGAAGAGGCCCTGGTGCTCGGATTCGTGAAGGTGTTTCGGGCCCTGGAGCAGTACCGCCACGAGGGCAGCTTCCGGGGCTGGGTGCGCCGCATCATGATCAACGAGGCCCTGGGCCAGCTGCGCCGCCGGCAGCCTATGCACATCGACATCGACGAGTGCCAGGATTCGGTAGCTACCATCTCGGCCCTGGCCGAAAGCAACCTCGACACGGCCGACCTGCTGCGCCTGATTCAGGAGCTACCCGCCGGCTACCGTACCGTGTTCAACCTCTACGCCGTGGAGGGCTACAATCACCCCGAAATAGCCGCGCTGCTGGGCATTTCGGAGGGTACTTCCAAGTCGCAGCTCAGCAAAGCCCGCGCCCTGCTTCAGCGGCAGGTGGCCGCGCTTCACCACTCATCTTTTCAGCCCCAGTCGTATGCTGCTTAGTTACCTAAAAATTGCCTGGAAGGTGCTGTTGCGCCGCAAGTTTTTCACCTTCATCAGTTTGTTCGGCATCAGCTTTACGCTTATGGTGCTGTTGGTGGTGGTAGCCATGTTCGACCACACCGTGGGGGCCCACGCCCCGGAGTCGCGCCTGGATAGGATGCTGTTTGCCAACTTTCTGCACATCAAATACAAGAACGGTGGCAACCAAAACTCGCCGCCCAGCTACTACCTGCTCGATAAGTATGTGCGCCCATTGCGCACCCCGGAGAAAGTGGCTATTTACTCTAACTTCCACGCCACGCCCAGCTACGTGGGCAACAGCCGCCTCGACCTCGACCTCAAATACACCGACGAGGCCTTCTGGCAGGTGCTCGACTTCACCTTTCATGAGGGCAAGCCCTACAGCCAGTCCGATGTGAAGTCGGCAGCTCACGTGGCCGTTATCAACCGCAGCACGGCCCGCAAGTACTTCGGCACCGACCAGGGCGTGGTGGGCCGCACCATCGAAATTAACCAAACCAACTTCCGGGTGCTGGGTGTGGTCAACGACGTGCCGGCCATGCGCCTAGCCTCCTATGCCGACGTGTGGGTGCCGCTGACCAACCACCCCAGCGACTTGCAGCGGGTGAGCCTCGACGGCGACTTTTCGGCCATCGTGCTGGCCAAGTCCACCGGGGATCTTGCCGCCGTACAGGCCGAATTCGACCAGGTAATCAAGCGGGTTCCGCTGACTGACCCCAAGGAAATGAAGTACCTCGATCTGCACGCCGACCCGCTGCTGGCGTCCTACTCCCGGCAGATCATGAGCCCGCTCACCAACTACGAGTCCAACGGTCTGACCATTCTGTACTCCATTTTGTCGGGGCTAGCCCTGCTCTTCATGCTGCTGCCCGCCCTGAACCTAGTCAACATCAACGTGAGCCGCATTATGGAGCGCTCCTCCGAAATCGGGGTGCGCAAGGCCTTCGGGGCCACCGGCAGCACGCTCATCGGGCAGTTTCTGGTCGAAAACGTATTCCTGACCGCTATTGGTGGCTTGCTGGGGCTGTTGCTGGCCTACGTGGCCCTACAGCTCATCGACGGCGCCCAGATTCTGGCTTATGCCCACTTCGAGCTGAACTGGCGCATTTTCAGCTGGGCCCTGCTCGTGACGCTGTTCTTCGGCGTGCTCTCGGGCGTGTATCCGGCCTTCAAGATGTCGCGCCTGCAACCGGTGCAGGCCCTGAAAGGAAAGTGAGGTGGTGAACGGGTGAAATAGCGAGTCGCGGTTCTGTCTGCTCAACGAACAACAGCTTTCTATTTCACCCTTCTCCGCACTGCCCTTACTCACCATCTCACCATTTCACTATCTCACCTCATGATACGTCACCTGTTTACCCTAATCTGGAACCGGAAACGGTCCAACTTCCTGCTCATCGCCGAAATCCTGCTCTCGTTCTTCGTGCTGTTCGTGGTGAGCGTGCTGCTGGTGAGCAATTACTACAAATACCACCTACCCATGGGCTTCCGCTCCGATAACGTGTGGGAATTCGACCTGAGCCCCGGCCTGGATACCACCGACCGCAAGGGCACCCTGCGCCTGGCTATGCAGCAGCTCAAAGCCACGCCTGGGGTAGTGGCCGTGACCCATACCAGCCACAACTCGCCCTTCTCGTTCAGCAATATGAACACCGACCAGTATCACTACAAGGGCAAGCAGGCCCCGCTGACCGAGTTCTACGACGCCGACGACGACATGCAGCAGGTGCTGAGCCTCAACGTGGTGGCCGGCCGCTGGTTTGACCGCCGCGACGACGGCGCCGCCCACCCACCGGTGGTCATCAACCAGAAGATGGCCGAGGCCATGTTCGGCTCGGAGCCGGCCGTGGGTAAGATTATGACCGACGAGAAAGGCACTGAAGACTGGCAGGTGGTGGGCGTAATTGACGCCTACCGCTCGGGCAGCGACTTCTCGGCCGATGAGCCCGCCATCTTCCACCGCCGGGTGCTGCAGGGCGCTACCCGCATCGGCAATCAGGAAGACCCCTTGCTGCTGGTGCGGGTGCAACCCGGCAGCGGGGCCGTGCTGGAGCAGCAGCTCGTGCGCAAGATCAAAGCCATAACCAAGGGCTGGGATGCCAACGTGAATACCCTGGCCGAGAACCGGCGCGACAAGATGAAGGCCATCGTGACCCCGCTGGCGGCCCTGGGAATAGTGAGTTTGTTTCTGATTATTAACGTGGCCCTGGGCTTGTTCGGCGTCCTGTGGTACAACATCAACCAGCGCAAGGCCGAAATCGGGCTGCGCCGGGCCCTGGGCGCCACCGGCAATGGCATCAGTGGGCAGTTTCTGGGCGAAATGATGGTCGTGACGGTGTTGGGCGTATTCGGGGGCCTGCTGCTGGCCGTGCAGTTTCCGCTGCTGGGTGTGCTTGGGCTGGCTACCGAGGTCTACTTGCAGGCCATGGGCCTGGCCACGCTGCTGATTTTCGTGCTTACCGCCATTTGTGCCCTGCAGCCCAGCCGGATTGCCGCCGGCGTCCAGCCCGCCGTGTCGTTGCGGGAGGAGTAGAGTAGACGCTGGGTGTAATCAAAATAAATTTTAAATGTTTACACCCAGCGTCTGCCCCCGGTCGTGGGTGTAATCAAAATAAAATCTAATCATTTACACCCAGCGGCCTGGTATGCTGTCCGGGCTACTCTTTTTGCCGGATACCCTCGATTTTCTTTCGCGCTTTTCCGTCCTTCGCGGCTACCTATGATTCTTATTGTTGACGATGACCTGGCCGTGCGCACCTCGCTGGGGCTGCTGCTCAAACAGGCCGGCTACGCCGCCAAAGGCGTGGCTACGCCCGAAGAAGCCCTGCAGGTAGTGCGCACCGCCGCCCCAGCCCTGGTGCTGATGGACATGAACTACTCCCTGGACACCTCCGGCCACGATGGCCTGCAACTGCTGGCCCAGGTAAAGGACGTAGCACCCCAGGTACCCGTTATTCTGATAACGGGCTGGGGCTCTATCACGCTGGCCGTGGAAGGCATCAAGGCCGGGGCCGCCGAATTCGTGACCAAGCCCTGGAACAACGACTCCCTGCTCCAGACCATCCGCACGATTCTAAGCTTGCAGGAGCGCCCGGCCGAGACGGGTGCCGTCCTAAATCGTAGGGAGCTGGACCGGCAGTTCAACTTCCGCAGTATCGTCGGGGCCGACGCCCAGCTGTTGCACGTATTGCGCAACGTGGGGCAGGTGGCCGCCACCGATGCCTCCGTGCTGATCGAAGGGGAGAGCGGCACGGGCAAGGAACTCATTGCCGAGGCCATTCACCAAAACAGCCACCGCCGCGACAAGGCCTTCGTGAAGGTCAACCTGGGCGGTATTTCGGCCTCGCTCTTCGAAAGTGAGATGTTTGGGCACCGCCGCGGGGCCTTCACCGACGCCAAAACCGACCGGGTGGGCCGCTTCGAGCTGGCCAACAAGGGCACCATCTTCCTCGACGAAATCGGGGAACTGGACCTGGGCTCCCAGGTGAAGCTGCTGCGCGTATTGCAGGACCGGACCTACGAAGTACTCGGCGACAGCCGCGCCCGCAGCCTCGACATCCGGGTAATCTGCGCCACCAACCGCAACCTGGCCGAGATGGTGCGCGAAGGCCGCTTCCGGGAAGACCTCTACTACCGCATCAACCTGATAACCGTGCGCCTGCCCGCCCTGCGCGAGCGGCCCGACGACATCCCGCTGCTGGTCAACCATTTCGTGAGCAACCTGCGCACCACCTACAACCGGCCCTCGCTCAAAGTCGGAACCAAGGCCCTGCACTGGCTGCGCGAGTTACCACTCTCGGGCAACATCCGGGAGCTCAAGAACCTCGTGGAGCGGGCCGTGCTGGTATCGGGCAAGGATGAGCTCAGCCCCGAAGACTTCCAGGCCCAGTTTACCAAAGCGCCCGCCAAAGCCGCCGCCCCCGGCGAGCTGCCGCCCGTGGGCTCGATGACGCTGGAGGAAGTCGAGGTGCAGATGATCCGCAAGTCGATGGAGTTCTACGCCGGCAACGTAAGCCGCGTCGCCAAAGCCCTGGGCCTAAGCCGCGGCGCCCTCTACCGTCGGCTGGAGAAGTACGATATTCCCTTCGATGAGTAGGAGCAGTACGGTTAGAGCTAGAAGAACAGGGCTACAAAGCTAGTTCCCCTCCTTTTTCAAGCAGGGGCTAGCGGTGGGTCATTCGTTGAACGACTATCTTGAACGAGCGACCACAACCCGCTACGCCCGAACTCCTTCATACTTGTCCAAATCAAATACGCTAGCTCTAGCAAACCACCCCTAGCCCTGCATGACCCTGCGCGTCAAATTCCTGCTCTTTGTTGTCATCATTCACGGCGTGCTCATTGCGCTGGCTGCCCAGGTGATGCGCACCAACGCGCCACTCTTTATTGCCACCGAAGTCCTGCTGCTGATTTCCATTGTGCTCACCGTGCAGCTGTACCGCGGCTTTGTGCGGCCGTTTCAGCTCATTGCGGCCGGCACCGAGGCTATCCGGGCCAAGGACTTCTCCATGAAGTTCGTACCCGTGGGCCAGAAGGAAATGGACCAGCTCATCGATGTGTATAACCACATGATTGACGAGCTGCGGCAGGAGCGCGTCACCCAGCACGAGAAAAGCTTCCTATTGGAACGCCTGATTCAGGCCTCGCCGGCTGGCATCCTGCTCCTCGACTTCGATGGGCGGGTGGAGGCCACCAACCCCGCCGCCGAGCGGTGCCTGCTTTTGCCCCAGCAAGAGCTGCTGGGCCAGCTGCCGGCCGAGCTCCCCGGCGAGTGGGGGCCGGCCCTGAGCACCTTGCAGGCCGGGCAGCCCCAGGTAATTCAGCTCTCCGGTATCCGGACCTACCGGGCCCATTGCTCCCACTTCCTCGACCGGGGCTTCACCCGCAACTTCATTATGCTGGAGGAGCTGACCCAGGACCTGATCCGCCAGGAAAAGCAGGCCTATGAGAAGCTGATCCGGATGATGTCGCACGAAATCAACAACTCCATCGGGGCCATCAACTCCATCCTGCAAAGCTTCAGCTACTACACCGCGCAGCTGCGCCCCGACGACCAGACCGATTTCTCAGAGGCCCTGGAGGTGTCCATCAACCGCAACACCCACCTGGCCAACTTCATCGCCAACTTCGCCAACCTGGTGCGCCTGCCCGCGCCCACGCGCCGCCCCTGCGACGTGCACGATTTGGTACGCTCCATCTACCGCCTGATGCTGGTGCAGAGCGAGAAGCGCCGCATCAGCTGGCACTGGCAGCTGGCCCCCAAACCGCTCTGGGTGGAACTCGACTGTCAGCAAATCGAGCAGGCCGTGCTCAACATCGTGAAAAACGCCCTGGAATCCATTGGCGAGGATGGCAACCTGACGATTCACACCAGCGTGCAGCCGCCCATGCTGCGCATCGAGGACGACGGGGCGGGCATTGCGCCTGAGGTACAACGCCGCCTGTTCACGCCCTTCTTCAGCACCAAGCGCGACGGGCAGGGCATCGGCCTGACCATGATTCGCGACATTCTGCTGCAGCACGGCTTCACTTTCAGTCTGGAAACCACCCCGGCCGGCACCACGGCATTTACCATCTGGTTTGGGGAAGCCGTAAAGCAGAGCAGCCACGAAGCCGCGCTGGCCACTACCTAAGGTGATGAATATAGCCAAACGACAAAGCCCCGGCACGTAGGCCAGGGCTTTGTCTGCTGAGAAAATAAGGGGAACGGCCTACTGGACTTTGCTTACCCGCAGGTGGCGTACCGCACCATTGGTAGCAGTTACCTTGATTTGGTAAAGTCCGGCTGGTTGGCGTGATAAGTCGAGCGTACTCTGGCTGCCGGATACCGGCTGTTGCTGGCAAAGACGCCCAGTGGCATCATACACCCGGGCTTGCTCCGTACCCGAAAAGGTGCCAGTTAGTTGCACCTGGGCCGAGGTAGGGTTAGGGTAAGCCGCTAAGGGAGCCGGCAGGGTGGAGGCAGTGTTGCTTGCCAGAATAGTGCCGCCGTAGCGCATCACTACCGGTTCGCTGGAAAGGCCTGTTTCCCCATTCATGCCCGCCCAGAGCTCAGTAGGACTTAGGGGTAGTAAGCCTTGGATGGCGCCACTGGTGAATGAGCTGCCTAAAAGTTGCCAACTGCTGCCGCCGTCCCGGCTAATGATTAGTCTTCCGGTTGCTAAATTACTGGCGCTTAAGAATCTGTAGTCGTAGTACAGATACGTGCCCGGTGAACCCGGAACAGCTGTCATGGTATACAAGCCGGGTATGCTAAACATGTTCGTCGGACCGGTATACGCTATTTCGGACCACGAGGCACCGCCATCCGTCGTGCGGGACAAGTGATGCACAGTGGCCGTACCCGACTCGGTGCTATAATACGAGAGGCCATTGAGTGGGTCGCTAAAATAGGCTTGCCCTGGCGTGGAGGCCACGGTCCAGGTGAGGCCTTCATCCATCGTGTGCAGCATTGTGGAGCCTGCTGTCAGCCAAAAATGGTTGTCCAGCTTCTTCTTGATGTACGATTTCACATCAAACTGGGTAGGTGGTCCACTACGGCCGGGCAGATTGGCTACCAAAGCCCAGCTTAGACCACCATCGGTTGTGCGGTAGATGGGCCAGACGGTAGCATCCTTGGGTGTAGTAGGTAGGGCTATGCCCGTGGTGGCATTAAAGAAGTGGATGGACTTGAAAGCCGTCGGCAGCACGGCTGGCAGCTGAGTAAAGCCCGTGACGCCGGAAGTAGTACGCAACAATTTCCCCTCATTCAACAGCCAGGCATTCTGACCATCAATAGCTGCTAGGTCAGTAGGGGCGAAGTCGGCTTTCTGCCAGCTTTGTCCGTTGTCAGCAGTATTAAATATCCATGTTTGGTAGGTTCGGTTACCTGGGCCGGTTTGGAGGGCCTGCTGTACCTGCCCCCACAGGGCGTTTGGTCCGGGAGACACCAGGCGCTGCAGCCAGCGCTGGGTGGTGTACGTTGGAGTATACTCAAGCGGACCGGGTGGAAGTACCCATGGCGACTGGGCCAGCGTAGATTGCAGGCCTACACTGGTCATTGTAAAGAGGCAGAGTAAGATTTTTTTCATTGCAATGCGGGTAGGTGTGCGCTGTAAACTTTTGATAATAAGAAGTTAGGACACTGTAGAGCTGTCGGTGCAAGATATACTGCCGAGGTTAATAATAGGTCTTACGTCTTGACTTATTCCGAGTAGCCGAATCGGAGTATCCTCGTGAGGTAATAACGGCAGCCGCTTAGCCGGCTTTATTGCGCACTTTTGGCGGTCAGCTACTCCCTATGCCGTCCACCGTTTTTCGTCTGATTCACCGCCTTGGCCAGCTTTCGGCCCTTACGCGCCTAGCCCTGGCTCTGGTGTCGGGTGCCGGCGCCTGGGTACTGCTTGCCCAAGACCTGTTGCCCACGGCCCGCGCCGTAGCCGCCTGGGACGCCTTCGGGCTCACCACGCTGCTGCTGATCTGGGCGGCCATTACCACTGCCGATGTGGACCATATTCGGGAGACGGCCCGGCAGGAGGATGCCAGTCGGACGTTGTCGTTTGCCTTTGTGCTGGTGGCGGCGCTGAGTAGTCTGCTGGCCGTCGTGCTGCTGCTCAGTTCGGTAGGCGAGTTAAACAGCGCCGCCGTACGCCTGCATGTGGGTTTGGCCATTGCCGCCGTGGCCCTGGCTTGGCTGCTGGTCCACACCATGTTTACGTTGCGCTACGCCCACCTCTACTACGATGCCGCGGCCGAGGGCGACGCCGGTGGCCTGGAGTTTCCCGGCCAGGAGCAGCCCGACTACCTCGACTTTGCTTACTTTTCCTTCGTGCTGGGCATGACGGCCCAAACCGCCGACGTTAGCATTAGTGGGCGGTATATACGCCGCTTGGCCCTGCTGCACGGCTTGGTGTCGTTTGGCTTCAATACGGCCGTAGTAGCGTTGAGTATCAGTGGCTTGGCCGGTGTACTCTAAGCTTGGCGGCAAGGCTCAGCGCAGAATAGGACGAGGGCCTTTGTAGGCCTCGGCGGGAAGCAGCGAAATCAAGGTACTCAGGCCCGAAGCCTCAAACTGCCGCTGCACCGCGGGCTGCAGGCCACACAGGGTCAGCTTTACGCGGGCATCCTGCAGAAAAGGGAGGTGCCGCAACAGGGTCTGCTGGGCGCGGAAGTCGACAGAAGTAAGCTCCTGACAGAGCAGCCACAAGGTGCCGGCCTGCTTTTGCGTAGCCTCGCGCAGCAGGTCAACGAGTTGCTTGGCCCCTTGCTCACCTTCGCACTTGCCCCGTAAACTTACGACAAAGGCGTTGGGCTGAGACAGTTTCAGAATATCCATGCCCTGGTAATTTATTGGCTGAGTTATCTTTGCTAGTGGGGTGATCTGTAAATTATTGCCGAAACCCTAGACAAAGATAAGTGGGTCGAATAAGCTCCTGGCAGAGGTAAATACCCGTTCGAGGCCGGGGTTTATACGGAAATGCGGCGCACTCCCCGGCCCCAAACTGTTACTCTGCCGCTTCGCCCACGGCAGCCAGGTCGCTGTTGGCCGGGCCAATGAGGAGCTTGCCCAGCGCGTCGAAGCGGGAACCGTGGCAGGGACAGTCCCAGCTGTTTTCCAGGCCGTTCCAGTGCACCACGCAACCCAGGTGGGGGCAAATGGCGGAGCACTTGTGGGTCTGGCCTTTTTCGTCGCGATACACAGCCACTTTCGTGATGCCCTCGCGCAGCACGGCTCCGCTGCCTGCCGGAATATCTTCCTCTTTCGACACGTCGCCGCCGGTCAGCAACTCGGTATATTCGATGGCCACGTTGATGTTCTCGCGCACAAACTCGTAGGCCGCGGCTGGCTTGAGCGTCACGCGGCCGGGGTCGTAGAGCTCCGCCCAGGGATTTTGCCGGCCCTTTATCAAGTCCGTAACAATCATAGCGCCCAGCGTGCTGTGGGTCATGCCGTGGCCCGAGTCGCCAGTGATGATGTACACATTCTCATTGTCCAGCGGATTAGGGCCGGCGTAGCCCAGGCTGTCGCTGGGTTCCTGTACCTGCCCCGACCAGCGGTAGTCCACGCTCTGCACCATCGGGAAGTGCTCCCGGGTCCATTCTTCCAGGCAGCGCAGGCTTTCCTCGGGGTCGCCCTGGCCTACTTTGTGGTCTTCGCCACCCACAATGAGCAGGTCATAGTTGGGCGTGCCGCCGCGCGGACCTTCCTGTACTTCCTGCAAGCGGATATAGTGGTAGGGGTCGGGTGTGTCCCAGTACAGTGCCAGCGACACCGAGCCTTTCGGAATCCGGGCCCCGATGACGTAGGTGCGGTAAGGGTGTTGCTTGGTGTGCATCACCACCCGGTCGTTGACGGGCGTATTGGTCGCCATTACCACGGCCTTGGCCGTCACGGTGGCGCCGGTTACCACAGTCACCGTGGCCTCTGAGCCGCCCTTCACGTCGGTGACGTGGGAGTTAGTGAAAATCTGACCTTTGCGCCGCTCAATAGCCGCTACGAGGCCATTCAGGTACTTCGTGATATGAAACTGCCCCTGGTTCGGAAACACCAGGCACTCCCCGGTCTGGAAGCCCTTGGTAGGCGAGTCGGCCAGGCGCTGCACACCGGTAAGGCCGGCGCGGTGGGCTGCTTTCAGCTCGTCGTCCAGCTCCTTAGGCTTGCCGTCTTTGGGCAAAAACAGGTAGCCGTCGAGGCGGGTGAAGTCACAGTCGATTTTTTCCTCCAGCACAATCTTCTCAATCTGGTCGATGGCGCTGCCGTGGCTTTCAGCCGCCAAGCGGGCCCCTTTTTCACCAAACAAATGCTCCAGCCGCGTATACCGGTCGTCGAGGGCATTGGAAAGGTGGGCCGTGGTGCGGCCGGTTTCGCCGCTGCCCAGCTCACCACTTTCCAGCACGATTACCTTTTTGCCTTCGCGCAGCAGCAAATAAGCCGTAGTAAGGCCGGCAATGCCGCCGCCCACTACCACCACATCGGTTTGGGCGTTTTTGGTAAGAGGCGAAAAGGTGGGCAAAGCCGGGCCGGTGCCCAGCCACGACGAGAGAGTAGCGGCGGAAGAACGTTGCATAACGAGCTGGTTAGTGGGAACCGGTAGTACGCGCTGAACCGTTGCCCAGGTTATAGCCGAGCTTACCTGAAAGGCTCCTGAAACTATAGATGCAGCTCGGGCGGCATCGGCAACTCGTACTGCTCACCAGCCCCGAGAAAGTGCAGCACCAGGTCCCGAATCGAGAAGGGCGTATCCGACGAAATGTCGTAAATGTTGGTAGCCGTGCAGCTGTTGCCCTCCAAAATGGTAACCAGGCCACTGCCGATAACTTCAAGCTTGTATCCTTCGCGTATTACCACACCGGTATCTTCTTCCAGGCCCAGGCCCAGACAGGTAGGGTTGGTGGCAATAATCTGGGCCATGCGGGCAATGCGGCCCCGGGCAATAAAGTGGGTGTCGATGGCCACGTCGTGCATAAACTGCAAGCCGGTGGTAATAGCAATTTCTCCCTTGCGCATGCCTGCGTCGTTGCGGCCCTCATAAATCATGGGCGTCGACATGGCCGAGGCCCCGGCGCTGGTGCCCCCGATAACAATTTGCTCATAGGTGTAGCGCTCTTTTAAGCGCTGCAGCAGCTGAGTGCCGCCCAGCAGGGCCGTCAGGCGCAGCTGGTCGCCGCCCGTAAACCAGAAGCCAGCGGCCTCATTGATGAGCTCCAAAGATTTTTCATCGTTCGCATGGCTTCGCTCCCGAATGTCAAGAGTTTCGACGCGCTTTACCCCGAGACGACCAAATACTTCGTGATAGTCGCCGGCGGCTTCGTCCGGCACCGACGAGGCAGTGGGAATAACTACAATTAGCGGGTCATTGCCGGAGAGCTCCTCCACAAAGCGGGTGAGGATACCATCGGGCACAAAATTGCGGTTCTGGTCCTGATTCGACCCTTTCTCGGGTTCTTCCCCCTTGTTTTCGTGGCCGCCCACAGCAATCAGAATGCCTTGGGGAACGGGACAGGACTGACGGTTGGAGTCGTGCGAAGGAGTGGATTTTTTCTTACGACTAGGCATGTGAATAAGAGCAGGTGGATGTGAAAAGTGCTGCTACTACATGCGAAGATTTGGCCCTTCTGGTTGTCACTTCCCCGAGAAACGGTTTTCGCACCGCGGGCCGTGGCAAAAGTGCCTGGTAAGGGTGAGAATCGGGCTCGTGCTTGATAACAAGCAATTTATCTGCCGCAAGCCTAGCCGTTGCCGGGGCTGCGATGGTAGCCAATTTAGCTAGCCGAATAAAAAAATACGTAGTCACACACCCCAAAATCCGTATCTGCCCCAAACCGGGTAAGATTCCGACGATGCCAGCCGCCGGCTACTTTACCAGGCCCTGGTTTACGGCGAACTTGATGAGGGCGGCGGTGTTTTTGGCCTGGGTTTTCTCGATGATGTTCTGGCGGTGGGTTTCGATGGTGCGCTTGCTGGTGAAGAGCTTGTCGGCAATTTCGGCGTTGGTCAGCCCCTCAGCAATGAGCTGCAGCACTTCCAGCTCCCGCGCTGAGAGGTCGGCCGGACGCGGCTCCGCGCTTTCTTCCCACTGCTTTTCCATATTCAGGGTCAGCTTACGCAGTAGTTCCATGCCTATTTCAGTGCACAGGAACGGGTGCCCAACAGCCACCGTGCGGATGGCGTGCAGGATTTCGGCAATAGCGGCGTTCTTGAGGATATAACCCGACGCCCCGGCTTCCAGAGCCTGGGCCACATACCGCTCGTGGTCCAGCATGGAAAGAATCAGCAGGCGGGTTTCAGGATGCTGGGCGCGCACCAGGGGCAGCACCGCGAAGCCATCCAGCTCAGGCATGGTCAAATCCAGCAGGACTACATCGGCGGGTGTGGTAGCCAGCAAATCCAGCAACTGCTGGCCGGTGCTGGCTTCACCCACTACTTCAAAATCGGGCTCGGCGACCAACAACGCCCGGATGCCTTCCCGCAAAATGGTATGGTCATCGGCTAAAATAATACGAGTCATACGTCGAAGCCCTAAGATGAAGTAATAGAAAGTTTGGATACGGATAAGTTGAACCAACCCGGCTCCAGCGTAAAAAGGTAAGGTAAAACCCTGATTATGGTAAGGTTTCTAACCTCGGTACACTGGAAAAATAGTTAATAAACAACCACCTTGCCAGCTTGCTGCTGCTCCCCAGATAGGCCCAGAAACACGGCGACGGGTACACTGCAAAGGTAGTAACAATAAGTATTTATACGGAGGTAAAGTACAGTCTTGTGCGCTTCGCGGTAAATACTGCTTTTGTCGTTGCTTGGTGCTTCCGGGGGCGACTGCACGTAATATTGCAATTCACTGGCTGTTCATGTACCGCTCCGGGGCGGTTGGCGTATAGTGGTGGGTACAGCCTGGGCCAGAGCACCTGAATAAAAAAGTCCGTCTTTTTTGCCGGCATGGGCTAGGCATTTCGCTAAAGGCTGTACCGCTCGGTTTAACGTTGATTTCCCTATGATTCGCATTATTCTCACCGACGACCACGCTATTATCCGGGATGGTATCCGCAGCCTGCTGCGCGACGAGCCAGACCTGGAAGTGGTGGGCGAGGCCAGCAACGGGGAGGAACTGCTCGCCATGTTGCCCGAAACGCCCACCGACGTTATTCTGCTCGACCTGAACATGCCCGGCATGGACGGCTTCGCCACGCTGGCGGCCCTGCGCGAGCAGCATCCGCAGACCCGGGTGCTGGTACTATCCATGCTCGACCATGAGCGGTACGTGGTACAGGCCCTGGACGCCGGCGCGCTGGGCTACGCTCTGAAAAATACGGGCCGTACCGAGCTGATCTACGCGCTGTACGCCGTGGCGGCCGGCCAGCCCTTCCTGTGCACGGCCATTGGCATGGGGCTGCTGCGCAAATTCCAGAGCCCCGAAATTAATACTTACGATGCCCCCAAAGTGGGCAGCAGCCTCTCGAAGCGGGAACTGGAAGTGTTGCAGCTCATTGCCGAGGGGCTGACCAACGCCGAAATTGCCGACAAGCTCTTCACCAGCAAGCGCACCATCGAAACCCACCGCCAGAACATCATCGAGAAAACTCAGGCCAAAAACACCGCCGCCCTCATCAAGTTCGCCGTAAGCAGCGGCTTGCTGCCAGAGTAGCAGTATCTGGTAAGCTGAACATGAGGTCCATAAAAAAAGCCCCCGGAAATACTTCCGGGGGCTTTTTCGTGGAGCGGGTTAGCAGCGCTTATTCAATGATAAGACGCTTAGTAACCAGGCCGGCTTCGGTGCTCAGACGCAGCGAGTACACACCCACGGGCAGCTCGTCCAGCGACAGGGCGTGGGCCTTGTCACCGTTAGCGGGCAGTTGCTGAGTGCGTACTACACGGCCCAGGGCATCGAGCAGGGTGGCCTGCACGGGCTTGCGGCCTAGGCTGGCGGGCAGCTCTACCCAAGCCATTTTCTGGGCCGGGTTCGGATACAGCGCGATGCTGGCAGCCAGGGTGCCCCCATTGGTAGCCAGGGGCCGCAGCGAACCGAAGCTCAGCGAGAACCGGCCCGTAATCAGGGCGGCGTTGCTGGCCGAGAAGCTGTAGGAGCCTTGCTGCTTGAGGTCGACCTGCTGACCGGTTACGGCGTCGAGCAGATACACTGGCGTAGAACCGAAGTTGGCCAGGGAAGCAGCCTGCAGCGTGTACGTGCCGGTTACGGGTACGCCCACAGTCAGCGGCACGATGGTGGTGGCTTGCAGGAAGGGCAGACCATTCACGGCCAAGCCTTTGCCAGCCGCTACCGAGGCCAGGTTCAGGCCAGTCGTGTTGGGCAGCTTTTCGGCGTCGTAGTGGTCATCGAGGCCGGCGGTGGCGCCTTGCTCGAAGTACACGTAGGCCGGGTCGTGGGCTCCTTGGCCGCTCACCAGATCCAACTGCAGAGCCGGGCGGTTATCGGCCGTGGGGCGGTTGAAGGTCGGCGTTTCGTAGCTGGTCGAGCGCCAGGCATTCAGGAACGAGAAGGCCGCCACGGGCTGACTAACCCGCACGAAGAAGCCTTGCATGGAACCCACAATGCCATTGGGCAGGGTGCCGAAGCCGTTCTGGTAGAACTGGTAAGTACCACCGTACTGGGTAGCCGACTTGTAGACGTAGATGGCGTCAATCATGCCGGCGGGCAGGTTGGTGCGGGCCTTGTTCCAGTCCAGCGGGGCGGGGTAGGGGTTACCCAGCAGATGCCAGCCCGAAGCGTCCTGACCACCACGGCCGAGTGCCCCCACCGTCACGTCGCCGGTATTGAGCGTGCCCACCAGGTCGACTTTCTCACTGGCAGCAATATTGACCGTGTAGCCACGGCCCCGGGTCAGGGTTTCACCGAGTGAGTTGGGCGAGAAGTAGCCATACTCGAAGTTCTGGGTCGTAGCGTCGGTGCCCACAATGCGGGCCTCGTTGTAGCCATACACCGTCGGGAAAGGATTCACCGTGTTGCCCTGCGTATTATAGGCGGGGTTCACTACGGGCGAAAAGCCGCTGGTAGCCAAATCGGCTACCGAAGTCGACTGCACCGGCGAGCTGTAGTGGCGGTAGCCCAGGCCCGGGTTCAGGCTTGGGTCGATGTAGCGCTGCACAGCGGCGGTGCCCAGTACGGCAGCGCCATTGTTGTTTACTACCATAGCCGTACCCGCGCTGTTCGACAGCAAGGTGAGCGTTTGGGTAATGGTAGACAGGTTGCCGTTCAGCGTTAGTACCCGCTGGATATCAAGCGGGCCATCCAACCGAGCGCCGGCAGTTCCTACGGTAAGGTCGTAGAAGGCCGTGCGCGTGCCGCCAATGCGTTGTTCGCTCGTGCCGTTCAGATTCACCACGCCGCCGGTAGCCGTAAAGGTGCCGTCGATGGCAAAACCAGCGCCGTTCACCGCAAGGATGCCGCCACTTTGCGTGAGCGAGGCATTGGTGGCTAGAACCAGGTTTTTAACTGCTGCCGTACCAGAGGCCACCACGGGGTAGCGCGAAACGCCACCGTTGATGAAGGCATCCACGGTGCTGGTTGGTACGCCAGCGGTCCAGTTGCCAGCCGTAAACCAGTCGGTGCTGACAGCACCAGTCCAGGTGGTAGCCGTCACCACAGCGTTATACTGAATGGTGAACTGGGTAGCAGC
This sequence comes from Hymenobacter cellulosivorans, assembly GCF_022919135.1. Classification (NCBI taxonomy): domain Bacteria; kingdom Pseudomonadati; phylum Bacteroidota; class Cytophagia; order Cytophagales; family Hymenobacteraceae; genus Hymenobacter; species Hymenobacter cellulosivorans. Next base: position 533,499 of record NZ_CP095049.1, on the reverse strand, counting down.
CGTGTTACCGTTGCCGGCCCCATCCTGAGCCACGTTGGCCGGCACGTCCACCGTAACGGTGCCATTGCTGGTCGGCGTCACGTTGAACGAGTAGGAAGCACCACTGCCGGTGAAGGCGGAGAGCGTACCGCCCGTTACCGTCACGTCGCCGGCTACGAATCCCGTTACACTTTCCGAGAAAGTCACGGTCACGGGGATAGGCGAGGTGCTGGTCGGGTTGCTGGCCGTGCTGCTGATGGCAACTGTCGGCTGCCCCGAGTCCACCGTGAAGGTGTTGGTGGTGCTGTTGGCGCTTACGGCACTGCCGCTGAGCTGAGCCGTGGCATATACCGTATGGCTGCCCTGCGCAAGCGGCGTGGGCTGAGTCAGGCTGAAAATACCGCCGCCGTTCGTGAAGGTAGTGCCGATGCTGGTACCATCCACATACACCGTAACGGTGCTGCCAGCCTGCGACACACCAAAGTAAGTGGGCGTCGTCGTCGTAGCTACGCTGCCATTCGAGGGTACCGTCACACGAGGTGCAGCGGGAGTGGCAATGAAGCTTGTCAGGTTGCCATAGCTGGTACCAGCACTATTGATGGCATACGCCCGAACATAGTAAGTAGCACCGGGTGTCAGGCCCGATACAGGCGTCGAGAAAACTCCCGTACCCGATCCGCTCACGGCTTTGGTGTCGGCGGTAGTCGGAGCCGTAGTGGTGGAGCTGTACACCACGCCGCGCTCCGTTACTGTAGCACCGCCGTCGGCTGTCACGTTACCACCCAGCACAGCGCTGGTCGTAGTAATGCTCGAGGCCGCAGCCGTAGCTACGGTTGGTGCTCCAATCGGGGCATATTGGATACTGAACTGCGTAGCGCCGGTGTTGCCGTTGCCGGCCGCATCCACGGCTACGTTAGCCGGTACGGTCACCGTCACGTTGCCGGCGGCGGCCGGCGTCACGTTGAACGCATAGGTCGTACCTGAGCCCGTGAAGCTCGAAATTGTGCCGTTGGTTACGGTCACATCACCAGCTACGAAACCAGTTACGGCTTCCGAGAAGGTTACCAGGAAGGGAATGGATGAGATAGACGTTGGGTTCGAAGCCGAGGAGCCGATAGCTACCGTGGGTCGTACTGAATCTACCGTGAAGGTGTTCGTGCTGGAGTTGGCACTGACGGCACTGCCGCTGAGCTGAGCCGTAGCGTAGACCGTGTGCGAGCCTTGCGCCAAAGCCGTGGGTTGAGCAATAGCCCAGTTGCCCAGGTTGTTGGCTGTGGTGGTGCCAACAGAGGAACCGTCTACATACACCGTGACTATCGAGTTGACAGCGGCTGTGCCCCCGTAGGTAGGCGTGGCCGTGTTGGTCAGGCTGCCGTTAGCTGGCAGCGTTACCACTGGCGCTGCCGTAACGGGCTGCGAGTAGATAATCAGGAACTGGGGGGCCGCCGCGTTAGGGTTGCCCGCTGCGTCCTGCGCTACGCCCGCCGCAATGTTTGCCGTCACGGAGCCAGAGCTGGCCGGCGTGATGGTAAACGAATACGAAGCGCCCGAGCCTGAGAAGTTGGCCAGAGTACCGTTCGTTACCGTTACATCACCGGCTACAAAGCCGATAACGGATTCCGAGAAGGTTACCGTCACCGGGATAGGCGAGGTGCTGGTCGGATTGCTGGCTGTCGAGCTGATAACCACCGTGGGCCGTACTGAGTCGACGGTGAAGGTGTTCGTGTTGGAGTTGGCACTGACGGCCTGACCGCTGAGCTGGGCCGTAGCGTAGACCGTATGGCTGCCCTGGGCCAACGCCGAGGCCTGGGTGAAGGTCCAGTTGCCCGAGGCGTTGGCCGTAGTCGTACCGATGCTGGTACCGTCTACATACACCGTCACGGTCGAGTTGGTTACCGCCGTACCGACGTAGGTCGGCGTGGTGGTGCTCAGCAGGCTGCCGTTAGCCGGCGCGGTTACTACTGGGGTCGCCGTTACCGACTGGTTATAGATAACCGTGTAGGGGCTGGAGGCAATGTTGCCATTACCGGCCGCATCCTGAGCCGAGTTAGCCGGTACGGTTACCGTAACAGCACCATTAGCCGTGGGTGTTACGTTGAACGAGTAGTTTGAACCCGAGCCGACGAAGTTCGAAACCGTACCGTTCGTCACTACTACGTCGGCAGCGGTGAAGCCGGTTACAGCCTCGAAGAAGGCGACCGAGAAGAAAATGGGCGAGGTGGTCGTAGTGCTACCATCCGTTGTACCCGGAGCACTAACGAGTACCGTGGGCGGCAGGGTGTCCACGGTGAAAGTGTTGGTGTTGGAGTTGACACTCACCGCCAGGCCGCTAAGCTGAGCTCTGGCATACACCGTGTGGCTGCCCTGGGCCAGCGCCGTGGGCTGAATCAGGTTGAACCGTCCGTCGTTGGCGGTGGTGGCCGTTCCAACGGCGGTGCCGTCTACATACACCGTAACCGTCGAGCCAGCCACTGCTGTGCCGCCGTACACCGGCCGGTTATTATTTACCAGGCTGCCGTTAGCGGGCTCAATTACTACGGGCGCAGGCGTTACCGGCTGCGAGTAGTTAAAGGTAAACTGGGTAGCGGCGGTGTTGAAGTTACTGGCCGCATCCTGCGCCACGTTGGCCGGCACGTTCACCGTCACCGTGCCACTGCCGGGAGGCGTCACGTTGAACGAGTAGGTAGTGCCTGAGCCCGAGAAGCCCGAAATTGTACCGTTCGTTACCGTCACGTCACCGGCTACGAAGCCCGTTACCGTTTCCGAGAAGGTTACCGTGAAGGGCAGGGGCGAAGTCGAAGTCGTCGTGCCCGAAGCCCCAGCTGTAGAGCTGATGACCACTGTGGGGCGTACCGCGTCTATCGTGAAGTTGTTCGTGTTGGAGCGTACACTTACAGTTGCGCCGCTGGTTTGCGCCGTGGCATTCACCGTGTGCGAGCCCTGGGTCAGGGCCGTGGGCTGGGTCAGGGTCCAGTTGCCCGAGGCATTGGCCGTGGTCGTGCCGATGGGGTTGGTATCCACGTACACTGCCACCGTGCTGTTGGCCGGGGCCGTGCCCGTGTAGGTTGGCGTGCTCGTATTAAGCAGGGCACCATTGGCCGGCGTGGTCACTACTGGGGCCGCCGTCACGGGTTGGGCGTATTGCACGCTCACCGTGTTGCTGGCCGAGTTGGTGGTGTTGTTGGCGTCCTGGGCCACGTTGGCAGCTAGGCTTACCGATACGGTACCCGATGCGCCGGGCGTCACGGTGAAGGTGTAGGGGCCCGCGTTGCTGCCGCTGAAGCTGCCGCTGGTCAGCGTACCGCCCGATACTGTCACGTCCGAAGCCGTGAAGGTCGTGCCCACGCTCTGTGAGAAGCTCACCGAGAACGGGATGGGCGAAGTGCCGGTGGGGCTGGCCGAAGTCGTGCTCACGGTAGCCGTCAGGGCCGGGGCCGTCACGCTGAAGGTAGGCGAGGTGAAGGTGCTGTAGGCGTTGCTGTTTGGCTGAATGTTGCCGAGGAACACGCCGTTGAGGAACACGTTCAGGCTCTGATCCAGCGTAGTGCAGCAGATGCGCTGGGCGGTCTGGAAGCGTACCTGGTAGTTGCTGCCCGTAGGCACCGCCAGGTTTTGCTGGAGCTGCCCGTTATTACCCCCGTTGCTTTGTACAAAAGCCACGGCAATGCCGTTGGGAACGGGCGTCACCGGAGTAAACGCGCTGCCCGCCTCGGCGATGCCGGCTTGGGCATTGAACGTCCAGCTGGCGCCGGTGGGCTGGTAGCCAAAGTCACCGTTGGCCAGGGGGTCGTGCTGCTCGAAGCTGGGGTTTTGCAGGGCGTTGGCGAAAGCCGAACCGCCATTAAGTACCTGCACCACATCCACAAAAGCCGTCACGTCGGAGCCCGTACCACCCGTGCCCTGAATCGTGAGCTGGGGGGTAGCGGCAAAGCTCTTGGTAATCGTGTAGGTTTCGCCGCTGGTATAGGGCAGGCCCGTCACGGTTGGCGAGATGCCCGTGCTGTTGTCCACGTTCAAGCGCAGAGTGCCGTCGCCGGAGCCTGTGTTCACGGTCACGGTGTAGGTCGTGCCCGAGCCGCTCACGCTGCTCACCGTCGCCCCGCTCACCGAGCCAGTAGTTGTAACCGAGAAGTTGGTGGTTGATATGCCCGTCACGCTGCCCGAGAAGACCACCCGGTACCTTACCTGGGTCGTGGCCGTGGGTGAAGGCATCAGGCGCGTTACCGATACTACCGTCGCCGTCGGGGGAGTGTAGGTGATAGAGAACTGGGTAGCGGTGGTGTTGAAGTTGCCAGCTGCGTCCTGCGCTACGTTGGCTGGCACGTTCACCGTGATGGCGCCGCCAGCAGCCGGCGTCACAGTAAATGAGTAAGAAGCGCCACTGCCGGCGAAGCTCGAGATGGTCCCGTTGGTCACTGTCACGTCGCCGGCCACGAAGCCCGTTACGCTTTCTGAGAAGGTGACGTTGAAGGGAATGGGCGAAGTGCCAGTCGTGCTGCCCGAAGCACCAGCGGAGGAGCTGATGACTACCGTAGGCCGCACCGAGTCGATGATGAAGGTGTTCGTGTTCGAGCTGGCACTCTGAGCCGAGCCGCTGATAGAGGCCGTAGCCCGCACGGTATGGCTGCCTTGGGCCAGGGCCGTGGGCTGGGTGAGGGCCCAGTTACCGGCGCTGTTCGTTGTTGTCGTACCAATGGCTGTGCCATCCACGATAACGGTCACTGTTGAGTTAACTAGAGCCGTGCCCTCGTAGGTCGGCGTGGTGTTGTTCACGAGGCTGCCGTTGGCCAGCACAAGCACGACCGGCGCATTGGGCGGGGTGGTAAAACTCACCACGCTGCCGTAGCTGGTGCCCGCGCTATTGGTGGCATAGGCCCGCACGTAGTAGACGGTACCGGGTGTCAGGCCCGAAATGGTTTCCGAAAAGGTGGCGGTGGTGGCGGGGTTGGCATCCTGCGTAACGCCGGTACCACCGATGGTGGGCGCCGTGTTGGTGGTACTGTATACAACGCCCCGTGCAGTTATCGTAGCGCCGCCGTCGGCCGTGACGCTGCCGCCCAGCACGGCGCTGGTGCTGGCAATGCTGGTAGCGGCGGCCGTGGTTACGGTAGGTAGTACGGCAGCCGGAAATACGACAATGCCGGCCAGGGCCGTGTTGGCCGACCCGTTGATAGCGGCCGGGGTCAGAAATGTGCTGGCGGTATAGGGTGCCGCCAGGCTAATGGCCACGATTTTAGGCTGGTTGTTGCGCACATCAGCCACGAAAATGCGGTTGTTGGCCGCGTCAATGGCCAGCATGCCAGGCGAAGCGACGAAGCCACTGCGCAAGATGGTTTCCGAGGCGGCACTCAGCGGGCTGCGGCGCAGCTCATCCATCGTGCTCGTCGCTGCCCCTTCAGTCGTTGTATAATATAGGAAGCCGTTGGTGTTGTCTACGGCAATGCCACCGAGGGCTGTGCTGGACGACCCGGCAATAGCGGCCGGGGTCAGAAACGTGCTGACCGTGTAGGGTGCCGCCAGGCTGATGGCCACGATTTTAGGCTGGTTGTTACGCACATCAGCCACGAAAATGCGGTTGTTGGCCGCGTCAATGGCCAGCGTGCCGGGCGAAGCGACGAAGCCACTGCTCAAGACGGTTTCCGAGGCGGCACTCAGCGGGCTGCGGCGCAGCTCATCCAGTGTAGTTGTAGCCGCCCCATCATTCACGGTATAATACAGAAAGCCGTTGGTGTTGTCTACGGCAATGCCACCCAGAGCCGTGCTGGCCGACCCGGCAATAGCGGCCGGGGTCAGAAACGTGCTGACCGTGTAGGGCGCCGTCAGGCTGATGGCGACTATTTTAGGCTGGTTGTTGCGCACATCAGCCACGAAAATGCGGTTGTTGGCCGCGTCAATGGCCAGCGTGCCGGGCGAAGCGACGAAGCCACTGCTCAAGATGGTTTCTGAGACGGCACTGAGCGGGCTGCGGCGCAGCTCATCCAGCGTGCTCGTCGCCACCCCGTCATTCATGAGGTAATAGAGCTGAGCGTGCCCACTACGGGGCATCAGGCTCAGCAACCAGATAAGCAGCAAGGCTAGTTGCGGCAGCCTGCGCTTAGGGTTGGGAGGTAAAGATTGTGTCATTGAGTTTGACTGAAGTTGATGAATGAGCGGCCACGCTTCAACGGTGAATTTCTGCAGAGTATGCTCGTTGAAGATTGACTATGTATTAGGTTGAAGATCAGTAGTGAAAAAGGTTCTAAAGCTTGACTACGACGACTCTCGCAGGCGTAAAAACCCTAGTAGAGCCCATTGAGCGGCTTGACAGGCCCGTGGAACACGGAACGGCAGCGCGTTGCCTGATAGATATAGGGTAATTGAGATGCTTGGGTGCACTTTAAACCGGAAAGCACCGCCCGGCCTACACAGCCGAGCGGTGCCTAGCAGGCTGTTAAAAACAACCAGTAGTGTTCCGGTTAGCTCCGGGAGGGGTACAGCCCATACAGGCAAATGATGTAGTTAATGCCTAAGTAAGGCTGCATCACACCTACCGGCTGGCTGCCACCCGCAATGCTGAGGGCATTGGGTGCCAGAGGTACGAGCGTAGCCCCGGCGGCCGCCACTAGGTCGTTAATAGCAACCGTCTCCTCGCTACCGCTCGTAATGCCGTTCGGCTTGCCCGGCACTACGGTGTTGCCGGGGGTGCTCGTCGTAGCTGCCTGCGTCGCCACCTGCTGCACGTGCGTGTGCGCGGGCATCTGCTGGGCGGTAAGCGTCACGGTGTTGGTGCCGGCGCGCTCACCCAGCTGTACCGCCGCAACACCTGGGCCCGGCTGGCCGTTGTTGGCGTGCACGGGCGTGCGACCGCGCAGGTCGGGCAAGGCAAACGTGGTGGTGCCGTTGCCGCCGTAGGTGGTGCCCAAAATCGAGAACAAAGCCGAGTTCTGGGAAATGCTTAGCAGAGAGCCGTCACAAAAGGCCCAGTTTCTGGGCGCAAAGTTGCCGGCAAACAGTACGATGGAACCGATGTAAGCTTCGTCCATAAATGAAAAACTTAAGAAGTAAAAAGAAAGAAAAAATGATTGGGCTTCGCTTGGGGGCGACAATAACTACTCGTTAGTTCATCAGCCGTCATTGGCTGTTCAGGCCGCGTCAGCTGGCTAGGCCCGCTTAGCGCGGGGCCGCCGTACTAATCGCAACTCGGCTAGTGCAGTGGTTGTAGCCGGTCCGTTGGCAGTCTTGATGGCAAACTGCATAAGCACTCCACCTGTCGCTGGTTCACCTAGGTTAGGCAGGGAAAACAGGTGGGTGCCATCGCCACCGTGCGCCGTTCCCAGCACCGCAAACAGCGCGGGGTGTTCGGCCACTGGCAGCATTCGGCCATCACACCGCGACCAGCCCACAGGCGGGGTAGTACCAGTCAGTAGCTTCACCATACCAATGTACTCGTCGCCACCGACCTGAGCCGCCCCGGCTGTAGCGGGCATGCCCGGAAGTGCCGGCGCATCTTGTGCCAATAATTGGGAGGGGGCTGCGAGTATACCGGAACCGAGCAAAGCCCCAAACCCTTTAAGCCATCGACGGCGGGAAGCCATTGGGGTAGGTGTTGGTTCCGAAAGAGTAAAAGTTGTCGTCATGCAACAGGAGGAAAGAGTAAAAGAAACGTTGGGAGGCACTCCTAAAGAATACTCCAGGAGCTTTATGTCGGAACTGAGTTGTATTTAGGGACTATGGCTGGAGTAAACAAGGCCAGGTAGTCGCGGCAAAACCGGTAATAATCAGGTAAATCAGGGTAAGGTGGCAGGCCTACTATCGGGATAATGGACCAGCCATAACAAGCAATATCCGACTCAAAGCCGGGCATCGAAAACGGACGCAATAGGGGAGAAGAAGAGGGCAGAATGGGCACGGTCTTTTCGGAGCGTGCAGCAAATTTGCGGAAATAAATCCAGTTTTAATAGAACTATTGCAATATTTATAAATAGGGTAACAGTTCTGTTTGTGTACCCTTGCCACTGGTGCTAGGCTCAGGGTCCACAAGAGCTCGGTAATCTAGCCGGAACGGCCGGAATTAGCACACGTTGGCCGCTGACTCACAGGTAGTCAGCGGAGGAAGTACAGTAGTAAAAGTACAGTTTGCGCCGAGGCTAAATTCGGTTTATCGAACCGCCTTTGCTAGGGCATGCATAGCAGCCCGGGCCCGGGTCTTGACCGTGCCCAGCGGTACTTGCAGCTCATCGGCTACTTCGGCCTGGGTCAGGCCGCCAAAATAGAGCAGATCAATGATTTTGCGGTCATTGGGCTTTAGGCACATCACCAGTTCGCGGAGCCCCACATGCTCGGGCTGAAAGCCGGTGGCAGCAATCTGGTAGCAAGCCAGGCTGTTTTCCAGCGGCTGGGTTTGCTGGCCTTCGTGGTACTGGCGGGTGCGCAGCTGGTCGATGGCAGCATTGCGGCATACATTCAGGGCCCAGGTAAACAGGCGGCCGCGCGTGGCATTGTAGGAATCGAAAGAGTACCAGATTTTGACCATGCTCTCCTGCAGCACGTCTTCGGCCACTATCTCATTGCGCACGATGCGCAGAATCACGTTATAAAGCACCCGGCCGTACTTGTCGTAAAACAGGGTCATTGCCGACTCATCCCGCGCGTAAAGACGCTGCACTAGTACATCTTCGCTGATAGGTAGCATTAAGGCAATACGAATAGAATTTAGTACACACCTGGCGGGAAGGGCCTCTCGGTGACCACAAACAACATCCGCTTGGGCCTAGCTGTATACTATCCTGCTGATAGGAAGTTGTTCAGCTTTCTAGGCAGTCGATGTAAGTCTGTTTTTGCTCGATTAAGCGTTAATTGCGCGCTTTAAAAACATAGTATTTTCTCCCGGACTCGGTACTGAAACCTACTTTGGACGCAAACAAAAAGCCCTGCTCACCTCAGGTAAGTAGGGCTTGGAGTAGCCGCGACGGGAATCGAACCCATATCAAGCGTTTAGGAAACGCCTATTCTATCCGTTGAACTACGCAGCCATAGTCTAACACTACGACAAAGGTAACGCGAAAGCAACCTACGGCCCAAACCCGCTACTCCAAGGCTTGCGTATAGGCCGCTAGCCTCACCTCTGATTTCTTTTCTGGTTGCACTATGGGTTTATTGGATGACATGCGCGCCGCCCGCCGGGCTGCCGGCCGCCGCCCCACCGCTGCGGCCACCGTGGCGGCCGATGATGGCATGCAACCCGCCCTGCTCTTCATTCCCGACATCAGCGGCTTTACTCGCTTCATTCAGGAATCAGGGAGCGTGCTGGCACCCCAGCTTATTGCCGACCTGCTCGAAATCCTGGTGGAGGCCAACACCCTGAACATGGAGGTGAGCGAAATTCAGGGCGACGCCATCCTGTTTTACCGTCTGGGTCCGCCGCCTACTATTCAGGAGGTCGTGACCCAGTGCCGCCGCATCTTCCTCGACTTTCAGAATTACGTGCGGCTGGTGGAGCGCGACCTAGATTCGGAACTCAGCACGGCGCTGCGGGCTCACGATTTGACCATCAAGATTATCGTGCATTTCGGGGCCGTCAGCGTGGCCCAGATCCGGCAGTTTACCAAGCTCATGGGCCGCGACGTCATCGTGGTGCACCGGCTGCTCAAGAACAACGTGACCGGCAACGAGTACATCCTGCTCTCCGACGGCTACCTCGAAACCCAGCCAGCCGCCGACGTGGCCCGCAGCTTTTCCTGGACCCGGCTGCTGCGCGGCACCTGTCTCTACGACCACCTGGGCGAAATCTGCTACCGCTACGCCTACCTCTCGCCGCTGCGCCTGCTGCTGGGCGAAAACGGCGAAAACAGCCCCGCCCACGACGGCAACGCCGTGAAGGTGATAAGCACGGTGCATGTGCCGGCCGCGTATGCCCTGCGGGTCCTGAGCAACTTTCGGCTGCGGGCCCACTGGATGCCCGGCGTGAGCGACGTGACTTATGACCTAACCAAAGCCGGCCGGCTGGGTACCAGCTACAAAGTAAAGCTCAACCGCGGGCAGATTGACTTCCAGACCGTGCAGCGCTTCGAGGATGCCGACCGGATTGAGTACGTGGAGAAAATTTCGCTTTTCCGGCTTTTCCCCAACTCCTTCCTGTTCTGCTTTATCGAGGCCGTCGACGCGCACTCCTGCCTCGTGACGCTTGAGTTTCGCTACGGTTACATTGCCAGCGCCAATCCGCTGATCCGGTTTGGGCAGCGCCAGCGCATGCGCCGCTTTATGGGTCAGTCCATCCGGCAGTTTGCCTCGTTTTGTGAGCAATTGAAGCGCGACGGAAAAGAGGGGTAAGCCAGATTCCAGCTATAAAAAAAGCCCCGTCAAGTAGCTTGGCGGGGCTTTTTACTGCGGTAGTAAGTGCCTACGACTTATAGAGCAGCACAATGCCGAACGAAAGCGCCGTCAGGATCAGGCCGACCATGAAGATGGTGTAGCTGATGCGCAACAGGCGGTACTTGCGCGAGAGTACTTCGCCCAGGTAGTAGATGTCCGTCACCATGTTGGTGTAGAGGTTGTCCTTGTTGCGCATCAGACCGGTCATGCCGCTCTGGAAGTCGTCGAGGCTGAGCTTGGTGAAGTTGCCGAAGAACAGCAGATTCACCCGGCGGTTGGTGGCCACCTGGGGGCTTTTCTTGAGCCACTTGAAGCTGGTCACATCAGGCTGGGCCGACAGGATAGCCGATACCACCGAGCCCAGGGCCGTAGCCAGCAGAATGCTCATGGGCACCGTCAGGATGGGGTTGCGGGTGAAGGACGGGCCGACGGCCGTGGTTTTGGCGCCCAGATAGGTGATGAGCACCGACATAATCACCGCGTTGAGGCTAATCATCATACTGGCCTTCTTGTCGGCCATGTCGGAGAGCTTGATGTGGTTGCTGTAGGTGGTCCGGAACATTGTTTCAACGCCCCGCTTGCCCTCGGCAAAGTTGCCCTGCTCTTCCTGCTCCCGCTTTTTCTGCTTCTTCTCCGTTTTCTTCAGCAGCTTGCGCTGGTCCTTGATGTTCTCCTTGTACTGGTCCTTATAACGGTCCTTGGCTGCGTCAGTCAGGAACTTGGAGGAAAGCAGGAAGTCGAGTTGGGTTTCGGCCCATTCTACGCTGTCGTAGCTTTTGCCCAGCACGGTTTCCCACTCGGCCCGCAGCAACTCGCCGTTGGCAAAGAACTCTTCCTTGCCCATGCTGCTCATGTCGGCATCCACGAGCAGCTGCTGCAGCTCGGTTTTGGCCGTTTCGTTGCGGTGCGTGGCCCGGATAATGTCTTTAACTACAGCAATCCGGTCGGCGGGGTAGCCTTGGCTTTGCAGCCACTGCTCGGCCATTTCCATGCTGCGGTACTCGTGCCCGTCGTAGACTTCGGTGTATCCCGCGTCGTGAAACCAGGCGGCCAGGACCAGGGCTTCCAGGTCTTCCGGGCTCAGCTCGGTGGCTTCGCCAAGGGCCTTGGCCTCCTTGACGGTGGTAGCCGTGTGCTTAAAGGAATGATAGACGAGGGACTTGGGTAATTTTTCCTCGAAGAGGGCCGTAATATACGCCTTGGCCTTCTTCAGGATTTCGGCTTTGGCCGGCTTAAGAGTCTCGATGGTTTCCATGCGGGGGGAGTAGAATGGAGTGGCGTAAAGTGGGCCGCCGGCTCCCAACTTGCTTAGAACGCGAATCGGGGAGCGAAGTTTTTGCCGGTTCCGAGCCCAACCGTAAACCAGCTGATTGCGTAGGGCAGCGCACGGCCGGTCAACGCCCGGTGCGCGGTGCCGTATGCAGTAGTTTACAACTTTTTTCGGCCCTTGGTGCCGTGTCCCTCTCCCTATTTTACACCTCCCGCGCTGCTTTTACGTTCACTGCTTCTATATGAGAAGACCTTTTCTGCTCGGCTGCTTACTGCTTCTGCTAAGTAGCCTCCAACCTGCCGCTGCCCAAAAGAAAACCCAGACTCCGCACCCAACTCGTCCTAATTATAACCACGGCGGGGAAAACTGGGAAAGCAAGACCCCGCCCGATAGTAGCCGTATCCGCTACTCCATCTTTCTGATCGGCGACGTGGGCAAACCCATTAAGAAGTCAGAAGGCGGGGAGCCTTCCCTGAACTTCCTGCACCAGCAGATCGTGAAAGCCGGCTCCAAGAGCACGACCATCTTTCTGGGCGACAACATCTACGAATACGGCATGCCCCGCGAAGGCGCCTACGACCGCAAAGAGTCTGAGGAGCGTATGGTCGGGCAGCTCGAATCCCTGCGCGGCTACGCCGGCGAGAAGTACATGATTCCGGGCAACCACGACTGGAAGCAGGGCCTGACCGGCGCCGTCGACCAGGTGAACCGGCAGCAGGCCTTTGTAGAAGGCTACCTGACCAGCGACTCGGCCGCCTTCCCCTTCACCGGCGACTTTTTCATTCCGCGCAACGCCTGCCCGGGCCCGTTTGAGGTGCGTCTGCAGGACGATATTCTGATGATTGCCATCAACTCGCAGTGGTTTCTGCAAACCAGCGGCGAGCGGCCCTACGGCGGCAACAGCGGCTGCGGCGTGGCCAACGAAACCGACTTTTTTACCCAGCTCGAAGACATCATCCAGCGGAATCAGAACCGCAACATCATGGTCATTGCCCACCACCCGCTGTTCTCGGATGGTATTCACGGGGGCTACTTCACCCTGGCTGACCATTTCTTCCCGCTTTCCATCGTCTATAAGTACGCCTTCCTGCCCTTGCCCATCATCGGCTCGGTGTATCCGTTTGCCCGCAAGTACGGCGGGGTAAGCCAGGATATTCCGCACCCTTTGTACCAGGCTTATAAAAAGGGCCTGATGGAGATTTTCAATAAGTACCCCAACATCATCTACGCCGCCGGGCACGAGCACAACTTGCAGTATTTCAAGGAGGGCTCATTGCACCACATCGTCAGCGGCTCGGGCTGCAAAACTCAGCACGTACGCCCCGGCAAGAGCGGCGATGCCATTTTCTCGGACAAGGAAAAAGGCTGGTCGCGGGTGAACTACTACGACAACGGCGAGGTATGGACCGAGTTCTGGATTCCCAACGACAAGGGCGAATCGGGCCGCATGGTGTTCCGCACGCCGCTCTACGCCAAGGAAACCAAGGTGGTAGCCGAAATCAAGGAAGTAAACAACGTGAAGCGGCCCAACTTTCAGGACAGCACCGTGACCACGGCCGTCAATAAGGACTACGACGAGCGGGGCAAGTTTCACCGCTTCCTTTTCGGTGAGCATTACCGCAAGGAGTGGGCGACGCCGGTGAAATTTCCGGTGCTGGACATGGCCACCGAGCGTGGCGGCCTGGAGCCCTACAAAGTGGGCGGCGGCAAGCAGACGGCTTCGCTGAAAGTGCGCAACGAGGAAGGCCGCAACTACACCCTGCGCGGCCTGAACAAGGACCCCGCGGCTGTGCTGCCCGAGGCCCTGCGCGAAGGCGCCGCCAAGGATATTCTGCAGGACCAGATTTCAGCCCAGCACCCGTTTGGTGCCTTCCCGGTGGCCACGCTGGGCACTACAGCCGGCATTCTGCACACCAACCCCAAGCCGGTGTTCATCCCGCAGGACCCCTTGCTGGGCCAGTACTACGAGCGGTTCTCGAACACGCCGGCCATGATTGAGGAAGACGCCAAGGACGACCAAAGCAACGTGGCCTCCCTGGGCAACGCCGAAAACCTGGTGGGCACCGACAAGGTGATGGAGCGTCTCATCGACGACAACGACAACCGCGTCAACGAAAAGGCCTTTGCCCGCTCCCGCCTCTTCGACATGTGGATTGGCGACTGGGACCGGCACGAAGACCAGTGGCGCTGGGCCGAAACCAAGGACAAGGACGGGGACCGGAAGTTCACGGCCGTGCCCGAAGACCGCGACATTGCCTTCTTCAAGGGCGACGGTTTGCTGCCCTACCTGGCCTCGCGCAAGTGGGCCATCCGCAACTTCCAGAACTTTGGCTACGACTACGCCGATTTCAAAGGCCTCAACCTGACGGCCCTGGCCAACGACCGGGTGTTCCTGGCTTCGGTAAGCAAAGAGGACTGGGTCAAGATTGCCGAGAAGATGAAGGCCGACCTGACCGATGCCGAAATCGAAAAGGCCTTCCGCTCGCAGTGGCCCAAGGAAATCTACGACCTGCACGGTCCCGAAATCATTGCCAAGCTCAAGAGCCGCCGCGACCTGCTGCCGAAGCTCGCCGCCGACTACTACGGTACGCTCAACGACATCGTGGAAGTGAAGGGCAGCTCCAAGCGCGAGAAGTTTGAAGTGGAGCGCCTCGAAGGGGACAAGACCCGGGTGAAGGTGACCAAGATCAACAAGGAGGGCAAGCTGACCAAAACCCTGTTCGACAAAACCTTCGACAAGGAAACCGACGAAATCCGCCTCTACGGCTTCTCCGGCAACGACGTGTACAACGTCACGGGCCAGTCGAAGGGTGGCTCCATCGTGCGCATCATTGGCGGCACCGACCGGGACTCGATTACCGACAACTCCCGCGTGGGTGGCCTGCGCCACAAAACCCAGATTTACGACGCCGACACCGGCAACGTCATCAATGCTGGTAAGGAAACTCGCCTGCGTCTGCAGCCTGGCATCGAGGTCAGCCAGTACGACACTCACCCGCGCACCGACCGCAAAGACTACAGCCTAAACTACTTCGGCCCGGCCCTGTACTTTGGCTATAATGTGGACGACCGGCTGTTCTTCGGCGGTGGCGTGACGTACCGCACCTACGGCTTCCGCAAGGCCCCGTTCTCGACCGAGCAGACGCTGGCAGCCAACTACTCGCCTTCCCAGCGCGCCTACAACGTGCGCTACAACGGGCAGTTCGTGGACGTCATCGGCCGCTACGACTTGCGGGTGAATGCCCAGCTTTACGGCCCGCAGCTGCTGTATAACTACTTCGGGGAGGGCAACAATACCACGAACGAGCTGCTGGGCTCCGACGACCGGGTGCGGGCCCGCGACATCAACGAAACCTACCGGGTGCGCTTCTCCCGCCTCTACGTGAGCCCCGTGCTGGAGCGTGACCTGTTCAGCTTCCTCAAAGTGGGTATTGGTCCGCAGTACGACCAGTTCCGCGTCGAGCGGGAGCCCATCGGCAGCCAGATTGCCCGCGGCCTCGACGCCAACAACAACGGCGTGAGCGGCGCGGCCCTCGGCATTCGGGCCTCCGACTTCCAGCTCAACCGCTACCTCGGCGGCCGGGCCTACCTGAACATCGACGCGGCCAGCTCGCCCAAGAACCCACGCATTGGCCTGCGCTGGTACAACGAAGTGCAGCACAATTACCAGCTCAATGCCGAGCAGCTCAACTTCGGCCGGATTACCTCCGAGTTCCGCTTCTACCTGAGCCCCAACTTCCCCTTCCAGCTTACCTGGGCCGGCCGTATCGGGGCGGCCCGCAACTGGGGCGACTACCGCTTCTACCAGGCCAACACGCTGGGCGGTACCACCAACCTGCGCGGCTACCGCCGTACGCGCTACGCCGGCCGGGCGTCGGTGTATGCCAACGCCGAAGCCCGCTTGCAGCTCTTCAGTTTCAACGCCTACCTGGTGCCCGGCAAGTTTGGTATTCTGGGCCTGGCCGATGCCGGCCGCGTGTACTCCGAGTATGATACCCGCACTGGCATTGATGCTTTCCACACCGGTTTCGGCGGCGGCATCTGGGTTGACGTCCTTAAGCAGGCCGTTATCAACGCCACGTATTCGGTGGGCGAAGAAAAGCTGGTGTTCGTTGGCTTCGACTTCCTGTTCTAGCCTTTGCTAAGGTCATTTCCAACGCCCCAAGCGGCTTGCCTCCCGGCGGGTTGCTTGGGGCGTTTTCGTGGCCGTTGGGGCTGGTAATAATGCCGAGGTATTTGGCCTATCCTTTTCCTCATAAACACGTTTAGAACCGGGTGTTCCTTTTCCGCACTCATTTCGCGCTTTTTCCGCTCTTCATGAAGACTCGCTACGTCCTGCCAGTTGCTCCCGCCTTTCGTCGTTTCCTGTTCTCGGCCGGCTTCAGCAGCCTTGCTCTAACGGCCCTGGGCCAGGTCACCCCGACGACGCCCGTCTATCCGCTGCCCGCGCCCACCAATCCTGATTCGGTTGCTACAGGAACCTCCGACCCCCAGCAGTTTGCCACGCCTTCCGTAGTCGGCATGGGCCCTAGCAAGGGCCTGATTTTTCACTACGAGCGGGTACCGCGCTTCAACGTTTCCTCCGATGGCCAGAGCGTCGGGCTGCGCGACTACAACACGGACGCTACCAAAAATGCCCGCCTGGTCATCAAGGGCTACATTCCGATGCTCAATCACCCCCACCTGAAGCTGATTCTGGGGGTGAACTATGAGCGGGAAGAATTTCAGTTCAGCAACCAGCCCACCGGCTACGAGCTCTACGACAACATCGAGAACAAGGGCCTCAAAACCCTGGGCACGCAGCTAGCCGTCATCCGGCCGGTAAACGACGTGAACTGGTACATTTTCCGCATCAAAGGGGAGCTGAGCGGTGACTACACTTCATCTGAGCTCAACGTGGCGGATTACCTGCGGGTATCGTCGGAGTTTCTGTACGGCTGGAAACGCAGCCCGACTTTCTCCTGGGGCGTAGGCGTGCAGCTGGGCTATACCTTCGGGCGCTTTAGTCCGTATCCGGCCCTGTTGTACAACCGCACGTTCAACAAGCGTTGGGGCATTGAGGCCCTGTTTCCGGCCCGCGTCACGGCCCGCTACAATGCCTCACCCCGGTCGTTGTTCTTTGCCGGCTACTCCGTGGATGGCCTCAACTACATCGTGAAGCTGCGCACCCCACTCCGGCACGAAAATACCACGCTCAACTCCCTGGAGCTGCGCGAAACCGAGGTCAAGTTCCGGGCCCGCTGGGAGCGGGAAATCTACGACTTCCTGTGGTTTGGCGTGGAAGGAGGCTACCGCTACAACTACGCCTTCGATGCCTTCGACCGAACCAACGACAACCGCGTCAAAATCATCGACAGCAAGCTGGCCAGCGCGCCCTATGCCAGTTTGGAGCTGTTCATTGTGCCACCCCGCAAGTTCCTGAAGCGGCAGTAAAGGCCCACGCCACCTTGCCACACTAAAAAGCCCCGTCTCAGCAAAGAGGTGGGGCTTTTTAGTGTGGCAATGGCAGACGACTACGCTACGACTTGGCCGGCGCTTTACGGCGTTTGCTGAGCTTGCGCAGGTACTCGTAGGTTTCAAACTGAGCCCGGACTTGCGGCGCTTTGGGGTCGTCTTGGCCCAGGAAGTTGTTGTGGAAGTCGCGCGACTTCACGTTGTCCTGGCGCTGCAAATCCAGCAGGTGGCGCACCTCGGCCCGCAGCTCCTCGTTGTAAATCGGGAAGGCCACTTCCACCCGGCGGTCCAGGTTGCGGGCCATCCAGTCGGAGGAGGCCACGTACACCTTTTCCTGGCCGTTGTTGCCAAACACGTATACACGGGCGTGTTCCAGGTACCTATCCACCATGCCGCGCTGCTGGATGTTGGTGCTTTGGCCTTCGAGCTGGGGCACCAGACAGGAGATGCCGCGAATGAGCAGCTCAATCCGGACGCCGGCCTCGCTGGCTTCGTAGAGCTTCTTAATCATCCGGTCGTCCTGCAGGGCGTTGAGCTTCAGAATGATGTAGGCGTCCTTGCCGGCTTTGGCCAGCTTGATTTCCTTATCAATCAGCGCATTTAGCTTTTCGCGCAGCTCAAAGGGGGCCACCAGCAGGTGCTCGAAACCCGACTTAGATTGCCGGTCGTGGAAGTAGCGGAACACCTCGGCCGCCTCGCGGGTCAGGCGCGGGTCGGCGGTAAACAGGCCGTGGTCGGCGTAGATGCGGCTGGTAACTTCGTTGAAGTTGCCAGTGCTGAAGTAGGCGTACAGGCGGTTCTGGTCTTCCTCGGTGCGCGTCACGAGCAGGAGCTTGCTGTGGACTTTCAGGTCCGGGATGCCGAAAATAACGTTGGCTCCGGCCTTCTGCAGCTTCTCGGCCCAGTACATATTCGATTCCTCATCGAAGCGGGCCTTGAGCTCGACTACTACCGTTACCTGCTTGCCATTTTTTACGGCTTTGAGCAGGGCCTTGGCCACCTCACTCTTGGCCGAAACCCGATAGAGCGTGATGTTGATGCTGGTCACCTGCGGATCGGCACCGGCCTCCAGGATGAAGCGCGTCACGTAGTCGAACGACTGGTAGGGCAGGTGCAGCAGGTGGTCCCGCTCGCCAATGGCACTCAGCATTTTGCCCGCCGTGCGCGGCAGGGTGGGATGGGGTAGGGGCGGCTGCTCCTGGTACTTGAGTTGCTCTAGGCCCAGGTCGGGGAAGCCGAAAAAGTCGCGGAAGTTGTGGTAGCGGCTGCCTTCCACCAGCTCGTCCTTGCCGATGCCGGTTTTCTGCATCACGGCCCGCAGCACGGCCTTGGGCATGCCGGGGTCGTAGAGCAGGCGGGCCGGGTAGCCGGTTTCGCGCTTTTGCAGGCTGCTCTTGATTTTGGCCATCAGGTTGCCCGACACTTCCTCCTGAATATCCAGTTCGGCGTCGCGCGAAATCTTGATGGCGTGCACCTCCACTTTCTGGTACTTGGGAAACAGCTCGGCTGCGCAGCACCGGATGACGTCATCCAGGAACATGACGTAGCGCTCCTCACCCTGGGCAGGCAGCTCCACGAAGCGGCCGCCGTGGCGCTTGGTGGGCAGCTCTATTGCCAATACCCGCTCGTCTTCCTGCCGCTTTTTCTCTTTCACCGGCTCGGTTAGCAGGAAGGTCAGGTACACGGTCTGGTCTTTCAGGAACAGGTGGTGCAGGTTGTCGTCCAGAATAACCGGGGAGAGTAAATCCTGCACTTTGTCCCGGAAATACTGGTGCACCCATTCACGCTGCTGGTCGCTCAGGTCGTGCTCCGACACCAAGTGAATGTGCTGCCGGCCCAGTTCAGGTAGCAGCTCGTTGCGAAACGTGTCGCCGAACTCCTGCTGCTGCCGGCCTACTTCGGCCAGCAGGTTCTTGAGCTGCTCGCCAGGGTCTTCGCCCAGTTTGGCGCGGGTTTTCTTCTTGAGCTTTACCAGGCGGCGCAGCGTGGCCACGCGCACCTTAAAGTACTCGTCGAGATTGGAGGAGAAAATAGCCAGAAACTTCAACCGCTCCAGCAACGGAACCTCCGGATTCTGGGCTTCCTGCAACACGCGGCGGTTAAAGGCAAGCCAGCTCAATTCGCGGTTCAGCAGAACCGGCGCGCTTTTTTTTGATGATTCCATACGGGAGAAAAGACGGGACTACGCCAGGAAAAGCCAGGGACTCTTCCGTCTACGCATTCCGGATGAGGCCAGCCGCTACTCCGGCTGGTTGCGGGGGTAGTCGAAAAAGTAGAAATCAGCGTTGCTACGGTCTATTTCGGCCCAGCTGCCGCAGTCGAACTTGATGCACACAATGGCAGCCGTGGGCAGCTCATTCAGCGGGCTCGGGGAAATAACGTTAGCAAAGTCGGTGATAGTCGGGTTGTGGCCCACTAGTAGCACCGCGTCGGCCGCGTCGGGCAACTGCCGCACGATGTCCACCAGGTCGGGCACCTCAGCCCGATAGATCCGGTCGTTTACCTGAATCTGATTGTGCGGGTATTCCAGTTCCTTGGCCAGCAGCGCGGCCGTGCTCAGGGCCCGCACCGCTGGCGAGCTAACCAGCAAATCGAGGCGAATGTTGCGCTTGGCCAGGGCCCGGCCCATGCGGGGCGCGTCGGCACGGCCCCGGTCGTTGAGGGGGCGTTCCTGGTCAGTCAAATCGTCGAAATTCCAGCTCGATTTGGCATGACGCATCAGGTACAGGGTCTTCATACGGTGGGCTTCAAAAGGGTGGGCAGGCCTCTTTACTGTTGGCCTTGCGAAATGGTTATGAAGATTAAAGTACGCCCCCAGGCCGCACCAAAACAAACAAGGCCCGCCGGTACCGGCGGGCCTTGTCAGACAAGTAGCACCGGGCCGCCGCACGTAAGGTATAGCGGCGGCCCGGGCTGGCTATTTATTGCTTCACGAAGCGCTGGTGCGACACCTGCTGCCCATCGGCAATGGTGAGCATGTACACGCCCTTGGCTAGTTGCGACACGTTCAGTTGGCCGTTTTCGAACTGAGCCTGCTTCATTTCGGCACCGCGTACGTCGTACACTTTCACCGATACGGTCGCTGCCTCGCGGTCTGCGGGAATCACTACGTTCAGCACGTCGGTAGCGGGGTTCGGGTATACCGAGTACTCCGTAGCCATACCACCCAGGCGGGCTACCGAAGTAGCGCGGGCGGCACCACCGGTGATGTTTACCGTGTAGTCTTCGGTTTCGCCGTAGCTATAGGAGCCGCAGCTGCTGGTAGCCGAGTTGTCGCTCATCACGATGCGGGCCCGGGTAGGTCCGGTCTTGGCTGTAGCCGGCACCGTGAAGGTCGACGAGCGGATGGTAGCCACGCTGCTGGCAGCCGCGTTTACCACCAGTTCACCCGCGTCAGTGAAGACGCCGTTCTGGTTGTAGTCGATGTACACCTTGAAGTACTCCGCGTAAGCCGAGCCCGTGAAACCGGCGCTGTAGCTGATAGTTTGTGAAGAACCAGCGGCCAGCGACGTGCTGGTGGCCGTGCCGTTGTAGTAACCGGCATCAGCACCCGAGGTGCGGGCAATAGAGCCCAGGCTCACGTAGTCGATGAACTCGTACGAAACGTTGGTGCCTTTCGACGAGCAGTACGTAACGGGCGTAGGCGTGGTGCCACCACCACCGGGAGCCGTGCCGCCCACCGACGTCAGTAGCCCTACTCGGGCGCCACCCGAGGCAAACAGCGCGTTCATGCGCGACGACTGACCCGTGGAGAACATGTACATGGCCGCGTCATCCACATAGTCCATGTAGTTCATGAACATGTCACTGGTGTTCGAGCACGAAGCCTGGGGGTAAGCGGGCGTGCCGTAGTTTTCGTCGGCTTGGTTGGGCGTGTCGGCTACGTTGTCGGTGCCGGAGCACGACGTTCCGTCGTCACCCCAGATGTGGTTCAGGTTCAGCCAGTGGCCTACTTCGTGGGTGCCGGTGCGGCCCAGGTTGAAGGGCGCCTGGGCCGAGCCGCCTTTGCCGAAAGCCGTGGTCAGGATAACCACGCCGTCGGTAGCGGCCGGGCCGCCGGGAAACTGCGCGTAGCCCAGTACGCCACCCGACAGGTTGCACACCCACAGGTTCAGGTACTTGGCCGAGTTCCAGGCGTCGAGGCCGCCGGTGCTGGCTTTCTTCATCTGGTCATCGGTGCCCCACGAGGTTTTCGTGGTTTGCTTCCGCTCAATACCCGTCGTGGCCGCGCCGGTTGGCGTCTGCTTGGCCAGCACAAACTGAATGTTGGCATTGGCTACCAGTCCGGCAAAAGCCGACGGCGTTTTGGTATAGTCGGGGTTAGTTTTGCTGAAGTCCTGATTCAAGACGTCAATCTGCGACTGAATCTGGGCGTCCGTAATGTTCTGGGCGGTGGTGTTATACAGCACGTGCACCACTACCGGGATGGTAACTGTGGCGGTACTACGCTGGGCCACTGGGTCAGATTCAAACTGCCGGGTTTGGCTCTCAATAGCGGCCAGTCGCTGGGCCATAGCCGGGTCGGCGGCCAGCTGTGCGTTCAGTACGTCGACGGTGGCGCACTGGCGCTTGGTGATGCGCTGCTTGTCTTGGGCCTGCGCCTCCGAAGTCAAGCCCAGGCCCAGACAGGCCAGGGCAACTGCGTAAAAGGTTTTTTTCATGTGAACGAAAGGGTTGGTTGTGGAAAGAGGAACGAGGGTCACAATGTATTCAAATTTTAAACAGGATTAAATCGATTTGCTATAATATTTATAATTTTTTGGGCGTAACATTATTGTATGTGTAACGTAGTGCCCGAATTTTGAAGATATATTGTAATTGCTGTAAAGTATACCCCAGCCCGTATTGCCCGCAACAGTGTAGGCGTCAGTCTCGGCCAGGCCCAAAAAGAAAAGCCCACCGGTATCGGTGGGCTTTTCTGGTGAGTGAAGTTTGGCTCTTAGATCAGAAGGCCAGCAACTGCTGCAACAACTACCAGCGTCGCTAAGATAGAAGTTTATTGCTTTTCAAAGCGCTGACGCAGCGTCTGCTGCCCGTCCGACACGGTCATCTGGTACAGGCCCTTAGGCAGCTGGGCTACCTGCACCTGGCCCTGACCGTTGTAAGTGGCCTGCTTCATTTCGTGGCCGCGCAGGTCGTATACCGTTACCGTCCAGCCTTTGCCAGCCTTGGTAGCGGGCAATGACAGGTTGAGCACGTTGCTGGCGGGGTTGGGGTACATGGCTACTTCAGCAGCCGTGGCCGTCATGCGGGGAGCAACGCCACCCTGCGAGGTAACCAGACCGGCGCGGGCGCCGCCCGAGGCAAACAGGGCGTTCATGCGCGAAGCCTGGCCCGTGGAGAACATGTACATGCAGGCGTCGTCGGTGTAGTCCATATAGTTCATCGACATATCGCCCTGGTTGTTGCAGGTTACGTGGGGGAAAGCCGGGCAGCCGTAGTTGGCCGTCTGCTGGGTAGGCGTATCCGACACCAGGTCGTTGCCGCAGCTGGCATCGCCCCAGATGTGGCGCAGGTTTAGCCAGTGGCCTACTTCGTGGGTGGCGGTGCGGCCTTTGTCATAAGGCTTGGCCGTGCCCCCGGGCAGTGAGGAATACAGCACTACTACGCCGTCGGTGGCCGGCGAGCCGCCGGGGAACTGGGCGTAACCGAGCAGGCCCTGGCCCAGGTTGCACACCCACAGGTTGAGGTATTTGGTAGCATCCCAGGCATCGTCGCCGCCGCGCTTCGAGCTTTTTACGGCGTCGTTGGTGCTCCAGGAGCTTACTTTGGTTTGCTTGCGCACAATGCCGGTAGTGGCAGCACCCGTGGGGGTGCGCTTAGCCAGCACAAACTGCACGTTGGTGTTGGCAGCCAAGCCCGCAAACATCGTCGGCACTAGGCCCGCGTCGGTGTTGGTCTTGCTGAAGTCCTTGTTCAGTACATCAAGCTGGGCCGTAATCATGGCGTCGGAGACGTTCTGAGCGGTAGTGTTGTAGAGCACGTGCACGACCACCGGAATCGTCACGACGGCCCCGATACGGTTGGCGGTAGCCGGGCTGGAGAGCACCTCGGCCGTCTGCTGCTCCACCTTGGCCATGCGCTGAGCCAACGAGGGGTCGGCGGCCATTTGAGCCTCCAATACTTCCATCGTGGCGCAGGTGCGGCCAGGTGTGATTAGTGCAGGATCGGTCTTGGCCATCCGTTGGTCTTGTGCCTGGGCCGAGAAGGAACCGAGGCCTAAAAAAGCCAAGGCAATTGCGTAAACGTTTTTCTTCATGAGAAAGGGTTGGTTTGGTAGTGGAAAGAGGACAGGAAAAGCAAGCTAGGAAAAATGATGACTAAGGCAAAAGATAATTTTTTGGCGCAATTTTTATGGATGTTGCAATATATAGGCTTATATATTGTTAAAACATACGGTATTTTGGCCGAAATGCCGAGTCGAGCCGTTGGTACGAAAGCAGGTTTATTTTGTTTCCCGAGGTTAAGTCAGCAGCTACGAAATTCGCTTAGACATTGTATATAAAACATAATTTATATAGGCGCTTTTTCACCTGATGAGCAGGAAATCAAACAAAAAAAGCGGCCCGAAAATTTTTCGGGCCGCTTAGTAAAATTATAAAAAGTGAGGGGCTTTACTCCTCGCTTTCGAAGGACGTATGTGGGTAGCGCTGCTCCTGTAGCACGGCTACGTGGCGCACCAGAAGAGCCCGCAGTTCATCAATATTTTGCCGCTCCTGGGCAGAGATAAAAATGACTGGGTCGTGCATTTTGGCCATGTAACTGGCCTGCAATTGTTCGAGTGTAGGCCGGGGCTCTACGTCTTCGTCAGCATTCATTCCCTCGAAGCCGCCGTGATGCTCTTCCTGTCCAATGTCGTACCGGTCAATTTTGTTGAAAACCAGCAGCACGGGCTTGTCAGCAGCCTCAATATCCTTGAGTGTATCGTTGACTACGGCAATCTGGTCTTCGAAGGAGGGGTGGGAAATGTCGACGACGTGGACCAACAGATCGGCTTCCCGGATTTCGTCGAGAGTACTTTTAAAGCTCTCAATCAGGCGGGTGGGTAGCTTGCGGATAAACCCTACGGTGTCGGAGAGCAGGAAGGGCACGTTTTCGAGCACCACCTTGCGCACCGTGGAGTCGACGGTAGCGAAGAGCTTGTTTTCGGCAAACACGTCGGAGCGGCTCAGCAGGTTCATAATCGTGCTTTTGCCCACGTTGGTGTAACCCACCAGGGCCACGCGCACCAGCCCGGCGCGCGACTTGCGCTGGGTGTTGCTTTGCTTGTCGAGCTCCTTGAGCTTGTCCTTGAGCAAGGCTATCCGGTCGCGCACCACGCGCCGGTCGGTCTCGATTTCTGTTTCCCCCGGTCCGCGCTGACTCACGCCCCCACCACGCTGCCGGCTCAAGTGAGTCCAGAGGCCGGTGAGGCGGGGCAGCAGGTACTGGTACTGGGCCAGCTCCACCTGGGTGCGGGCCGTGGCCGACTTGGCCCGGCTGGCGAAAATATCGATGATGAGCAGGCTACGGTCTACGATTTTGACTTGGAGCTCGGCTTCGAGGTTGCGCAGCTGGGACGGCGAGAGGTCGTCGTCGAAGATGACCATGCTGGCGTTGCTGTGGCGCACGTAGGCCTTGATTTCTTCGAGCTTACCCTCGCCCACGAAGGTGCGGATGTCGGGCTTTTCGAGGCGCTGCACGAAGCGCTTGGTAACCTGGGCCCCGGCGGTTTCGGCCAGGAAAGCCAGTTCGTCGAGGTATTCCTGGGTTTGCAGGTCGGGCTGGCGCTTATCGGGCACGGCTACCAGCACGGCGGTTTCCTGTTCCAGGGCCGTGTCGTAGGTACCATCTTTGTTGGCTTTGGCCAAAATGCGGCCCACGCGGCCCGATACGCCGTCGACGGCGCCGGGGTGGCGGGTGCTGTTGCCGGGCTTGCGGCCTTTGGAGGACGGTTTATTAGCCATAAAGTGCAGTGGGTGGTAAAGTAAAATAGGCGCGGCGCCAACTGGCCTGGGCTTATTTTAGGGTGAGAGAATAGTCAACGACCTGCTGAATCTGCTCAGGACTGAGCTGATTTTTAAAGGAAGGCATCTTGCCCAGGCCCTGCGTCACCATATACACGCGGCCGGTTGCATTCAGGTTGCTCTTGGTCAGGTCGTGGGCGCCGTTGAGGCCGAGCTTGCCGTCGGGGCCGTGGCAAACGGCGCAGTTCTGCGTGTATAGCGCCTTTCCGGGCAATTCGGCTGCAACAGCGGGTGCAGCAGCTGTTTCTTCGGCCGCGGAGTTGCTGTTGGAAGTGCAGGCTGCGGCCAGGAAAAGCAACAGGCCGGAGCAAAGAAAAAGGGCAGAGCGAATCATGGGGCGAAGGTACGCAACGGGCCTCGGGCGGGCGGGCGCTACTTTTTTACCGATACCGAAACCGGACCTGCTACCTTTGCCGCCCGAATCCCGAATCTGCTGTATGCGCGTTGCCATTGTCATTAATACGTCCTGGAATATCTGGAATTTCCGCCGGAGCCTGGTTAAAGCCCTGCAGGCCGCCGGCCACGAGGTGCTGGCTATAGCCCCACCCGACGCCTATTCCGAGCGCCTGGAAACTGAGCTGGGCTGCCGCTACGTGCCCATTCTGATGGAAAACAAGGGCACTAACCCCGTAAAAGATGCCCAGCTGACGCGCCGCTTCTACGGTATTTACCGCCGCGAAAAGCCCGACGTGGTGCTGCAGTATACCATCAAACCCAATATCTACGGGACGCTGGCGGCCAAGCTGGCCGGCATTCCGAGCGTGAATAACGTGTCGGGCCTGGGTACGGTGTTTATTGTGCAGAACTTCGTGAGCCGCATTGCCCTGAGCCTGTACCGGTTTGCCTTCCGCTTTCCCAAGCGGGTATTTTTCCAGAACGACGACGACCGGCAGCTTTTCCTGCAGCACGGCCTGGTGCACCCCGATATCACCGACCTGCTGCCCGGCTCCGGCGTGGATACGAATCGGTTTCGGCCCGCGGCGGAGTTTGTGCGTCACGAGCCTTTCACCTTTCTGATGATAGCGCGGGTGCTCTACGAAAAAGGCGTGGAGGAATACTTCGAAGCAGCCCGCATCGTGCGTGAGGCCATGCCCGGCACCCGGGTGCAGCTGCTGGGCGGCGTTGATGAGTCGGGCAATATCGGGGTGAAGCGGGCCGTCTTTGAGGAGTGGCTCAAGGCCGGCAACATCGAGTACCTGGGTACTTCCGACAACGTGGCCGAGCACATCGGGCGGGCCGACTGCGTGGTGCTGCCCTCGTACCGGGAAGGCACGCCCAAAACCCTGCTTGAAGCCGCCGCCATGGGCAAGCCCATCGTGACGACCGACGTGCCCGGCTGCCGCGAGACGGTGGTAGATGGTCAGAATGGCCTGCTCTGTGAAGTCCGTAACGCCGCCGACCTGGCCGCTAAAATGCTACAGGTGCAGCGCCTTTCCAGCGCCGAGCTGCAGGCCATGGGCCAAGCCGGCCGGCAGCTGGCCGAGCAAAAATTTGACGAACAAATCGTTCTAAATAAGTATCTACGCATCGTGGAGGCCGTTGGTCCCCGGGTCCGCTAGAGGCTAAAACTCCCTACCTTGCCACGCGTACGTTTGTGGCGTCGTACCCTAATATCTCTCCTGAATGGAAATTAAGCATCACGCTCTGGCCGGTGTAATTGAGTTTACGCCCCGGGTATTCGGTGACCCTCGCGGTGCCTTCTTTGAGTCTTTCAGTGCCCGCATTATGGAAGAGGCCGGGGCCGTAGGCAACTGGGTGCAGGATAACCAATCGAGTTCGGGAGTAGGCGTGCTGCGTGGGCTGCACTTTCAGCGGCCGCCCTTCAGCCAGGCCAAGCTGGTGCGCGTAGCTACGGGTCGGGTAATCGATGTAGTAGTCGACCTGCGCCGCTCCTCGCCCACGTACGGGCAGCACGTAAAAGTCGAGCTGGACTCGCAGCGCTGCAACATGCTCTACGTGCCCACCGGGTTTGCCCACGGCTTTATGGCCCTGGAAGACCACACGCTGTTTCTCTATAAGTGCACCGACTACTACAACCCGGGCTCGGAAGGCGGCCTGCGCTGGAACGACCCGACGCTGGGCATCGACTGGGGCATTGAGGCCCCACTGGTGTCGGACAAGGACCGCGCCCTGCCGCTCTTCGCCGACTTCGACACGCCTTTTGCGTAAACTGCCTTGCTCGGTGGTAGGCGGGAAGGCCGCAGTTGCTAGGGCTGTCCGTGCTGCTACCACAATACCAAGGCTTCATCCTTACAACGAAAAAGCCCCCGGCCATACTGGTTGGGGGCTTTTTTCGTTGCTGGGCCAAGCGGCTTCGCTCACCCGCACCGCTGGAGTGGGCTCATAAGGCCACCCTGTTACAACCGATGCTGCTGGCCCCGACTCCCGCTCTTTTGTTTTGCCAGCTAACTGCTATTTTGGAGCCTACTATCTGCTACGCATTACCTTGACTATGGAAGAATTAGCCTCCCCGGCGGCCGAACCCGAGCTGCCCACCACGCCCGAAGCCCGGGCTGCCTACATCAAAGCGGCCCAGACCAAACCCGACCTGGTCGCCCTCAGCCGTCTGTTTGCCGCCGAGCTACGTGCCCACCCCGCCCTGCAGGAGGCCTTGGCTCCTTACCTGGCCCAGAGTAAGGCGTCCGTTGTGAGCCTGTATGCCAACGCCAAAGCTGCTGCTTTTATCAAAGGGCCGTTTCTGGCAAAGCAGGCCGGGGCGCGCTTTATCGAGATTCGCGAGGAAGCGGCCCACGACCTGTGGGAAATTCAGCAGAAGAAGCTGTTCGATTTGCAGTGCCGCTGGCGGGCCGAGCAGATTACCCTCCCCGGCGTGCGCCATACCGAAGAATTCCGGCAGTGGGAAAAGTACATCGACTATTGCCCGTGGCTGCCGCCCATCACGGCCGACGAGGTGGCCCTCTACGAGTCGTATCTGCGCTCCGACTACTACGTGCCCAACCAGAACTGGTCCTGGCAGAACTACGACCGGTTTCGGCGCGCAGCCGAAGGGAACGACCTGGCCCCCGACGAAGCGGATGACCCCAACGACGATGGCTACGAGGCCGCCTCCAAGCGGGCCTACCGCACCCTGCCCGCCTGGTATCAGTACCACAACGAAGCCACCGGCCAAAACCTGCTGCTGACCCTGCCCGACGTACGCGGCGAAAAAGAAGCCTACTACATCAATCTTACCGAAGCCGATAAAGCGGAGAAACTAGCCGCCCAGCGCGCCCGCGGCGACATGGCTGCCTCGCTGCCCTGGCACCCCCTCATCTTGCACCACAACGACCTCTCGCCCTATTTCCGGCAGTTCGAGGACCCCGCCGACCTGCCCCGCCTGCTGCGCTGGTACGAGGCCAGCGGCCAGGATGACCGTCGCCGCCACGGCTACCTGTTTGAGGCTACCCATTGGATAGAGCAGGCGCTGGAACACCAGACGCCCCCCTGGCCCATTGCCGCCCACGCCGACTGGCGGCAAGCAGTAATTGCGGCCGGGATGCGGGCCTGGGGCCACCAGCTGGCCGAGGTACTGACCGACGTGTGGCAGGAGCAGGAGCAAAACCGCGCCTTGGGCCTACCCCTTACGGGCCCGAAAGAGTACGGCGACCGTGCGCCCTTTGCCGAGGTAAACTGGGCCGAGGAAGAATCGTACCGGCCCAAGTTTATTCTGCGCGGCCGAGAGCTGGCCGGGGAGTCCCGCGACTTCAACTTCTGAGTTACGGCTGGGCGCAGTTTACCTAAATCACCGTTTTCCTGAACTGAGAGAAGTACCCGGCAAAGGCTTTACAAGTAGTTTAATCTGGCTTCCGCAAGTCTTGATGCGGATAGTGGGCATCGGACACCAGTCGCCAGCCCTCTGCGAGGAGAAGTGCTGCTTCTGGCCCCACATAAGCATAGTCAATTCGGTGTTGCTTCCGAACCGCTTTCGCCCAACTAGCAAAGAGGGCCAGCGAATCCGCATCCGTAGCCAACGTGCTGGCTTCGCTGGCAACTAGGACCCCGGGTTGAAAGGTCCCCCCATGGTCAGCAACAAACCGTACGGGTTAGCCAGCTGGTCTACCAAATAGCGAATCCCACCCGCGCGCTGTGGTACCGGGCGAACGGTCAACGTAACGTTGAGTGGCAGCAGCAGCAGACGAGGCGCTAGTATCGTCGAGTAGTACTGCACCTGGCCCAAGATCGGCACATCGCGCAAGGAAGTGTAGCGGGGAATGTTCGGGTTATCAAACCCACCTGCTTCAACGTATTGGCACTGCGCGGTGGCTTCAAAGGCGCGAATGAGCTGCTGAAAATCCTGTCCAGTTGCAAAGAATGTTACCCGTTTGCCTCTCATGCTGGAGTACGTGTGTTAGTGGGCAGCAAAGAAACGACGGGGCTAGGCCATCTCATTCCGGCGTGGTCGGTTGCGGGCTGCTGGATTGCGTTCCCATAGCTAGCTTGGCACTAAGCGCCTGCGCGGCGGCGACCACTTGCGCTGGGTAGTGCAGGCGGGCCAACAACCGAATGGCATTGCGCGTGGTGAGCGGTCCGGCTTTGAGGCTGTAGTCGAAATACCAGTCTTCCTCCGTAACTGTCTCGCAAAAATGGTATTCGACAAAGCACGACTGTAATAACGCACCTAGTTCTCCATCGTGGGTGGCTGCTACTACCCAGCTGCGCGGCTGCAAGTAGGCCAGCACGGCCTTGTTAGCGGCAATGCGCTCCTGCGTATTCGTACCCTTGAAGAGTTCATCCAGCAGCAGCAGGTAGCTACCGGGGGCCGCGTCGCAGTCCATCAGCAGCTGCCGCATGGTTTCGGCTTCGACCAGATAATAACTCTTGCCTGTGGGCAAGCTATCGGCCAGGCTAAGGCTAGTGAGTACGCGGCAAAAAGGGGCGCGGTAGGCAACAGCTGGGCACGTAGATATGGTCTGAGCCAGCAGGGCATTCACGCCCAGTGTGCGCATAAAGGTGGTTTTGCCCGCCATGTTCGAGCCGGTGAGCAGTACACCTGGCCCGGCCAGGGTTAGATCATTCGGTACACACCCCGGCACCAGCGGGTGGTAGCCGCCTTGCAGCTGGATGCCCTCGGCCGCCGGCCCAAAGTGCGGCACGCAGGTAGCGTGCCGCTGGCGGAAGCTGGCCACCGCCAAGGCGCAATCGACGTAGCCAACTGCCTCAAAGATGGTCCGAATCGCGGGCGCGCGCTGTTGCACGGCTACCCGGCAGCGGGCATACACCAGCTGGTCGAGCAGCAGCAGCATCTTGATTAGGTCGAGCAGCAGCATAAAAGGACTGGCCACATCACTTTGCAAACTGGCTTCCACCTGGAATAAAGCTATTTGCTGCACGATACCCCTCAGCTGGGCCAGGGGCGCTGCCAACTGCTGTAGCGGCCGCAGAGGAAGGGCTGCCTGCTGCAGCGCCTGCCCTGCCTGGTACAAGCGGCCCAGTTGCAGCAGCGGGCGAACACTGTGCTGAATCCACGAGAGCTGCCAGAAGTGAAACACCGCATTGACGAGGGCAAACGCAATCGTACCCAACCAGAGGACGGGTAGCCAAAAACCACCGAGCAACGTGGTCAACAGTCCCAGCGCGAGTAGCGGCGCGAAACGCGCGCCGGGTAAAGAGAGAAGGGACTCCCTACTCAGCAAGTCGGCCAGGTAGTATGCCTCGTGGGCAGTTAGCTGGTCGAGTGCGAGCAAGGCTTGCCCGCGGGCTACGGGTTGCTGCGCCAGCAGGGTCGCGGCCGCATCAAACTCGTGCAAGGCGGCCTCGTCGGCGAGCGGGCTACGCAGGCGGTGGTAGAGGCACTGCTGACCTACCCGGCTCACCGTAGCATCGAGCCGGTCAAAGAGCAATTCGCCGTTCAGGTCCTCCCATGTTTGGTCCGGTAGGCGGTGGTAGGCGGGCTCGTGCTGCACGCGGTTGTAGTAGCGGGCCACCAAGGAGAAATTTGGGGAGCGCGAAGCCGGCTGGTGCCAGGTCGCCTCCAGACGGCGTAAGCGTTTACGGGAAGAAGACCACATGAGAAGCAAGGATAGCTACCAGAGCGTGAGCGGGGCACCTAGTATAGAAGCAGCGCGAAAGGTAGCGAAGTGACATTTTTACTTACCAGGGGTACCACGCCAGCAACAACCTGCGCCCAGAGCCAGCAGCATTATTTCGGAGCCTATCCGACAACTAATGTGGCTGTTGCAACAGGCTGAAGGCCGTAAGGATTCTACTAAAGCAGCTGTTTGATGGTCGCTAGAAAGGCGACAGAACCGCTATTCTTGCAACCAATCTCACAAGGGCAGCGATTGTTGCAACCGCTACAAACAGTCCGTTTAAAGAGGACTCCGTGAATTAGCGGTCCAAGGCATTAGAATATCCTAAAAGGGATAGGGCTTGTCGTTGTCCGCCCCTGGCGCAACGACTTCGTTCATTCCGTAAGCTGCTGGGCCCAGCGCTTCATCCAGTTTACTTGCCCGCCGCGCCCTTGCCGCTGGTGCGGGCGCTCAGCCAGTCGCCGATGACTTGCAAGGCGCTGGGCGCGAAGGTTTCCTCGATGCTGGCGTAGCGGCTGGTGGCGGCGGGGTCGGTTTGGAAGAAGTGATTGAGCTGCGGCAAGGTCTTGATCGTCACGTCGGGATTGTGGGCAGCGCGTAGCCCGCGCTCGATGGCGGGTAAGTTTTGGTCGGCGGCCACTTGCAGGTCATTGGCTCCGTTAAGGGCGAGCACGGGGCAGTGTACCTTGGCCAGGTACGTGGCGGGGTCGATGCGCAGAAAGGCGTGCATCCAGGGCGCGGCGTACGTTTTGGCCAGGGCCAGCCGCGCCTGTTCGGTACCGGCGTCGGGTTGTTGCTGCACGGTCGCTACGAGCTTGGCCGTGAGCTGGTCGGTCGGGAGGGTAGGGGGCTGGCGGTGCAGCTCGGCAAAGAGGGCCCGGTGTAGGCGGTAGTTGCGGCCGATGCTGGCCGAATCGGCCCCGGCGGCGCGGGCCAGATCGGCCTGCTGGCGCAGCAGCACAGCAGCGCCGGGCAGACCAGGTCCGGCCAAGGACACCAGCAAGTCAGGACCGCCGGGCTGGGCCGCCGCCAGCCCGCCAATGATGCCGCCCTCGCTGTGACCTATGAGGGCTACCTGGTGGGGCCGAATGTCGGGCCGGGTGCGCAGGTAAGCTAGCGCCGCCTGGGCGTCGGTGGTAAAATCAGCCGTGGTGGCATTCTTAAACGTGCCTTTCGACTGGCCTATCCCCCGGTCGTCGTAGCGCAGTACGGCAAAGCCCCGGCGCGTGAGGTAGTCGGCCAGCACCAAAAAAGGTTGGTGTCCCAGGATCGTTTCGTTGCGGTCTTCGGGGCCGGAGCCGCTGACCAGCACCACGGCCGGAAAGGGCCCCTTGCCCGCCGGCAGCGTGAGTGTGCCCGCCAAGTCGAACCCGGCCGGCTGGTTCGGAAACGTCAGGTCCTCACTGCGGTAGGGAAAAGGTGCCTGGGGTACCTGCGGCCGGCGCGGCGTGGCGGCCGCTTTGTCCTTGGCCGTGCTGCGCCGCAGCGTCAGCGGTAGTTGCGCGCCACCCTGAAACCAGGTCCCGGCCACCTGCTGGCCATCGGCCGAAAACCGGCCGGCAAAGCGGGCGTGTAGCCGCTCGGCGCCCAGCAGCAGGCTGTCGTGGCGCAGCACCACGCTGCTCAAGGGCAGCAGCTGATCGGTTTGCTGGGGCACGCTCAGGGTGCCGCTGAGGGCAGACGATTGACCTTTCAGGTCAAAAAACACGACCAGCTCGGAGCCGGGGGCTGCTTGCAGGTTGCCTTGCCAAAGGCCGGCCGGGGCGGGTGTGGGAGCCTGGGCAGCCGCGGCCGAAGTCAGGAGCAAAGCGGCGGCGGTGCAGAAGAACGTAGCGGTACGCATAAGTTGGGGTGAAGGTGGCAAGAAAATGAAGATGCCGAACGGGCGGCGGTTTATGCTGGCAAAACTCCACAGCACCACCCGGCTGGCCTCGCTTGTCTGACCAACGGCTGGCAAAATGGGTCCATTGCGCGTCGGGGCCGGACGAACGCCGTTCGTCCGATGAGGTTGTGCGCCGGGAAAGGGGGCTGCTACCTTTGTAGCGGCCCTTCTTTCTGATTTTTGCTCCTTTATGACTCCTGCTATTCCCCCAGTTGCGGCCCGCAGGCGGGCAGGACGCGTTTTGCGGGACGTGCTTGCTTGGCTGCCGATGTTGGCGTTGCTGCTGCTGCACCCCGCCCTCAACACCAACCTGCTCACCTGGTCCGTGATGGGGCCCATAACTATTGGGCTGCTGGCGTGGATGGTCGGCGTGTATGGTCACCACCTCGTGCTGGTGCCCCGGCTGTTCGACCAGGGGCGCTACGGGACGTATTTGGGGGCCCTACTGGGGTGGGTGCTGGTGCTGCACGCGGCCGTACATGGGCTGCAATGGCTATTTTTTCCGAAAGAATACCTGGCTGACAAGGCGCCGTGGTACCAACCCGGCCTTAGCTTGTTTGGGCAAATGCTGCTGGCCCTGTCCTTCCTGTTTATGTGGCGGGCTGCTACGCAGCGTCGCGACACACAGCGCAACCAGCTGCTGGCCCAAGAACAGCAGCTGCGTTTGCTCGAAGCGCAGGTCAACCCGCATTTTCTCTTCAATACCCTCAACAGCCTCTACGCCCTGAGCCTGACCCAAAGCCCCCGCACGCCCGACCTTTTGCTGGCCTTGGCCGAGCTCATGCGCTACCAACTCGAAAGCACGCGCCGCCCCCAGGTGCCGCTGGTCGAGGAGCTGGACTACCTGCGCAGCTACGCCCAGTTGCAGGAAGTGCGGCTCGGCCCGCGCTGCCCGGTGCAGGTCGAGCTGCCCACCGAGGCGGAGGCAGCCGGCTGCACTATCGCCCCGCTGCTGCTGCTGGCGCTGGTCGAAAATGCCTTTACTCACGGTACCCAGCGAGCTAGTGGTAGCTTCGTGCACCTGCGCCTGGCGCTGGTGGGCTCACGCCTCATGCTCACGCTACGCAATGCCCTGCCGCCGCCCGCCTCGGCGCCGGTGGGCACCGGCACCGGCCTGCACAACACCCGCCAGCGTCTTGCGCTGCTCTACCCCGGCCGCCACTACCTGCATGCCTCCGCCACCGAAACCGAGTTCCAAACCGACTTAGTCCTTGACGTATGAGCCAACCCGCTACCCCGTTGCACGTGCTGATTGTGGACGATGAGCCGCTGGCCCACGAGGTGCTCAAGGCGCACGTGGCCCGCGTGGCCCACCTGCGCCTAGTAGGCCACTGTTACACGGCCCTCGAAGCCCTCACCTTTCTGCAC
Organism: Hymenobacter cellulosivorans; assembly: GCF_022919135.1. NCBI lineage: Bacteria > Pseudomonadati > Bacteroidota > Cytophagia > Cytophagales > Hymenobacteraceae > Hymenobacter > Hymenobacter cellulosivorans. Next base: position 499,161 of record NZ_CP095049.1, on the reverse strand, counting down.
GAGCACTCAGTAGACGTGTTGCTACTCGACCTCAACATGCCCGAAATGACAGGCTTGGAGCTGCTGCACGCCCTGCCCCGGCCGCCGCACACCATCCTCACCACCGCCTACAGCGAGTTTGCCCTCGAAAGCTACGAGTACGGGGTAATCGACTACCTATTGAAGCCGGTGGGCCTGCCGCGCTTCCTGCGGGCCATCGCCAAACTGCCCGCGGCCGCGGCTGCCAGCGCAGCCTCACCCGCCGCGCCGCCCGCTGCGGCCCCTGTTGCCTTGCTGCTGCGCGAGGGTAGCACTACCCACCGCGTGCTGCCAGCCGACATTCGCTGGCTCGAAGCGTATGGCAACTACGTGAAGGTGCAGACTCGCGCTGGGCGCCTCGTCGTTACCGATACGTTTCGGCGCCTGCTCAGCCAGCTGCCACCCGCTGATTTTATGCAGGTGCACAAGTCCTACGCCGTACCCCTGCGCTTAGTCGAGCGCTTGGAGGGCAACGTGCTCACGGTAGCCGGTCAGGCACTACCACTTGGGGCGGCTTTTCGGCAGGAATTCTTGCGCCGCTGGCCGGCCCCGTTAGGGTAGCTGCTAGCTAAGTGGCTAGGTAGCCCCAATGAGGCGGCCTTTTAGTCATAATTGGGTAGTTGTGAGGAAGTAGGATTCCATCTGAGCAATCCATTCGGGCGTATAGGGGCTTATCCAGAAAGGAGTTGACAAATTTTATCTATTTTATTGGTATAACAATTACCTCGTTTCGGTAGAATCACCGTTTGGCTGAACTAACACTCTGTGGGTTACTCAGGTCCCTTTTGCCGCCGCTCTGTACGCTGCCGGCGCACTTCGCGCTGATGATGTAAATTAATCATTGGCTTCAAGTCACGTGAGTGCAGGCTGTTCAGGTACGTGCCGGCTTCGTCCAGTAGCTCGTCAATGCGCGCTTCAATCTCGGGAAAGGGCCGGCCAACTACTAAGTCCTGCCCTACCGCGAGTCGCCCACTCCCGCTGGATATATTTTTCCATGCCACTACTCTAACATTCCACTTGCTCGTGTCAACACCCTTCAATTCGAAAGTGGGTTGAATGATCACGGCTAAATTAAATCCGTCGCGTTGCCAATCGATGCGTCGCTCTTCAAAGTCTGAGAACCCCTTACGATTCCGGGTCAAAACAGTGTGTTGGGCGGCAGCGAATTGCTCCAGTCGCTCGTCTATATGGGCAAATACACTCATCAGGACAACAGGTAATTGATTCTGCAAGGTAGAACGCTCCTTTTCTTGAACCGCTGCCCACGCACGCCTACTGGCATGGGAACGTGGCCCTACAGCCCAGATTGGGTTCAAGAAACTGGTTCACTTTTCAACGTACAAGAAACTCCAGTTAGCAATGAGTTTCGTGAACTCCTGGCTGTTCGGAAGATGTGGGCAAGGACTAGCCCGACTACCCGCACTACCGGCCGACCGGCGCGCCCCCTGTACCCGCCCATCGGTAGGGGCAGCCGGCTGGGTGTAAACAAATAACAATAAATATTTTTACACCCAGTCGTTCCCCGGTGCCTTGGGTGTAATCTAAATTATTTTTATTTGTTTACACCCAAGCCTCACCCGCCATGCCGCGCCGCGCAACTACTGCCAATACCCTGGCCGCCGCCGTGCGCCGGCACTTTGGCCTAACCCAGGCCGAGCTGGCCGCCTTCGTGGGCGTAAGCCAGCAGCAGCTAGCCCGCGCCGAGGCCGGCCGCAAGCAGCTCGGCCCCGGCCCCGACCAGCGCCTGCAGGTGCTGGCTCGGCAGCTGCCCCCGCCCGACGGCATTGGCCCAGCGGCCCCAGCCTTTGGCGACGAAGCCCCGCCGCCCGACCCAGCCGAGGCCGCCGAGGGCCTGGCCGCCTTGCGCCAGCGCCTGGCCCGCTGCCAGTGGCTGCGCACCAAGTTGGCCTACCAGGTGGGCCAGCAGCGCCAGCCCAATCAGGCCCGGCTTCAGCGCCGCCGCTGGGCCGTGCAGGTGCTGGGGCCCTTGCTGGCCGCCCCCTTGCCCAGGCCCGACTGGCTGGCCCCCGGCGGCCCCGCCCTGCCGCTGCCGCCCTACCCGCAAGCCACCCCCGACGCGGCCCGCGACACGCACTGGCTCCAGGGACTGGCCCTGCGCCTGGCCGCCACCACCGCGCCCCTGTCCCTGGCCGCTGCGGCCCTGGCCCGGGCCCGGCTGGCCGGCCTCGACGCAGAAATTCAAGAACTTACGGCCGCCATCCTTGAGTTTGTGGGGGAGGAAATATAGCTTTAGAAGCCGGCGGGTACTCACGCGGTATTGTTATATCCTTCTATCTATTTAACCCTACGTTTCTCATGGATTACTCCCTGCATTTGCTCACTACCCGGGCCCAGTGCGACGCCGTACTGACCTACGCCAAGGCCAAGCTCGACCTGCTGGGCTACCACGACGCCCAAACCGGCCGCCGAACCAGTAACCTGACGACCTCGGCCAACAACGACGCTTCGGAGCTGACCAGCCTCAACGCGTACATTGCCGCCATCACCCCGGTCATTCCAACCCTGCCCCCTGGCAAGAACCGCGACAAACAGGTGAATGAGTTGCGCGTCAGCACCGACCGGCGCGACGCTCTGCTGGCCCGCCAGAACCAGCAGGGCCCCGAGGCCCTCATCGAGGCCGAGGCGGAGGCCGGCCTGGTCGACATTCAAGTATCCTTCATTGAGGACTTCATAGCCAAAGTCACGGCCCACCGGGCCACCCTGAGCGCCTAGCCCGTCCGGCTAGGGCCACCTACTAGAAAGGCCGCCCCGGAGTACCGGGGCGGCCTTTTTTACGTTTGGGCAGCTATACGCTACACCAGGGGCAGCAGGGTTTCGAGGCCCATGCCGCGGGAGCCTTTAATCAGAATCTGCTGGCCGCTGAGCGGGTGCTCGGTCAACCAGGCCGCAGCTTCCTGCTTGGTGGGGAAGTGCCGAAACTCGGGGCGCAGGGCCGCGTGCTGCATATCGGAGCCCACCAGCAGCACGGTGGCAAATGACTGCGCGGCCAGCAGCTCGCCCAGGGCCCGGTGCTCGGCCTCGCTTTCCGAGCCCAGCTCAAACATGTCGCCCAGAATCACCACCTTCTCGCCGGTAGCAGGCCGGGTGGCAAAGCTGGTCAGGGCCGCGGCCATCGATGAGGGGTTGGCGTTGTAAGCGTCGAGCACCACTTCGTTGCGGGCCGTGCGCACCAGTTGGGAGCGGTTGTTGGTGGGGGCGTAGCTGGCCAGGGCGGCGGCAATATCGGTGGTCGGTACCTGGAAGTGGGCTCCCACGGCAGCGGCGGCGGCCAGGTTCAGAAAGTTGTAGCCGCCCGTAATCTGGGCTTCCACCCGGGTGCCGTCATAGAGGCGCAGCACCACCTGAGGCGCGGCTTCGAGCAGCTCGGCGGGGTAGGTGTCGCCGGCGGTGGGGTAAGTGACGCGCTCCGGCACCACGGCGGCCAGGCCGGGCAGGCGGGGGTCGGCGGTATTGACGAAGGCCGTGCCGCCGGTAGCGGCCAGAAAGCGGAACAGCTCACTTTTGCCCTTGGCAATGCCCTCCACGCCGCCGAAGCCTTCGAGGTGGGCCTTGCCGATGTTGGTAATCAGGCCGTGGGTGGGCTCGGCCAGGCGGCTGAGCAAGTCAATTTCGCCCTGGTGGTTAGCGCCCATTTCCACGATGGCCACCTCGTGCTGCCTGGTGATGCTAAGCAGGGTAAGCGGCACGCCGATGTGGTTGTTGAGGTTGCCACGGGTGTACTGCACGGCGTAGCGGCGGCTGAGCACGGCGTGGAGCAGCTCCTTGGTCGTGGTTTTGCCGTTGGAGCCGGTGATGCCGATAACTGGAATAGCCAGCTGGCGGCGGTGGTGCCGGGCCAGCTGCTGCAGGGCCAGCAGCGGGTCGGGGGCGTAGGTGTAGCGCGCCGGGTCGGAGGTAGCCAGGGCCTCGTCGTCTACTACGGCGTAGCGGGCGCCTTTTTCCAAGGCCTGGGCGGCAAAGTCGCGGCCGCGGAACGAGGGGCCGTTCAGGGCAAAAAACAACGTGTTGGTCTGGTCCTGGCGCGAGTCGGTGCTGACGGCCGCGCACTGGGTGAAACGGGCGTATAAAGCCGTACTGTCTTCCATGCTGATTCTGCGTAACTTGGGGCTACTTTGTTCTGCTCTACTTTCTGCGTTACCGATGCGACAATCCCTTAGTATCCTGTTATTTCTAAGTACGTTCGGCGGCCTGGCCGAGCAAGCGGCCGCCCAGACGCCGTTCGGGTTTGAATATCGGTCGGTGGCAAATGTAGTACACGGCACCGAGACGCTGACCGCACCCTGGGCCGGGGGCCTGAACACGGCCCAGTTTTCGAGCATCGACCTCAACGGCGACGCCCAGAACGACCTCTACATCTTCGACCGCCAGACCCGGCGCTCCTACACCTACCTCAACGCGGCTAACCCCAGCGGCGGGCGGCGGTGGGAGTACGCCCCCGAGTACCAGTCGCTGTTTCCCAAAGAACTCAACAACTGGGTGCAGCTGCGCGACTACGACTGCGACGGCCGCCCCGACATCTTTACCATGGGGTCCATCAGTGGCAGCATCCGGGTCTACCACAACGTGGCCAGCGGTGGGGGCAAGCCCACGTTTCAGCTCCTGACCGATGAGCTGCTTTACGTGTCGGGCAACAGCCAGATCAACATCAATACCGGGGGCTACAACACGCCGGCCATTGAGGACGTGAACGGCGACGGCCGCCTCGATATTACCACCTTCAACTACATCAACAGCACCACGATTCATTACTTCGTGAACACCAGCACCGCGGCCTGCGGGGGCCTGAGCTTCGCCCTCTCTACCGAGCGGTGGGGCGGACTGCAGGTGTGCTACAGCAGCTGCTCATCCTTCGTGTTTGGCAATGACCAGTGCCGTAGCGTGCTCAAGCCCAACCACACCAGCGGCAACAACCTGCTCCCGCTTGACCTGGACGGCGACGGCAAAAAGGACCTGCTGACCGCGCGCGACAACTGCCCGGAGCTGGTGCGCCTGACCAATGAAGGCACCACGGCCACTGCCCGCTTTACGGCCGCCGGCCAAACGGCCAACTTCCCCGCCGCCACGCCCCTGCGCCTGCCCAATTTCCCGGCGCCGTATTCCCTGGATGTGACCTTCGACGGGCGGCCCGACCTGGTGGTAACGCCCAACGTTTTCGACCACCTCGACACCATCAGTACCCACCAGAGCGTGTGGTTCTATGAAAATACCAGCGCTACGGCCGTCCCTGACTTCGCCTTCCGGCAGAATGATTTCCTGCAGAAAGACATGCTGGATGCGGGCGACAAAGCCGCCGTCACGTTCGGTGACCTGACCGGCGACGGGTTGAAGGATATGCTCGTCAGTGGCGTAAGTCGGGCCACGACTAAGGGCTTCTACCGGGCCTCGTTGTGGTTTTACCAGAACGTGGGCACAGCCGGCAACCCGGTGTTTAAGCTCATTACCAACGACTACCTGAACCTGTCTGGCAAGAAATACGGCTCCCTGCGCCCGGTGCTCGTCGACCTGAACCGGGATGGGACCCTGGACCTGGCTTTCTCGGCTTTCACGCTGAGCAACCCGTCCTTCAACTTCATTGGCTACTTCCTCAATACAGCCAGCGCCAGCCAGGCGGCCGCCTATAACACGGCCACGCCCACCCTGCTCAGCAACGTACCCAACCGGGCCTACGACACGCCCACCTTCACCGACATCGACGGCGACGGGTACGTCGACATGCTGCTCAGCACCAATACCAGCTCACCCACGTACCCCGGCCAGGCCCTGCGCTACTACCGCAATAACGGCACCCAGCCGCTCAATCAGGCCTTTGTGGTGGTAAACAACGACTACGGCCAGCTGCGTACCCCCACTGACGAGCGTCCCAACAACCTGGCTACCGCCGTGGCCGACTTCGACGGTGATAACCAACCCGACTTGGTCACGATAGACGAGCTGGGGCAACTGCATTTCTACGCCAACTTCCGTAGCCAGAGCGGCCTGTTCATGGACCGCACCGATGTGCTGTTCAACAAAACCCTAAGCCGCTTCGAAACCCTGGAGCTAGGCTCCCGCATCGAAAACCTCTACACGCTGGCCGCCGCCGACGTGGACAACGACGGCAAGCCCGAGCTGTTTGTGGGTACCCAGGACGGGGGCGTCGTGGCCCTGGGCGTCCGGAGTGCGGTGCTAAGCACCAAGAACACCGTGGCCGCGCTGCCGCTGAGTGTGTACCCCAACCCGGCCACCACCACCGCCACCGTGCAAACGCCCCAGCCTACCCGCCTCACGGTGGTTGATGTGCTGGGCCGCCGCGTGCTCACGCAGCCCGCCCTGCTAACCCAGCACACCCTGGAGCTGCGGGGCCTAGTCCCCGGCGTGTACTTGGTGCGGGCTGAAGCGGCCAGCGGGCAAACGGGCACGCAGCGGCTGGTAGTGCAGTAAATAAGATTCAATCAGCAAGCAAAAGCCCTTGACCATACGCGTCAAGGGCTTTTTTTATGAACCGGCCCCCAAGCCATTTTTACCAGCATGAGCATTTCTTACCCGTTTAGCCCCAAGTCGAACCGGTTTTTGCGGCCCGGGCAGTTCTGGGCAATAGCGTTGAAGTCGGGCCGCTACGCCTGCGGACGGGTGCTGGATGTGCCGGGCCCCGACGAAAAGGACCTGCGCAGCTTTTATGCGGGCCTGATGGACTGGAGCAGCTCCGTTCCGCCCACGACCGAAAGCATTGCCGGCTGCGGAATTCTAAAGCACGGAGATGTCCACATCAAAACCATAACTTCCCGGCAAGGCCTGATTCTGGGCTGCCGCCCGCTGGAGCTGGATACTCTGCAAATTCCGCTGACGGTAAGCAGCAGTGGGTGGGGCCCCGCATGCCTGGGTAATGCAAGGCTATACCTACGTGCGGCCCAGCCGGCGGGAAGAACACCCAACGTACTATTCCGTGGCCGAGGAAAAATTCGTGGACCAGCCCAATGCCCTGCCGTGCCGAAGCAGCTTGGGCTTCAGCGTCCTCTACAACCGAGCCGAAGACCATTTCGGCCATATCGGGTAAGCTCCGGCTCAACTTACGGATCAAGAAAACGCCGGACCTGCTCGAGGCAAATCCGGCGTTTCAGCAAGTTGACGCTTCGTAATTATGCCTGGTGGGTCAACTCCGAAATCGGCTCGCCCAGGGAGAAGGAGTCGGCATCGTTCAGGGCGGGGAACCGCTCCCGGAAGGCTTCCAGGTCGGTGCGACGCAGGGTGCGGGTGATGCTGGTTTCGTGGTTGCCGACTTCCACCAGGTACTCGCCCCGCATGTCGAGCAGAGCCGAGTCGCCGGCGTAGGCGAGGCTGTTGCCATCAATGCCCACCACGTTGACGCCAATGGTATAGGCCAGGTTTTCGATGGCCCGGGCGCGTAGCAGCGTAATCCAGGCGGTGCGCCGCGCCGAGGGCCAGTTGGCTACGTACAGCAGCAGGTCGTAAGGCGCCGCGGCCGAGTTGCGGCTCCAGACCGGGAAGCGCAGATCATAGCACACCAGCGGACAGATGCGCCAGCCGCGCCATTCCTCTACCAGCCGTTGGGTGCCGGCCGTGTACACCTCCCGTTCACCAGCCATGCCAAACAGGTGGCGCTTGTTGTAGTAGCTCAGCGTGCCGTCGGGCCGTACCCATAGCAGGCGGTTGAAATACTGGTCCTGGTCGCGGATGATAATACTGCCGGTCACTACCGCGTCGCGGGCTGCGGCCAGCTGCTTCATCCAGGCCACGGTGGGGCCGTCCATGGTTTCGGCCAGGTGGGCAGCCTCCATGCTAAAGCCGGTGGTAAACATTTCCGGCAGCACAATCAGGTCGGTCGGAATGGAGATTTCCTCGATGTGCTGGCCGAGTTCGGCCCAGTTGGCGGCCGGGTCGTGCCAGTGCAGGGAGGCTTGGACGAAGGAAACGGTTAAATCAGACACAATGCAGTAGGTTGAGGTGAGAAAGAGCTAGGGTATTCTACTGAGAAATATACTGATTCTGAGTAGAATAATGCAAGCTGTTTCTGGCTTGCCCCACAACTTTACCCCACCGGTTTCTGGCAATATCACGGATTATTCGCAGGCTCCCATATAGTTCAGGTTAGATTTGGCGCAGCCGCTCGGCCGCCAGCGTCAGCGTATCGTCGCGCTTGGCAAAGCAAAACCGGATCAGGCCGTGGTCCAGACCGTGGTGATAGAAGGCCGATACCGGGATGACGGCCACCCCAAACTCGCGGGTGAGGCGCTGGGCAAAGGCCGCGTCGCCCTCGGTCGAAATCTGGTCGTAACGGGCTACTTGGAAGTAGGAGCCGGGCGTGGGCAGCAACTCAAACCGGGAGCCCTGCAGCAGTTGCCCGAACAGGTCGCGCTTGCGCTGATAGAAAGCCGGCAGGGTGGTGTACTGCTCAGGGTCCAGGAGCACATCGGCCAGGGCGTGCTGGGCGGGCGTGCTCACGGCAAAGGTCAGGAACTGATGCACGCGGCGCACTTCGGCCGTGAGCAGGGGTGGGGCAATGCAGTAACCCACTTTCCAGCCCGTGGCGTGGTAGGTTTTGCCAAACGACGACAGCACGAAGCTGCGCTCGGCCAAAGCCGGCACTTGCAGGGCGCTGGCGTGCTGCTGCCCGTCGAACACCATGTGCTCATATACTTCGTCGCTAAGCAAAAACGCATTGGTATCGGCCAGCAGCTCGGCCAGCGTGGCCAGGTCCTGGGGGGTAAGCACCGCGCCCGAAGGGTTGTGCGGCGTGTTGATCATCATCAGTCGGGTGCGGGGCGTCAGGGCAGCTTTCACCTGGTCCCAGTCGGGCGTGAACTCCGGGATCCGCAGCGGCACGTACACCGGCACGCCGCCCTGGAGCCGGATGGCCGGGCCGTACAGATCGTAGGCCGGCTCCAGCACGATGACTTCGTCGCCGGGGCGCACCACGGCGGCCAGCACGGCATACAGCGCTTCGGTAGCGCCGCTCGTGACGGTAATTTCGGTATTGGGGTCGGGGGCCGGCACGCCGTAGACAGCCGCGGTTTTGTGGCTGATGGCCTCGCGCAGCCGGGGCAGGCCGGGCATGGGCGCGTACTGCTGGTGGCCGGGGGTGCGGGCATGGCGGGCCAGGGCCTCCATCAGGGCCTGCGGCGGGTCGTAATCGGGAAATCCCTGGGCTAAGTTAATCGCGCCGCACTCGGCGGCCAGCTGCGACATAACCGAGAAAATACTGGTGCCGACATCAGGCAGCTTGGACGTGAGAAGCGGTAAGGGCATACACAAGCATACGGACTGCCGGCTAGAAACCAAAGCGGGAGCGTCAATTGGCGCCCCCGCTCTGGGTTAAATCACAAACACGTGCTCTTCCGGTTCGGGTGCCAGCGGGTGGCCGGCCAGCGGAATATGAATGCGGAACGTGGAGCCCTTACCCAGCTCACTGCTTACCTCGATGCGGCCCCCGTAGCTTTGCACGATGCGGTTAACCAAATACAGTCCCATGCCCGAGCCGGCCACGTGGTCATGGAAGCGGCGGAACATCTGAAACAGCTGGCTGCCGTAGCGCTCCATATCAATACCCAGGCCGTTGTCGCGCACGGCCACCACGATGTGGTCGTCCTCGCGGGTGCTGCTGATGTGGATGCGCGGGGTGCGTTTGGGAGCGGCGTACTTCAGGGCGTTGCTGATCAGGTTGTAGAGCACGCTCTGCAAGTTGGGGCGCACAAACTCCACGGTGGGGGCCAAGTCAAAGTCGGTGGTGACGATGGCGCGCACATTGGCCAGCTGCTCGCCAATGCTGCCGAGCACTTCACGGGTCAGGGCCTCCAGCTGCACGGTTTCGGTGGGCAGCTCGTGGCGCAGCTTCTGCACCTGCACCAGCTCGGAGAGGTTGTAAATCGTGTCGTAAATCTGGTGCAGGGCCCGCTCAAACATGGCAATGAGCTTGATGGCGTCCGGGTCGCGGAAGTAGGCCGTGCGGGTCAGCTCCTCGAAGATGCCGGCCATGTTGTTGATGGGCTGCTTCAGGTCGTGGGAGGCGGTATACACAAAGTTGTCTAGGTCCTCATTGATGCGGCGCAGCTCGTGGTTTTGCTGCTTGAGCTGCTGCTGCACCCGCTGGGTTTCGGTTACGTCGGTATTGGTGCCAATCCAGCGCACAATGTCGCCCTGGGCGTTGCGGATGGGTTGGGCCCGCGACAAAAACCAGCGGTACTCGCCGTCGTGGCTCCGCAGCGGGAAGGTGTCTTTCCAGGGTTGCCCCGAAGCCAGGGCCGCGCGCCAGCCTTCGATAACACTGACCAGGTGGTCGGGGTGGTGGACCTTCTCCCAGCCCCAGCCCTGCATGTCCTCCAGGGTGGTGCCGGTGTAGCTATACCACCGCTCGTTGTACCAAAACAAATGACCATCGGCCGTGGCCATCCAGGCTAGCTGGGGCATGGAATTGGCCAGGGCCGTAAATTCCTGCTCGTGCTGGCGCAGGGCCGCAGCGGCTTGGCGCTGCTCGGTTACGTCCTGCATGGCCCCAATCATGCGCGTGGCCTGGCCCTGGGCGTTACGGGCCACGTGGCCCCGGTCAAACACCTGGGCGTAGGTGCCGTCGGCGCGGCGGAAGCGGTACTCGTCCTGCCACACGGTGAGGCCATGGTCGATGGCGTGGTGAATACCGGCCAGCACCCGCTCGGCATCCTCGGGGTGAATTCGGGACTTCCACCACCACACCACCGCTTCCATCTCGGTGACCGTATAGCCCAGCACTCGCTCAATGGCCGGCGTCCAGGCCAGCGTGTCGGTGAGCAAGTCCCAGTCCCAGATGGCGTCGTCGGTGGCCAGGGCCGCCAGCTCATAGCGCTCCTCACTCCAGCGCAGGTTGGCCTGGATCTGCTTCTGCTCGTGAATATCGGTCGAGGAGCCAAACCAACGCAGCACGTTGCCCTGGGCGTCGAGGGCGGGCACGGCCCGGCTTAGGTGCCAACGGTACTGTCCATCGTGGCGACGCAGGCGCAGCTCCTGGTACCAAATGGACTTTTGGGCTACTGCTTCCAGGAAAGAAGGCCGCACGATGTCCTCGGGGTGAATGGCCTGTTCCCACACGTGGTCGAGGCTGCCGGCGGGGTCGTGGCCGGTGTAGGAAAACCACTGCGGACTCAGGTACTGCGGGGCGCCTTGCGGGTCGCTGATATAGGTTATCAGCGGCAGGGCATCCGTCATAGTGCGCAGTTCCTCGTCGCGCTGGCGCATGGCGGCGTCCAGGGCCTGGGCCCGGCGCCGGACCAGTACCCGCTCGGTGGCGTCTACGGCAAAGATCAGGATGCCCTGCACCGTGTTGTTCTCGTCGAGCAGGGGCTGGTAGGTAAAGTCGAGGTAGTGCGTTTCGGGCTGGCCGGTGTTCTCGTTCTCAATCAGCGTAACCTGCTCCATGCCGTAGTACGCCTGGCCGCTGTGGTACACCTGGTCCATCAGGGCCACGAAGCCCTGTTCTTCAACTTCAGGGAAGGCCTCGGCAATCTTTTTGCCGGGCACCGACCGGCTGCCGTAGAGGCGCTGCATACCATCGTTGACAAAGCTGATACGATGGTCAGGGCCGAGCAGGGTCGCAATATTGGCCGGAATCTGGCCCATGATACGGCGCAGCAACTGGTCGTTCTGCTGCATCTGGTCGCGCATCTGCCGGCTTTCCTCGATGTCGGTATTGGTACCCACCCACAGGATAATGCTGCCGGCTTCGTCGAGAATAGGCTCGGCGCGGGCCAGAAACCAGCGGTACTCGCCGCGCAGATTGCGCCAGCGGTGCTCGGCCTCGAAGCGGGTGCCGGCCGTCAGGGCCTGTTTCCAGCTGGCCATCGTCGCGGGCAGGTCATCGGGGTGAATAAACCGTTCCCAGCCCCAGTCCAGCAGCTCAGCCAGGGTGCCGCCGGTGAAGTCGAACCAGCGCTGGTTGTAGTACGTCACGCCGCCATCGGGCCGGGAAACCCAGGCCATCTGCGGCAGAGATTCAAGCAGCCGGTCGAGCTGGGAAAGGCTCTGCTGCAGTACTTGCTGGGTACTTTTCTGGTGGTTGATATCCGTGGCCGACCCAACCCAGTGCACAATCCGGCCCTGGGCGTCGTGGGCGGGCACGGCGCGGGCCAGAAACCAGCGGTACTCGCCGCTGGCGGCCTCGCGCAGCCGTACTTCTTTCTCGAAAGGCTCCCCGGACTCGACGCAGTGCACGCGCATGGCCCGCACCATGGGAAAGTCGTCGGGGTGGGCGTGGTCCTGCCAGCCGTTCTGCTGGGCATCAGCCAGGTCGGAACCCAGATACTGTTCCCAGAAAGGATTGATGTACCCTACATTACCCGCGGCATCGGTCGTCCAGATAAGCTGCGGCTGCACTTCGGCCAGCACCTGGAAACGAGCCGCATGCTGCTGGGCTTGCCGCTCGGCCTGGCGCCGCTGGGTCACGTCCTGCATGGCCCCGAGCAGGCGCACGGCCCGGCCCTCGGTGTCGCGCACGATGTAGGCCCGGTCGAGAACCTCGGCCCAGGAGCCGTCGGCACGCCGGAAGCGGTAGTCGTTGGTAACGACGGTATCGGGGCCGGCAAAGGCAGCCGCGCGCTGGGCTTCCACCACGGGCCGGTCGTCGGGGTGCAGGTGGTCGAACCAGAGCTGGGAGGTGCCGGAAGTCTGAACCGGGTGCCCAAACAGCGCCGTAAACATGTCATTGCGCCACACGGCGCCGGTCAGCAGGTCGGCGTCCCAAATGGCGTCGTGGGTGGCCTGGGTGAGCAGGCTAAAGCTTTCCCGGCTGAAATTGCCCTGCTCCTGGGCCAGGACCTGCTCGGTCACGTCGAGCACCCGGCACACAATGTGGCGCAGCCCGCCGGCTTGCAGAATAGGCCGCAGCGTAGCATGCCAGTAGCGCGTAACCAGGGCGCCCGAGCTGCGCAGCACGTCGTAGCGCTGCACGGGCAAGGTGTGGAGGCAGTGGTTCTCCAGTACATCGAGCAGGGCCGTGCGCCAGAGCGTGGTCGTGGGTTCGGGGCCGGCTGCCGAGGGGGGCAGAATCGTTAGCAGATCCTGACCGATTAGCTCCGGTGCGGAGTGGTGCAGCACCCGGCACATGGCTTCGTTCACGGCTTCCACGGCCAGCGTTGGCCCCAGGATCAGGTGGGGCGTGGGCAGGGAGTCAAAGATGAGGTGGAAGTCGACGGCGTCGGCAGGCATAAAAGCTCGCAAAGGAAATGAGAAGGAGAGTTCTTCGACCCAAATCCAGGTGGCGCAGGGGAAGCATCCTGAACAAAGATAAGTCCTTGGACAGACAACCCCGCTTCTCGGTTCGGAATAAAACTGCGGGCTACAGACGAGCTCCAAGCAGCCGCCAATAAAAAGTCCCGGCTGGCGTCTGCCAACCGGGACTCAATGTTATTCTACGACCAGTTTATCCTTGAACGCCTTACGGAACTTCTCGATTTTCGGGGTCGAAACCGACTGAATGTAGGGGTTGTCGGGGTGGAGGCGGTAGTAGCCCTGGTGGTAGTCTTCGGCGGGCCAGAAGACGGTGAAGGGCAGTACCTGGGTCACGATGGGCGAGCTGTAGTGCTTGGAGGCGTCCACCCGCTTGATGGTAGCTTCGATGAGCTGCTTTTCCTGGGGAGAGCGGTAAAAAGCCACCGAGCGGTATTGCGTACCGGCATCGGGACCCTGGCGGTTAAGCGTCGTCGGGTCGTGGCCGGCCAGGAAAAACACGTCAAGCAGGGTCTGGTAGCTGATTACCTTGGGGTCGTAGTACACCTGGATGGACTCGGCGTGGCCGGTCTGGCCGCTGCCCACCTGCTCGTAGGTTGGGTTCTTTTCCGGCCCGCCGGCGTAGCCCGACACCACCTGCTTGACGCCGCGCAGCTCCTCGAAGATTTCCTCGGTGCACCAGAAGCAGCCGCCGGCAAAGGTGGCTACGGCCAGCCCGTCGAGGTTTTTGGGGGCGCCGCCAGTGGTGGGACGGCGGAAGGTTTGGGCGTCGGAGCGGTTTTGGGTGCAGGCGGCCAGCACCAGTACCAGGCCCAGGAGGTAAATTCTTAGGTTGTTCATCGGGGATTATCTACGAAAATCAAGGGTGGTTGGACGTAGCTCAACCAGGGGAGCTTGCGGTTGACAAACGCGGTTTTGACCTCGTCCGTTCCGGGTCCGCAAGTGTCAGGTTTGCCGTTAAATTTGTCAGACCCGTTTTGCCCCCGAATTGTTTGAGTTCGTGGCCGGTCCTTTCCTTTGGGTAACCCTATTGCTCGTTTGCCAGCGCGCCTCTTTCCGTCGAATCAATGCACAAGTATCTGTTGGCGGCCGTGGCCGCGTCGCTGAGCTTTTTGCCGGCCCGGGCCCAGCCCACGCTGCCGGTGCTGCCCCAAAACTCAACCGCGCTGCGCTGGCAGCAGGTACGCACCCCCCACTTTCAGGTCATATTCCCCGAAGGCTTCGCGCCCCAGGCCCAGCGCACGGCCCTGCGCCTGGAGCAGGTGTACGGCCCGGTTAGTGCCTCTCTGGAAAAAGAGCCCCGGCCTATTGCTGTGGTGCTCCAGAATCAGACCACCGTCAGCAACGGCTTCGTGACGCTGCTACCGCGCCACTCCGAGTTTTTCACCACTGCGCCCCAGGACCCGTTTCTGGCCGGTACCCTGGGCTGGCTCGATCTGCTGGCCGTGCACGAAGACCGCCACATCGTGCAGTACGACAAAGGCCAGCAGGGCCTGGGCCGCCTGGCGTATCAGCTCTTCGGCCATGCCGGCCTGGGTACCGTGGCGCTGGGCATTCCCGACTGGTTTTGGGAAGGCGACGCGGTGGGCACCGAAACCTTGCTCACCCGTAGCGGCCGGGGCCGGATTCCGCACTTCGACCTCGGGCTGCGGGCCAACCTGCTGGCCGGGCGGCGCTTCAACTTCAGCAAGGCCGTGGCCGGCTCCTTCCGCGACAATGTGCCCAACCATTACGTGCTGGGCTATTTCATGACCACCAACTTCAAGCGCAGCAACGGGCCCACGGCCTGGAGCGACGTGCTGAACCGCTACTACCGTTTCCCGGTTTACCCCTTCTCGTTTTCGGATAAGCTGCGGCTCAGCGCGGGCGGACAGCTACGCACCGATGACCTGTACGCGCGCACCATCACCCAGCTCGACTCGCTCTGGCGGGCCCAGCAGCAAGCCTTGAAGGTAACGCCCGTTACGCCTTTTCAAACCAGCCCCGAGCCCGGTGTTTTCACCGAGTACCAGTACCCGCAGTACGTGGACGATAACACGGTGCTGGCCGTAAAATCCGGCCTCGGCGACATTTCCCAGCTGGTGCTGCTGCGCCGCAATGCGCCCGAAAAGCGCGTGTTCGTGCAGGGCTTGCTGAATAACCCGGAGATGCTGTCGGTGGGTGGGGGCAAAGCCTGCTGGCCCGAATTCCGGCCCGGTACGCGCTGGGGCCAACAGGTGTATTCCGACATCCGGGTGCTGGACCTCGGCAGCGGGCAACTGACCAAGCTTACTACCAAGCAGCGCTATACCAACGCGGCCCTCTCGCCCGATGGCAACCTGATTCTGGCCGTGCGGGCTCAGTCCGATTACCAAAACCAGCTGGTGGTGCTCGACGCCCGCACCGGCGAGGAAAAGCGGGTGCTGCCTAACCCGGCCAACGACTTCTACCAGCAGCCCCGCTGGCGCGCCGACAACCGCTCGATTGTGGTAGTTACGCTGCGGCCCGGCGGGAAGCTGCTGGAAAGCATCGACACCGAAACCGGCCAGCACCAGACGCTGGTGCCGGTCGGCAACGTCAACCTGAGCCATCCCCAGCCCTGGGGCGACTATGTGCTGTACAACTCGCCGCAGTCGGGCATCGACAACGTGTACGCCGTGGATACCCGTTCCGGGGGTCAGGTGCGACAGGTCACGTCGCGGCCCCTGGGAGCTTACCACGCCGCCGTGTCGCCGGATGGCCGCCACCTGGCCTTCCACGATTTCCGGGCCGAAGGCGCGCAGGTGGTCGAAATGGCCCTGCAGCCCGAGCAATGGCCCGTGGCGGCCCCGGCTCCGGCATTGCCAGTAGCTTACACCGACCCGTTGCTAAGCCAGGAGCCCGGTACCCGCACCATCGGGACCGTGCAGCCCGATTCGAGCGTAAGTGCCGCCACGCCGCTGGCCGTAGCGCCTTACCGCCGCCTGAGCCACGCCTTCAATGCGTTTAGCTGGGGCATTATCCAGGCGCCCACGGGGCAGGCGTTTAGCCTCGGCATTCGGTCCCAGGATTTGCTCAACACCACCCAGGCCGTCGTAGCTGCCGGCTACGACGGGGCGGAGCGCACGGCCAACGCTTCGGCCAACGTGAGCTACCAGGGCCTGTTTCCGGTGCTGGATGTGGGCTTCCAGCGCGGTGGCCGCCGCCTGACGACCTACGTCAACAGCCGGGAATACACCGACCGGTGGACGTACAACCGCTTCACGGCCGGGGCCCGCCTGCCCTTCAACCTGACCCGCTCCAAGTACCAGCAGGCCCTCACGCTGGGCGCCTATTACAGCGGCGAGTTGGTGCAGGGTTACGATTTACCGGTGCGCACCATCACCGAGGTCGGGTTTGAGCGCAGCCTGCACGCCCTGAACGGGACGCTGACATATTCGCACGTACTCCGGCAAAGTAAGCGCGACGTGGGCCCGCGCTGGGGCCAGACCCTAACGGCTTCGTGGCGCGATACGCCGTTCAATTCCGGGCTGCAGGCCCGGCAGTGGGCCGCGTTTGGCAGCCTGTATTTTCCCGGCCTGCGCAAGCATCATTCCCTGCGCCTGCGGGCCGGTTACCAGCGCCAGCAGCAGCAACAGTACCGCTTCAGTCCCGGCGTATTCTTCCCCCGGGGAGAAGGCTACGTGAGCTTCGACCAGCTGCGCGTGGGTAGCGTGGAGTACCGCCTGCCCCTGGCCGATACCGACTGGGAGCTGGGCCGCCTGCTCTACATTCAGCGCCTGAAGGCCACAGGCTTCTTCGATGCCGCTGTCGGCCGCAGCACCGTGGACCGCCGCTACCAGACGGCCGGCCTCGACGTGACGTTCGTGTTCAACCCGTTGCGCCTGCGCACCCCGCTCGAAGCCGGGTTTCGCACCCTCTACAACGTGCGCACCGGCGTATGGCAAGTGCAGCCCTTGGTGCTGGATATTGGGTTCTAAATTTTTTTGCTTATTAGTAAACCATTGAATTTCAATAGTTAAATACCTGTTTGAGCCGGGGCTGGGCCGCGTAGAAGCCAAGCTCGACCAAGAAATTTCATGGTTCAGAAATCCGGTGGGGAAAGGGCGTGCGTAAGTGCCCGCAGTTCCGACCTCCAACCTTTTTCTGCAAAAAGTACCATGAAAAAAAATCTGTTTTCCCTCGCCCTCGTTGCCCTGCTGGGCGCTGCTAGTGTTCAGTCGGCTTCGGCCCAGGCCAAGATGACGCCCGCCGGCACGGTGATGGTAGGCGGTGAAGCCATGTACGCCAACAAGAACATCGTGGAAAACGCGGTGAACTCGAAGGACCACACCACGCTGGTAGCCGCTGTAAAGGCCGCTGGCCTCGTAGAAACCCTGCAGGGCAAAGGTCCCTTCACCGTATTTGCCCCCACCAACGCCGCTTTCAACGCCCTGCCCGCCGGCACCGTCGAAACCCTGGTAAAGCCCGAGAACAAGGCTACGCTGACCAAAATCCTGACCTACCACGTGGTAGCGGGCAATATGACGGCCGAGAAAATTATGGCCGCCATTAAAGCCGGTAAAGGCTCGGCTACGCTCAAAACGGTAAGCGGCGGCACGCTGTATGCCACCATGAATGGCCCGAAAAACGTGGTCCTGACCGACGAGAAAGGCAACGTTTCCTGCATTTCGACCTACGACGTGATTCAGAGCAACGGTGTGATTCACGTAATCGACAAAGTATTGATGCCCAAAGGCTAAGCTACGTAAGGGAGTCTCCTTACGACTGGTAGATTTCCTCTTTCGAAAAAGCCCGGTTCCTTGAGCCGGGCTTTTTTTATGATAGTGGGAGCTTAACAGGTATATAACCTGGGGTAGGCCGGCTAAACGACACGACCCGTCGCCTGGGCAGTCGACGGGTCGTATGTGGTGGCGTAATAAATGGTCTGGCAGGTAAAGCTTATACAAGCCAGGGAGTTGATTCCGGCATTAGAGGATCATAATCCGTTTACGCACCATGCCCTGGCTGGTATGGAGCTCCAAGACGTAGAGGCCGGCCCGAAGCCCGGCCACGTTTACCAGCACCCCATCCTGCTCCGATGCCCCAATGGCCCGCTGTAACACCTGGCGGCCGACAACATCGAAAAGCACAAGCTCGTGAGCGGTAAATTCGGCGTGGGTCCAACTAGCTGTCAGCTCGCCGTGGGTGGGGTTGGGAAACACTTCCACGGCTGTTTCGGCCGGTAGTACGGTTACGCCAAATTCCCCGGAATTGCCGCGCCCGCCAACGCCCGCCACCGTCCAGTGGCCGGTGCTGGTACCGCGGGGAACCAGCACCCGCAGTTCCGAAGCAGAGGCGCTAAGAACTTTGGCCGGCACGCCAGCCAGCCAGACGGTGTCCGTTTGCCCATCAACCAGGAAGTGCCGGCCGGTCAGGGTTACGGGCGTGCCGACGCTGCCCTGCGCGGGGATGGTTGCCGTAATGACCGGGGCGGGCAGGAACGTGAAGGCGGCCGTGCTGGCTTCCCCACCCGGAGTTACGAGCCGGAGCGGGCCCGACTCGGCGGCGGCCGGTACGCGCACTTGCAGGCTGCCGGAGCTGGCCTGGAGCACGGTAGCGGAGGCTGCCCCGAAGAAAACGGTGTTGCGGTTAGCCTGCTCGGCAAATGCCTGCCCCGTTAGCGTCACGACGGAGCCGGCCCCGGCTTTAGCTGGGCTGAAACGAGTAATGGCGGGCGGATACCAGACGCGCAGCACCTGGCTGCTTGCCACGCTGCCACCCAGGGTGCCCACCCGCACCGTGCCGGTAGTAGCCCCGGTTGGTACCTCTACCTGCAGGCTCGTCGCGGTAGCCTGGAGCACACGCGCCTTCATGCCGTTAATCCAGACGGTATCCTGGGCTAGTACCGGTGAGAAGTGGGAGCCGGTGATACTCACCGTTGCTCCCGGCCGGGCTTCCGCCGGGGTCAGCGCTACCACCGTTGGCGGTTGGTAGGCTACGAAATCCGTGCTACTCTGCCCGGCTCCATCCAGGGTAGCTACCTTCACCCGGCCCGTAGTAGCGCCTGCCGGTACGCGGACCACTACTTCCGTGGCCGTGGCGCTAACGACGTTGGCTTTCATTCCATTAAAGTAAACGCTGGGCGCCGCCGCTGCCAGCGCCAGCCGGCTGCCCGCAATTGTAACCAGGGTACCTACTTTCCCCTGGGCCGGCGTCAGGGCCTGCACCGTGGGCGAGGCCAGCACCGACGGATAGCTCAGCGCCACCCCAGCCCCGACGACTGGCGGCAGGTCGTGCAGCCGGTTTAGGGTCATGTTGGTACGCACCGCCGGGTTGTAGTCGAAGTAGATGTCGGCGTGGTTAGCCACTTCCGTCTTATCGGGCAGGCCGGCCTTGGGCCGCACGGTAAACTGCACGAAGCCGTGGCTGCCCGGCTCGTCGCTAACCGAATCAGGTAGCAGGATGGGGTCAAAGGTGAAGGTCAGTACGGGGCGGCCCATGCCCGATACCTTAAGACGGAAGGGGTGCGAGGCGGCCCCGACCTGCAGGGTGCTCACGTCGAGCTGAGCCGAGAGTGTGTCGACGACGACCACCCGATAGGCCGCGTCGGTGCCGGTATTCTGGAAGCGCACCTGGTAGCGCAGCGGAGTATTCGTGGGAGTATAGTGTTGGGACGTAAGGCCTGCCGGCACCACCTGCTTGTCATTGGGGTCAAAGGAGTCAACGATGGGCAGGCACTCTTCCGCTGAGCTGGGGCCCGTAGGGGCTAGCGCAAAAGCTGCCATGCCTAGGCTCGGTGCCCCGCCCGCCGGACGCAGGCCCGAGAGCTCCACGTTGGCACTGGCCTGGCCGCCCAGGGGGTGGGCAGCAGGCTGGTCGGCTTCCAGTCGCACGGTGGCTTCACGGGCGGGCACGCGCAGTACCAGACTGTCGCCGGCAGCCAGCATAAAGCGCTGCTGCAATGCCAGCTGGGTACCTTGGTAGAGGCGCATCGTCAGGCTGTCGGTGGTGGCGCCCAGGCCGGCGTTGCGCAGTACAAAGCGCGCCTGGTTACCGGGCTGCACTTTGCCGCGCACCTGTAGGCTGGCCTGGTTCCAGCCAGCAGGGCGAGTCAGTACTACCTGGGGCGTTATCCAGGCCCGAGTGCACACGGTCAGCCCGCGGATGTCGGGATTACCACAGGCTACCGAGTCCTGAATCGTGATGCTGCCCCCCTGTCCGGGCTTGAGCGTGCCGACACTGAAAAGCAGGGTGCTGTCGGTTTGCATCGTGTAGGGGTGGGAGGCGGCGCGCAGCACCACGTAGCGCGGCAGCTTTACCAGCACCTGGGCACCCGGAGCCGTGACCATGCCCAGGTTGGCGTAGGTCACAACCGTAGCGCCGGGGGCGCACCGCCGGCGCCGGCCCGACGAAACCTGAGTCGTCAGGTACGGGGTAGCGTTGAGCTCATGTCCAAAATCCACGCCTGGGATGACGCCCCGGGTGTCGGGAAATAGAGCGTATCGGAAACGCCGCTGGCCGGACACAGGGGGGTAATCTGCTGCCCGGGCCGTTGGGGCAGGAGCGCCCGCACGGTGTAGCGGCCCGTATCGGTGGCAATGAGGTAGCGGCCCAGGGAGTCGGTAATGCCGTAGCGAGGGCCGGGCAGCGCTTCCACGATAATGCCGCCCAGGCCTAGTTCGCCGCTGCCCAGGCGGCAGTCGCGGTTGGCATCCTGGTAGAGCGTGCCCCGAATCAGGCAGGATGCTCCGTAGCGGGCCGAATCCAGGACCTGCACGTAGAAGGCATCCTGTTGGCCACCGTAGCTAGGAAAGGCGGTAGCTCCAATCTGGAAGGTGTTCTTGAAAAAGCCGAACACGTGGCTGGTCTGGTTTTCGTCGATGAGAATCTTGTTGCCTGTGGCAACGGTACCCGGACGCAGGTTGGTAGCCCAGGCAAAGCGCCCGTTGGCTTCATAGCTGGCCACCACCGGGTTCGACTCATACAGGCCGGGCGTACTTTGGCTGTAGCCGGCGACTTTAATTTTGCCGTCCCGGTAGGCCACGCTGGCGTAGGCACTGGCCGAGAGATTAGTACCGGCCGTGTAGCCGCCCGCCCGCGCCCATAGCGGAGTGCCTTCCGAGTTGAGTTTGAGGAGCAGGGCGTCCCGGTAATAGCTGGCCGTATTCAGGGTAACTGTGCCAAACTGCTGCGGGCCATAGAAATTGCCGCAGATGTAGAGGTTGTCGGCCTCATCCGTGGCCACGTCCATGGCCTGGGTGCTGCCCCTTGATGGGTACGTCGCGTTGCCATATACTCTGCCCCACAGAACGTTACCAGTTGGGTTGTACTTGACGGCAATGATGTTGCCGGAGCCGCCGCTCAGGGTAAGGTTGCCATAGGTGCCCGTGCCCGAAAGTGTCCCGACCATCACCACGTTGCCGGCCCGGTCAAAGGCAATGGAGTTGGCGGAGGAATCGGTAATTAGGTCATTCGGGCCACCCAGGCCCGCCCGAATCCACTGCAGCGTGCCCTGGGCGTTTACCTTGATCAGAAAATCGTTTTCCAGACAGCAGCTCCGCTGCCGCATCGTCAGGCCAAACATCGACCATGACTGGGATGTGCCGGCCACATATACGTTGCCCTGCGCGTCTACCAGAACTTTGTTGCCCCAAGCCCCGCCGTTGGTGCCCTGCGTCAGGGTCCACAGGGTCTGGAAGGTCCGATTAATCTTGCGCACCATAAAAGTGTACTGCGACTCGGTCCCGGTCAGGTAGATGTTGCCGGCCTGGTCGACGGCTATGGAGCGCAGCGTGCCGCCGTAGCCCATGTAATAGGGATG
This sequence comes from Hymenobacter cellulosivorans, assembly GCF_022919135.1. Lineage (NCBI taxonomy): Bacteria > Pseudomonadati > Bacteroidota > Cytophagia > Cytophagales > Hymenobacteraceae > Hymenobacter > Hymenobacter cellulosivorans. Next base: position 477,173 of record NZ_CP095049.1, on the reverse strand, counting down.
CATCTTCTCCAACTGCCCGGTGGGACCATACACGGCAATAAAGTAGGTGCCCGAATTGAAGCCGTTATCCAGGGTGGTATTGCCCGAGGCCGTGCGAATAGCCGGGGGCGTAGGCGAGGCTGTATTCTGATTAAAGCCCATGTGCCCTATCAGGTAGAGCCGGCCCTGGGCATCGTAGGTGGCGCTGATAACGTTGTCGTAGCCGCCGCTGCTGAACGCTACCGGCTGCATCGGCAGCTGCGCCTGCGCCGTGCGGGTAGTACCAAACCACGTAAACAGAAGAAAAACAAACAGTAAAGAATGCTTCATCAAGCAGTAAGTATCGGAGTGAAGAATAAGCAGTTAAAAGTATAGGTTTTAGGAATGAGTTGAGCATTTCTGCGTCAAGACTGCGCCGCTCAAATATAGATAGCAACAAAAAGTGCAGACCTGTCCAAGTCAGTTCGGGAGGGGGCTTTTACTACCCCATTTTCCCGCTGACCAACTCAGATTTCCAGCGCTGCGTCGCCGCCCACGGGGTAACCGGTGCAGGTCAGGATGAGGCCGCGGGCAGTTTCCCGGTCGGTCAGCACTTCGTTGTTGGCCATCCAGACGGTGCCGGCGGTGCAGCGGGCGGCGCAGTTGCCGCACTGCCCGGCCTCGCAGCTGTAGGGTAGCACCAGGCCCTGCTGTTTAGCCGCCTGCAGAATGGTTTGCGGGTATTGCACCCGCAGCCGGTGTTCCTGCCCGCGCAGCCGCACCACCACAGTATGTTCATCGGTGTCGGGCGGGACGCTGTGGGGCACGGTGGCCGTAGCAGTGTTGAACAACTCCCGGCGGATGTGGTCCAGGGGCAGGCCCGCTTCGTGCAGACCGTAAGTACCCATGCGCATGTAGTTGAGTGGCCCGCAGAGGTAGGCCAGCGTCTGCTCGGGCGGGCCGGGCGCGTACTGAGCCACTAGCTGTTCCAGCAACTCCTTATGCAAGTGGGCCCGGGCCAGGTTGGGGTCGGTGCCGTAGAGTAGCTCCAGGTGCAGCTGCGCCGGAAAGCGCCAGGCCAGTTCCCGTATCTCCTCCCCGAAAATAGTGGTGGCTGCGTTACGGTTGCTGTAAACAAGCAAAATCCGCAGTTGAGGCAGCTCGTGCAAGACCGTTTTAAGCAATGAAAACAAGGGCGTGATGCCGCTGCCCGCCGCCAGCAAAATCAGCTGCTGGTAGTCCTGGATATTCTCGGGCAGGGTGAAAAAGCCGGCGGGCCCGAGCGTCTGTAGCTCGTCGCCGGGCTGGGCCTGGTCAATCAGGTAGCGCGACACCACCCCGTTGTCGACGCGCTTTACGGTGATAGTCAGGGGCTCACCAAGGGCCGGGGCCGAGCTGATGGAGTAGGAGCGGCGGGTTTCCTGCCCGTGCCGGGTGTGTACCAGCGTCAGGTATTGGCCGGGCTGGTAGGGCAGCTCCATATCAGTCGGCGGGGCCAGCACGAAGCTCTTGGTTTCGGGCGCTTCCGTCCGGATGGCGCGGATGGTGAGCGGGATGTAGGGGGACGTCATGCGGGCAAACAGACAAAAAATAAGGCCGGGAAATGCATTTCCCGGCCTTATTCTACGCACAATTCTGTTGGCTACGCCTTGGCGGGCTGCAGCTGGCTGAGCTCCTTGCTGATGAAGTCCAGCTCCTCGCTGGAGAGTTTCACCTCAATGGCTTTGGCATTCTGCACGGCCTGCTCGGCGTTGCGGGCGCCCACCAGGGCCACCGTAATGCCGGGCTGGGCCAGCGTCCAGCGCAGCACTACCTGCGAAAGGCTAGCGTTTTTGCTTTCCGCCATGGGCCGGATTTTGTCCAGGAACGCGTTGACTCGGGTCACAAACTCGGGCTTAAACAGCGGGTGCGTCGCGCGCAGGTCGCTGGCGTCGAAGTGCTGGCCGGGCTTGATTTTGCCGGTCAGCAAGCCCAGCTGGAGCGGACTGTAGGCCAGAATAGCCTTGTTGTGCTCCAGGGAGTAGGGCACCACTTCTTTCTCGATGTCGCGGCGCACCATGCTGTAGGGTACCTGGTTGGAGGCCAGCTTCACTGTTTTTTCAGCTTCGGCCATTTGTTGGGCCGAGTAATTGCTCACGCCCACGGCCCGCACCTTGCCCTGCTCCACCAGCCGGCTTACCGCTTCCATCGTCGCATCAATGGGCGTGGTCACGTCGGGCCAGTGAATCTGGTAGAGGTCGATGTAGTCGGTGCCGAGGCGGCGCAGGCTGTCCTCGCACTCCTTGATGATGCTTTCCGGGGCGGCGTATTTGTACACGTCCAGGTCCTGGCCGTTGTTGTCCTTGGTTTTGAAGCCGAAGTCGCCCTTGGGCTCGGGCAGGTCCCAGCGCATACCAAACTTGGTCAGAATCTGCACCTTGTCGCGCGGCAGGCCCTTGATGGCCTCCCCCACGATTTCCTCGCTCAGGCCCATGCCGTAAATCGGGGCCGTATCGATGGAGGTTACGCCCAAATCGTAGGAGGCCCGAATGGCGCCTACCGCGTCGTTTTGCTCGGTACCGCCCCACATCCAGCCACCGGCTGCCCAGCTGCCAAACGTAATGACCGAAGCGCGCACGCCCGAGTCGCCTAGCTCTTTGTATTCCATATTGCTTTGGTAAAAATGATTCCGGAAAAGCTAGCCCATGGGGCCAGCACATAGCCTGACTAACCGCCAGCCGGGCCCGAAGGTTACGGCCGAGCCGGTTGTTGGCCCCTATCTTTGCCACTTTCCGCTTCCGCTATGCCCACCTCAGCGCCCAGCCCCACACCCGTTCAGCGCGAAGATTTCAGCCTACCTTTCGACGGCTACGAGCTACAGGTGCGCCGCCTCACGCCTCCCGGCGCCCCGGCTCAGCCCCAGCTCGTGCTGCTCCACGACTCGTTGGGCTGCATCACCCTCTGGCGCGACTTTCCCGAACTGCTGGCCCAGGCCACCGGCCTGACGGTGCTGGCCTACGACCGGCGCGGCTACGGGCAGTCGGCCCCCTTCGGGCCGGAGCCGCGCACCAAGCGGTATCTGGAAGAGGAAGCCGCTAACGTCAACCGGGTGCTGGCCGCCTGCGGAATAGCCCGGGCCGTGCTGCTGGGCCACAGCGACGGAGGCACGCTGGCCCTGCTGGCGGCCGCGCTGGAGCCGGCCCGCACCGCGGCTATTATCACCATCGGGGCCCATGTGTTTGTGGAAGACGTGACCCTGGCCGGCATCCGGGCCGCGCAGGAGCAGTACCGCACCACCGATTTGCCCGCCCGCCTGGCCCGCTACCACGGCCCCAAAACTGAAGCCGTGTTCCGAGCCTGGGCCGACACTTGGCTGCAGCCTGAGTTTCGCAGTTGGAACGTAGAAAGTTACTTGCCGCGCGTAACGTGCCCGGTGCTGGTGCTGCAAGGTACGGAGGATGAATACGGCACGGCGGCCCAAGTAACGGCCATTGCCAGTGGAGTAGCTGGGACGGCTACGGCTCACCTGCTGCCGGGCCTGGGCCATTCGCCCCAGCGGCAGGCGCCGGCTGCCGTGGTAACTTTGGCGGCCGAGTTTGTAGCCGCTGGTTTGGGCAATTCGTCTCGGCTAGGCCGCTAACGGCGGTAGGGGAAGGTACGGGCCGAGTTGCGCACCAGCACCCGGGCCAGGGTGGCGGGGCTGGAGCTAAGCTCACCCACCTGCTGGTGGTCGAATTTCCAGACTAGCTCCCCGCTCTGGCAGTCGTGGATGGTTACGTTGGTCAGCACTTCGCTCTGCGGTACGCCCACGTTGGTGAGCATCAGCAGGGCCACGGCCACCCCGTTGGGCAAGGGCTGAAACAGGGTCGTTTCGCCCGAGAGCACCGCGTCGACGCCCAGGGCCGCCTTGAGCTCGGCCATGCTGTGGTCGTTGAGGTTGGCGTAGGTGATGCCAGCCCGCTCAAGGCGGCTGTTGGTTTCGGCCACCTTCTGAAACTGCACCGAATACGGATGCTTGGCCTGGCGCAGCACCAGCTGTTTTAGCAATTCATGCTGGAGTTGGTAGGCCACTATTTTGCGCTGCTCCTGCTGCTTTTCCTCCCAGCGCTGCCGGCGCTTATCCATTTCTTCCGGGCTTACATCCTGGCCCACGTAGGTGATGGGCTCCAGACTCAGCTTGTCTATTTGCACCTCGAAGGGCAGAATGGCTACCAGCTTGTGCTGGGTCAGGGCCTGGGGAACCAGTGCGCGGGTGCTGTAGCTGCGCTGACTGCAGGCGGTGGCACCAACGAGCAAAAGGGCGAAAAAGCAGGAGCGGAGCATGGCAGCGAAAAACGAGGGTGGAATACAAATATCCGGTTTTGCCCGCAGGCAATAAGCACAAAAAGCAGCTTATTCGCCCGGCAGCGGCCGAAACGGGTGGGCCCCAACGGCCAAGCGCTGCAAGAGCTGTACGGTGCGTTTGAGGCGGGTTTCGCTCTGTTTGGCGCTGCTCACGTGGTAGGCCACGGCCCGTTTCATGGCGGTTTTCAATTGCTCGTAGCCAGCCTCGGCCTCCGGCCATTCGGCCAGGCCCTCGGCCAGTTCAGCGGGCAAATTCACGGCGTCGGGGTTGGGGTCGGGGGCCAGCTGCACAGCTACCACCTGGCCCAGGCGCAGGCCAGCGGCTTTGCAGATGTCTTTGTTGACCATCATGCCCTTTTCGCCGTTGCCCAAGGCCAGCAAACCCAGCCGGACGGGGTAGCCGTTGATGGTGCCCATCAGGCGCTTGGCCTTGGAGCCCAGCTCGGCCAGTACCAGCGGGGGCACGCGCACAATCTGGGTCGGCATAAAGCTGGGGCCGCCGGCTTCGAGCATGGCCTCAAAGGTGACAAACGCGGTGGGAGTAGGCATAGGGCAGCGAAGAGGATGAACCGCGGCTGGGGTAGGTGATGTTGCTTGCAAGTAAGCAGCCGGCAAACATTTAAGCTACTCCCGGCTTATTAGGCCTGCAAAATCCTTGAAAACATGAAAATAGAAATCTGGTCCGATATCATGTGCCCGTTCTGCTACGTGGGCAAGCGCCGCCTCGAAACCGCGCTGACGCAGTTTGCCCACCGCGACGAACTCGACATCGTGTGGCGCAGCTTCGAGCTGGACCCCACCATGCAAACCAAGCCCGGCCAAACCATTCATGAGCTGCTGGCCGAGCGCAAGGGCATGTCGGTGGAGCAGGGCCGCCAGATGAATCAGCACATGGGCCAGGTGGCCCGCGAAGTGGGTCTGCAGTTCGACTTCGACAAGATGCAGCCGGTGAATACCTTCCTAGGTCACCGCTTTATTCACCTGGCCGCCCACCATGGCAAGCAGGATGAAGCCAAAGAGCGGGTGCTGGCCGCCTACTTCACCGAGGGCCGCAACGTGGATGACCTCGACACGCTGGCCGAACTGGGCACCGACATCGGCCTCGATGCCGCCGAGGTGCGCGCCACCCTGCAAACCGACGCCTACGCCCAGGACGTGCGCCACGATGAGTACCAGGCCCGCCAGATCGGCGTGCGCGGGGTGCCTTACTTCGTTTTCGACGATAAGTACGCTGTATCGGGTGCCCAGCCCAGTGAGTTGTTCTTGGAAGTTCTGGACAAAGTGTGGGAGGAAAAGCACCCTGCCCCCACGGTGCTGGCCACCGGCGACGCCTGCGGCCTCGACGGCAGCAACTGCTAACCGTTCCTTTTCGCCCGGCTCTTATGTGAAACGGCCACTTCCCGCCCGGGAAGTGGCCGTTGTGCTGCGTAGCAAGTCCGGAACGGCTTGCTGACCGGTCAGAATAGGCTTTCGCAAGTAGGGTAGGGGCTGCTGGCTGGTCAGGGGGAACTTAGAGTGCTAGTAAAAATGCCTGCCGACCGGTCAGCGGGTACTTCTACATATATAAAAGTGCTTGCTGACCGGTCAGAATAGAGTATAGCAGTAGCAAAAATGCCTGCTGACCGGTCAGCAGGCATTTTTGCTACTGCTATAGCACCCTTCGGCTAAGCTGCCCCTACAACACGCCCCGCTCGGTTAGCTCCCGGCGCAGCTGCTCGGCTGACTGGAAATGCACTGTTTGCATGCCCACGGCCTGGGCCGCCAGGATATTCCGCTCGTTGTCGTCGATAAACAGGGCCTGACCCGGCTCAATGTTGTAGCGGGTGAACATCGTGTGGTAGAAGTCGGGGAAGGGCTTGCGCGATTTTTCCGTGCCCGACACCACGATGCCCTCGAACCAGTGCAGAAACTCGAACTGCTCCAGCGCCACCGGAAACGTCTCGGCCGACCAGTTCGTCAGGGCATACAGGTGGTAGCGGCCACTGGCCCGCAGCTCGGTCAGCACGTCCACGGTGCCTTGAATAGGGCCGCCCAGCATTTCGGGCCAGCGGCCATAGAAGTGCTCAATCAGCTCCCGGTGCTGGGGGTGCTGCTCCACCAGCAGGGCAGTGCCCTCGGCAATGCTGCGGCCGGCATCCTGCTCCTCGTTCCAGTCGGGCGTGGTGACGGTGCTCAGGAAGTGGTTCATTTCCTGCTCGTCGGCAATGAGCTTCTGGTAGAGGTAGCGCGGGTTCCAGTCGATGAGCACGCCGCCTAGGTCGAATACAATGGTGGTAATGGGGGAGGAAGTCATAACAAAAGGGGAAAATGGGGCCTACCGGCGCTTGCTGCTGCTTCCACCTCACTGAAGTCTCTATATTTGACCGGTCAGAGAGCTGGTTAAGCGGCGTTATTCTGATTCTGCAAAGCTCCTTATTTCTATTTAATCCTTCATGATACCCTTTATTTCGTCGGCCCGTTGGCTGCTCACAGTTCCCCTGCTGGCCCTGCCGTTGTTGAGTTTTGGCCAGGAAACGCGCAAAGTGACCAAAAACTACGGCCCGTCGACCCGGGAAGTGTTTTACGTGCTGAAGTCCGACAAGAACGTGCGTCACGGCTCCTACGAGGTGCGCCAGGGGGCCGGCCGCCAGCCCGTGGCCGCGGGCTACTACCGCCAAGGCCGCAAAGACAGCACCTGGACCGAGTATGCCCGAACTGGCCGCGTAGTGCTCAAAGGCGGCTTCCGCGACGATAAGCCCGTGGGGGTCTGGAGCTTCTACAACGAGAACGGCGTGCTGCAGCAGCAGTACGACTATACCAAGCACCAAGTGCTGCTCAGTCGCCCCGAGGGCTCGGCTGGTATGCTGCCCGTTCGCTTGGTAGTGCCCACCGCCAGTGGTCAAAAGAGGCCCGACATTGATCCGCAGTACATTGGCGGCCAGGCTGCTTTCCTGGGCGGTATGATGGAGTTTCCCCGCATCGGAACCCCCAGCTTTGTCAACAGCAACGTGCAGGTCGTGGGCACCATCGGAGTGGATGGCAAAGTGACGGAGTGGCGGCTGATACCAAGCGGCTGCGGGGGCTGCGACTCAGCCCTGCTGGACATGCTCAAAAAGCTGCCCAACGACTGGGTCCCGGGCGAAGTCGAAGGCAAGCCGGTCGCTACGGAGGTGCTGGTTTCAATGAAGTTCTACGGTCCGCAACGCCGTATGTAAGTAATCGAACTACGCCGTTGGCTGGTTGGAACGGGAATGGGAAGGTATATTTGGTGTATGGGCCGGGTTGGTCCTGAGCCTTTACCCAGGAAACTTCTTTCGTTTCAGTTCTGCCCCGATGACCCCGCGCGTATCCCACTTTGCCGCCTTCACTCTACTGCTGGCTTCACTCACGGCTCCGCTGCTCAGCTTGGGGCAGGAAACCAAGAAAGTCACCAACTACAGCACCACGCCCATTTCCAACGAGGTATACTACGTGCTCAAATCCGACAAGTCGGTAAAACACGGCTCCTATACCTTATACCGGGGCCGGCAGCTGGCGCTGGCTACTCAGGGGCACTACACCCAGGGCCGCAAAGACAGCATCTGGACCAGTTACGACTGGAACGGGACCACTGTGGTAGCCAAAGGTGCTTATCAGAACGACCAGCGCACCGGCCTCTGGGAGTTCTACACCAGCAAGGGCGAGTTGGAGCAGAAGTACGATTACGATGCCCGTCAGATGGTGTACCTGCGGCCCGGCAAAAACAAAAGCCTGTCGGTGACCCTGCGCGAGCCCACAGCCAGCGGCCAGACCTGGCCTGATGTGGCGCCGGTCTACATTGGGGGCTCGTCGGCCATTTCCAATCAGCTGATGCTGATGCGGTACCCGGTCCAGGCCATGCGCAACGGCGTCAGTGGCAGCGTGCAGGTGGCGTTCATCATCGCCAAGGATGGCACCTGTTCCGATTATCACGTTACGCAGGGCATTGGGGCAGGCTGCGACGAGGAAGCGCTGCGCATCGTGCAGGGCCTGTCAAACGGCTGGCTTCCGGCCCTGGTAGCGGACCAGCCCGTCGCCGTAGAGTGCATCTTTCCAGTCAAGTTTCTGCTGGGCGCCCCGGCGTTTACACCGGCCCGCCAATAGCTGACAACACCCCAAAACCAGGAGGCCGGTTTCCGCAGGAAACCGGCCTTCTTCGTATGAACACGCAGTCGATCAACGCTACTTCTTCACTACCGAAGTGCGCGCCTTGTCCACGGCCTTCATCACCCGAAACAGGTTGCCGCTCCAGATTTTGAAGATGTCCTTTTCCGAGTAGCCACGCTTGACCAATTCCAGGGTCAGGGCGGGCAGCTCGCTCACGTCGCCGAGGCCGCTGAGGCGGGTGCCGCCGTCGAAGTCAGTGCCGATGCCGACGTGGTCAATACCGGCTACTTTCACTACGTGGTCAATCAGGTTGGCCGCGTCCTGTACCGTAGCCAGGGCCACCGGAAACTGCTCTTCCAGCTTGATAAGCTCGGCCTGGGCCTGCTGCTGCTCGGCGGCCGGCAAACCGTACACGTTCAGGAAGTTCTTGATTTTCCACTTTGTAAAAAAGGCCTGCTCGGCGGCCAGGCGCTCGGGCGTTTTGGCCTCGGTCTTCACGTAAGTGCTGTAAAGGTTTAGCTGCACTACGCCGTCGTTTTTGGCCAGGGCCCGGAGCATGTCGTCGCTCAGGTTGCGGGGCACGTCGCTCAGGGCCCGGCTGCTGGAGTGGGAGGCAATGATGGGCGCTTTGGTCAGGCGAAGCACGTCGTAAAACGTCGAGTCGGAGGCGTGCGACACGTCTACCATCATACCCAGACGGTTCATTTCTACCACGGCCTGCTTGCCAAAGGCGCTCAGGCCCTGGTGCTCGGGGCCATTGGGGTCGGTGGCGGAGTCGCAGAGGTCGTTGTTGGAACCGTGGCACAAGGTAATGTAGCGCACGCCCAAATCGTAGAACGACTTCAACGAGCCCAAATCCTGCCCGATGGGGTAGGCGTTTTCCATGCCGATAAAAATGGCCCGCTTGCCCACCCGCCGGATCTGCAGGGCCTGCTCTTCGGTGGTAGCCAGATCGAGTTGGGTCGAGTTGGCCTGAATGGTCGAGCGAATGGCGTTGAAAATGGTCAGGGCTTCCTGCTTGGCCGCTGCGTTGCCCTCCGGCGTGCGGGGGCCCTGGCCCATATACACGGCCCAGAAAGCGCCGTCGAGGCCACCGCGCTGCATTTTGGGCAGGTCTACCTGGGCTTCCTTCGCGTCGTGGTCCTTGGCTATATCGAAGCCTGGCTTCATCAGGTTAATCGGCGTATCCTGGTGCGAATCCAGGACGAAAGCCTGATTATGAATCGTATTGGCCTTGGCCACCAAAGCCGGGTCAACTTTCTGCGCCTGGCCTAGCGTGGGGCCGAGCAAGGCCAGCACAACGGGCAGCAAACGGAAGGAAGGTTTTTGCATAAAATCAGGGTGCTGACTAAAATCAACTGCCAAAATTACTCAATAATCAGCAGCTTACCGCGGAAGGTTAGTGTGCTGGAAAAGCAAAATTATAGCTATACTATTGATGAGCAAATAGTTGAATTTGAAAAATAATTCTGCATGACGAGTACTTTGCCTGCATCCACTTTCCGGAATTATGCGACTTGACGGAGCATAGTCAAAACCTACTATAATTTTTGCAAGATGCTTTACTAGGCCAGGAAGCCGGGATTCAGCGGGCCTAGCCGGCATTTCAACGTCTGGGAATTGATGGTAGAGCGGCTTTGACGCAGGAAAAAAGCTGCCGGGCGGAATACCCCGCCTTATCTTTGCTGTATTTACGCTTGTGCTTTTAAGTCCTATTAATGAGACAACAATTACTCGTGGTTGCTCTTCTATTGAGCAGCAGCGTCACTTTTGCCCAAACCAGCTTTCGGCCCGGCTACATCGTGCCACTGGCCGGCGACACCGTGCGTGGTACAGTGCAATATCAGAGTGGTCAGGGAAATGGCTTGCGCTGCCGCTTTCAAATAGCGGCTGATCAGACCGTAGCGGAGTACCAACCCGAGCAGCTTCGGGGGTATGGCTTCACCAAGGGGCAGGATTATCAAAGTCAGCAGCTTGCGGGCCCTGCGGGCCGTCGGGTGTTTGTGCAGGCCGTGGTGCTGGGCAAAGCTTCCCTCTACCGGTTTATCAACGAGCAGGACAAGGATTGCTATTACGTAGGAACTGACGCCAAAGCGCCCCTGGAAGCTTTGATTCAGAAGGATACGTTGCAAGCCAACAGTAATAAAGATGTGTACGCCAAAACCCTGGTTCGTACCTATCCTTTTCGAAACGTACTCTGGAAGGTCATGGCCGACTGTCCTTCGGTACAAACTACCGTGGCCCGGATGGAGCTGGCGGAAAACTCGTTGGTGCGGGTGTTCTCCGCCTATAACGCTTGCATGGGTGGCGCAACCAACCAGTATGTAGCCAAAAAGCAGGTAGCAACCGTGCATTTCGTTGTCCTGGGCGGCGCCAGCCAGTCTTCGATGACCTACCTTGATAAAGGAGCAAACGGGCTGCAATCGGCGATGCGGGCTACGGGTGGGATAGGGCTGGAAATACTGCCTACCCGGTTTAATCCGCATTTTTCGGTGCAGTTGCAGGCACTATACGGGGAGCATAACTCCAGCCAGCAATTCAAAAACCGCGGGGACGGAATTTATCCGAATGAGAAAGTGCGCCGGGAGGTCTTCGTCGATATGAAGACCATTCGGGTGCCGCTGATGCTGCGTTATTCCTTGCTCACCAAAGGAATTCGACCCTACGTGCAGGTGGGTGGGCTTGCCGCGCTGAACGTGAGGGGCGCGGTGCTCGAAGCCGTGTCGGGCGGGGCCGCCAATACCGACCAAGCCAACCTAACGGCGCTGCCCCTCTACAGTGTGGGCATGGTGGGCGGGGCTGGCGTCACGCTGCAGGTCGGGCCAAGCAAACTCCTCCTGGAAGCGCGATTCGACCGCCTAGTGAATACACTGGACAAGCTTTCCAATCACCACAGTTTCTCTTTGTTGGCCGGCTATACCTTCGGGCGCTAGCGCGGTATAGCTGCCCACTGCCGTAATGAAGCAGGCCGCATTAGAGTGAGCCTAGAACGCAAAACGCCCGGCATAGCCGGGCGTTTTTTAGTATTAAAAGCTTGGGATAAGCTTAGAAGGGGCTGCCGGTAGTCGAGCCGCTAGTGGAGCTGCCCGAAGTGCTACGGCCGCTGGTAGAGCTACCGCTGGTGCTAGATGAACGGCTGCTCTTGCTGCCTTTGGTACGGGTGGCTTTGCGGCCCGAGCTGCTGCCGGTGCCACTGGTCGTGCCGCTGGTCACCGAGCCCGAAGTGCTGCCCGAAGTAGTACCCGAGGTCATCGTGCCCGAAGTGCTGCCCGTGCCGCTGGTAGAAGAGCCCATGGTAGTGGTGCCGCTGGTCATCGAGCCGCCCGAACCGGCGGTGGTAGCGGTGGTAGTGCTGCCCGTGCCGCTGGTCATTGAGCCAGCCGTGCTACCGGTAGTAGCACCCGAAGTGATGCCAGAGGTAGTACCCGAGGTGATGGAGCTAGTCGTAGCACCCGAAGTGGTGCCGGAAGTAGAACCCGAAGTGGTTTGAGCTTTGGCTGTAGCCATGGAGGCAGCTACTACGGCTACCATTATCAATACCTTTTTCATAGCGAACGTGGTTGGTTGTGGGAACGGAGAAGCGGAAGCTTTACCGCATGTTAGTCAGCTCATTACGCGCACTTGCTGGCTAGTGTTCCAAATAAGTTGAAAGTTGGGAAGTAACTTCTTAATCCTCAACTGCTTGTTTTTGCTTACCGGTCGAGCTTAGCGGGAGTGTACGGCGGCATAACGGCGGGTAGCTCAACAACTGATTCATTGCCAATAGACTAGGCTGAAACTCGGCCATTAACACTGGCTGCCGGGCCTGCGTACAACTAGGCATTCTTTCCGCTAACCCTTAGTATCATGCCTCAAGATCAGAACAACCCCGCGTCGGGTTGGATAGCGCCCGGTGGCCTGTCCCCGATTCCAAAAGAAGAACTGTTTCGTCTGCTAGACGAGGAAAATATTCAGGAGAAAGACCTACCCCAAAAGACCAGGCACCTGGCCGATAAGCTCCGGGAAACCTACGAGAAGTCGGCCGGAGAAAAGCTGCAGGCCGCCGACATGGATGCCTTTCAAGCCTTGGTAGGCCGGGAAGCTGCCGAATGGCTGTCCCGCCGGCCCCACGTATAAGTCGTAGGCTACACGCCCAAAAACAGCGCCGGCTCCTGGCTTCTCCCCTGCAAAGAGAGAAGCCAGGAGCCGGCGCTTTATATGCCAGGCCGAGCGGTTACTGTTCGGTAGTCGCGGGCTTTTTGGCGGCCCCAGTGCTCGATTTGCCGCGGCTGTTCTTACCCACAGTTTCACTGTTGGTGCTGCCTGAAGCGCTGCCCTGCTGCGCCGATTTCATCGTGGAGCTGGAGCGCGAAGCCCGCGTCGGGCCCGTAGCGGGCGTCGTATTCATGGGGCGACGGGTGCTGGCTTCGGTTTTGGCGCCGGCCTGCTTGGTCTGGGGAGTCGTGGTATTGGGCGACGAATTGCCCGATTGGGCAGCAGCCGTGCCCATGGTGCCGGCCAACAAGGCCGCAAAAACAAGCGTGAGTTTCATAGCAGTGAGAATTGAGTGAAGGAGCCCAGCGCGTGAGCCGGGCCGGGCTGACTAGTACGGCGAAGCAGCGTCCCGCGTTGGTAAGCAGCTCTGCTGATTTGCGCCCAGCCAGCCCATCTGTTTGGCTTTTGCCACTCTACTGCGCTGCCGGCTTGTCGTAGTTGAACATCCAGTCGATGCCGAACCGGTCGGTGAGCATGCCAAACGTGGCACCCCAGAACGTGTCTTGCAGGGGCATGGTCACAACGCCGCCTTCGCTGAATTGCTGGAACAGCGCGGCAATTTCTTCTGCGCTCTGGCAGTTGACCGACAAGGAAACCATGTTGCCTTTCGTGATTTGTTGCGTGCCCGCGTCGGAGGCCATTAGCACCAGGTTGCCGTTGGTCAAGATGGCGTGAAGCACACTGTTGTGGGCTTCGGCGGGCATGTGCTCGGCGGCCGGCGTGCCGGCAACCGTCTGAATCTGCAGGTCGCCACCCAGGCACTGCTGGTAGAAGGTCATGGCTTCGCGGCAGGTGCCATCGAAAGTCAGGTAGGGAGTAAGCGGAGCAATGAGCATGGAATGAAAATGGAAAGTGGAAAAATGAAGTTGAAAATGGCAATGTTTTTACTAATATATATAGTATTATTGCCTGGGTAATATCTTTTGGCGCCAACAAAATTAGTACTGTCGGGGCGCTATATAGGGGGGTATTCCGACCAATTCAGGGTTGATTGCAACACCCGCTTTCTTTAGATTTAATCCTATGAAGCACATTGCCATCCTGGTTCCGCAGGGCGCCGTTCTGGGCAGCATCGAGGGCCCCCGCCTGGTTTTTTCGGAAGTGAATGCCTTGCTGCGCCGCATGGATAAGCCGCCGCTATTTGATATTCAGCTGGTGGGCCTGAAGTCGGAAACGCCGGTGTGCGGCGGGCTCTACGCGGTGTACACGCCCCTGCTGACCACGGACGTCACCAAAACCGATTTGGTCATTATACCGGCCGTGGACGGCGACCCGGCCGTGGCTCTGGCCCGCAACCGGGACTTTCTGCCCTGGATAATCGAGCAGTACCGGGGTGGGGCCGAAGTGGCTTCGCTCTGCCTGGGCGCATTTCTGCTGGCCGCCACCGGGCTGATTGACGGGCGGCAGTGCACCACGCATTGGGCCGCTGCCCACGACTTTCGCCGCATGTTTCCGCAAGTGGATTTGGTGGAAGACCGGCTGGTAACCGATGAGCACGGCATTTATTCCAGCGGCGGCGCTTTTTCCTATCTCAATCTGGTGCTGTACCTGGTCGAGAAGTATGCAGGCCGGGAAATTGCGCTGATTTGCGCCAAAGTGTTTCAGATTGATATTGAGCGGGTCAGCCAGTCGGCTTTCATCATGTTCAACGGCCAGAAAGAACACGGCGATGAGCCCATCAAAAAGGCCCAGGCCTATATCGAAGACAACTATCAGGACAAGATAACCGTGGAACAGCTGGCCGACATGCTGGCGTTGGGCCGCCGCAACCTGGAGCGGCGCTTCAAGAAGGCCACGTCTAATTCGGTGGTCGAATACATTCAGCGGGTAAAAATTGAGGCGGCCAAAAACAGCCTGGAATCGACACTGGAAAACGTGAACGAGGTGATGTACCAGGTGGGCTACTCCGACCCCAAGGCGTTTCGTAGTACTTTTAAGCGCCTGACAGGTCTTTCGCCGAAACAGTACCGCAACAAGTACAACCGGACGCTGGCCCCGGCTTCTTAGGTTGCTGCCCGGCTGAGTGGGGCAGCGGCTTCACTTTATTTACCCCTTTGCGGCACGTATGAGCTGGTTGAGCGTTTCGGGAATATCCCTGCAGGAAAAGGGCAACACGGTTTTAGAAGACATCAGCTTCAGCCAGCGGCAGTTTCAGAAACTGGCCATTGCCGGCGAAACCGGGGCCGGCAAAAGCACGCTGCTCCAAATTATTGCCGGCCTGACCCAGCCCACGGCCGGCACCGTGCGCTTCGAGGACCGCCGGGTAAAAGGCCCCGTGGAAGTCCTGATTCCGGGCCACCCGGGCATAGCTTTTCTCTCGCAGCACTTCGAGCTGCCGCCTTCGCTGCGCGTAGAGCAGGTGCTGCGCTACGCCAACAAGCAGCAGGCCGTGACGGCCGAACAGCTCTACGCGCTGTGCCGCATCGGGCACCTGGCCACCCGTCGCACCGACCAGCTGTCGGGCGGGGAACGGCAGCGCATTGCCCTGGCCCGCCTGCTGCTGGGCTCGCCGCGCCTGCTGCTGCTCGACGAGCCGTTCTCTAACCTGGACCGTGCCCACCGCCAGATTCTCAAGGCCGTCATCCACGATATTGGGGCGCAGCTAGGCATTACTTGCCTGCTGATTTCCCACGACCCGGCCGATACCTTGTCGTGGGCCGAGGAAATTCTGGTGATTCAAAACGGAAGTCTGGTGCAGCAGGGCCCGCCCACCCAAATTTACCGGCACCCCGTGAACGAGTACACGGCCGGCCTTTTCGGCGACTACAACTTGCTGCAGGGCCCTGTGGCCGCGGCCCTGGCCAGCAGCGCCGGCCTGCCCCGGCGGCGTAAACCCTTGTTGATTCGGCCCGAAAACGTCCGGCTAACGGCGGCGGCCGGAGCTGGTATGCCGGCAACGGTGCAGGCCGTACGGTTTTTTGGCAGCTATTCGGAAGTGGACGTGCTCCTGCAAACTACTGGCCTTCGGGTGAAGACGACGGCCAGCTACCAGGCTGGGCAGGCCGTAAGCGTAGCGGTAGCCCCCGAGGATTTCTGGTATTTGTAAGGGCTTCTGCAAACCCTGATTCGGGGCCGGCACGCCGTGAGTTGCCTCTACAGTCCCGCTTACCTTACTCGAACCAGTAGACGGTGAAGGTCGTGCCCTGATTTACGGTGCTGCTTACTTCGAGGTGGCCGCCGTGGCTGTCCAGGATGCGCTGCACCAGGTAAAGGCCCACGCCGGCGCCGGGTACGCGCGGGTGCTGGCGCTCAAACAAGTGAAAGGCCGGAGCCGTGCCCCCGCGGAGCTTCATGCCCAAGCCGTTGTCCTGCACGGTGAGCTGGGGCCGGCCGGTGGGCGAGAGGCTGCTGGTCAGGACGATGTGCGGGGCGCGCTCTGGGTGCGCAAACTTCAGCGCGTTGCTGAGCAGATTGTGCAGCACGCTGCGCAGGTTGGCCCGGCCATACACCAGGTTGGGGGCAGCCTCGGCCTGAATGTCGATAATGGCCTGGGATTCCTGCACCTGGGTGCGCAGGCCCAGCAATACTTCCTCCACCACGCTGCTCAGGTCCAGGGGCTCGGTAGGCGCGGCCAGTTCGCGCTGGTCCTGCACGGTGGCGGCCAGTTCCTGCAGCGTTCCGTCGAGCTGGCGCAGGGCCTCGTCCACCATTTCCAGGATGTCTTTCTGCTCGGGGTCGTCAAAAGTCGCGGAGCGGCGCAACTCCTCAAACAGCCCCCGCAGGTTGAACAGCGGCTGTTTCAGGTCGTGGGAGGCGGTATACACGAACGTGTCCAGGTCGCGGTTGGTGCGGGCCAGCTCGTCGTACTGGCTCTGGAGTACTTCGCGCAGGCGGTGCTGGTCGTCTACGTCGGTGCAGGTGCCAAACCAGCGCAGGCCGCGGGAATCGGCCAGGCGGCGTGCCCGGATAATGTGCCAGCGGTAGATACCATCGTGGCGGCGCATGCGGTAGAGGCCTTCGTAGTCGGTGCCGCTGGCCACGCACTGCACCCAGCGCCGGGCCGCGGCGGCCTGCTCACTGGGGTCGAGCATGGCTATCCAGCCGGTGGGGCCGAGCTCCTCGGGCGTGCGGCCGGTGTATTCGGCCGTGTGGCGGTTGTAGTAGTCGATAAAGCCCTCCGCCGTGGCCGTCCAGATAAGCTGAGCAATGCTGTCGGCCAGAAAGCGCAGTTCGGCCTCGCCGCGGCGCAGGGCCTCGGACAGCTCCCGCTGGTCGTGTACTTCCGTAACGGCGCCGTGCCAGAACACGGCTTTGTCGGGCGCGTGCAGCTCGGGCAGGGCGCGGCTGAGCACCCAGCGGTACTGCCCGTCGTGGCGGCGCAAGCGGTACTCGTGGCTCCAACCAACGCCCCCGGCCCGGGCTGCATCGGTCTGGTAAAGTACCCGCAGCCGGTCGTCGGG
The DNA here is from genome assembly GCF_022919135.1 of Hymenobacter cellulosivorans. Taxonomy (NCBI): domain Bacteria; kingdom Pseudomonadati; phylum Bacteroidota; class Cytophagia; order Cytophagales; family Hymenobacteraceae; genus Hymenobacter; species Hymenobacter cellulosivorans. Next base: position 460,134 of record NZ_CP095049.1, on the reverse strand, counting down.
GTGAATCAGCAGGGGCCAGATGGCGTTCAGGTCGGCGGTGGGCGGCTGGCCGGTAAAGTAGTACCACTGCGGGCTCACGTACTCATATTCCCCGTTGGCGGCCACGCTGAAGGTAATCTGCGGGGCCGTTTCGGTCAGCACCCGCAGGCGGGCATCGAGGCGGCGGGTTTCCAGAGCCAGTTCGTGGGCACGCTGCCGGGCTTCCTCCTGCCCCGTCACGTCGACGGCAAACAGCAGCAGCCCCTGGGGCCGCTCGTCCTCGTCCTGCAAGGGCTCCATGGCCAGATCAAAGTAGCGGGGCGTGGCGGGGCCGCCTACGGGGTTGGGAAGGGGCAGGGCATAGGCTTTGGCTACGTAAGGCCGGCCCGACTGGTACACTTGCTGCATTACTTCCAGCAAATCGGCCGCCAGCACACCCAGGTTATGGGCCAGCGGCTGACCCTCGGGGTGTCGCCGCCAAGCAGGGCCCGCATGGCTTCGTTTACGAATCCATAACGCAGCTCCGGCCCCAGCAGGGTGGCAATGCCCGCGGGCATGTGCCGGAGAATACTCTGAAGCTGCTGTTCGCGCATGAACTAGGTGGGCAGAGGAAAAGGGCGCTGCAAATAGTGAACAAGCAGGCGTGGTTGGCAGATAGGAAGTCGGCTAGCCCAAGAGGAGTTGCCCGCTGCCCTGTACGGGCTGAATTCAAACGAAGCTAAAAAGTGGGCAGAAGTTGCTTTAAACGGCCGTGGGCTCATCGGCACCGAACACTGCCTGGCGTACCAGATCCACAATCAAGGCGTCGGCAATGGTGAGCGACTCGGGCGTGGCGGGCAGCTGATGGGGCAGAAAAAAGCCTTCCAGGGCGTGAAATCCTTCCGCCTGAATGGGGTGGAAGGCCATGGACCAGTCGGGGAAGCTGCGGTTGGCAATGGGCTTGTTGACCAGCTGGGTTACGTTGGAATGGCGGCCGTCGAGGGAAATCTTCTCGTACAGCGGCTCAATGATGGCCGGGTCGCCCTCGATGAGCTGGGCAATGTGGCCGTGGCTGTAAAACAGAATACCGGTCACATTGTGCTGGGCATTGTCGCGGCGGCACTGGCTTAGTAGTTCCTGCAGGTCTTGGTCAGACAGTGGCCGGACCGCCCGGCTCATGTACACAATGTGGTTCATGCGCAATACAACGGGGCGCCTACCCGCGCGCTCCGGACAAGGGAGAGAATCCGGTGGGGTAGCAGAAGCGCACCAGACGAGGGTGCAAGATACGAGGAGAACAGGCCGGGCGGTTGAGCTTATTTGCAAATGCTTGGCTGTGGGGCTTGCCCGTTGCGGTTGCCGAAGAATAAATCCTGGTAATTTATCCGTTGGAGTGCTGAAATAAGTCGGGAGCAAGCATAACACTGGCGTAACCCAGGGCCCGGCCGCAGTAGCGTTCTTTGTTCTTTCCTCCTTTCTCTCCTCCAATTCCTTTCCCAATGAACAAGATTTTCTCCGTAGCGCTGCTTCTGGCCGGTGCTGCCCTACCCGTGCTGCAGGCCTGCGACAAAGGTGAGGACACGCCCGAAAACACCGCCGCCCCGACCTCGGTAGCGTCGCTGCGCTTTATTGGCGAGGCCAAGGTTCCCTTCCGGCAGGACTATAGCGGCACCACGCTGGGCGGCTTCTCGGGCATTGATTACCGGCCCGACAACAACTCGTACTACCTCATGTGCGACGACCCTTCGAACCTGCAGCCGGTGCGCTTCTACACCGCCGCGCTGGCCTTCGATGAAAAGAGTTTTTCGGGCGTCACCTTCACCAGCGTCACTACCCTGAAGCGGCCCGACGGTACCACCTTTCCCCGGGCTGGCGCCGATGCAACGGCCATTTACGGCACCATCGACCCGGAAGGAATCCGTTACGATGCTGCTACGGGCCATATTCTCTGGAGCAGTGAAGGTGTGCGCAACCTGAGCCCGACCCTGCCGGGACCCGTAACCAACGACCCGTTTCTGCGCGAGGCCAACCTGGACGGTTCCCACGTGGCCCAGTTTGGCCTCCCGGCCCTATTTCAGGTAAAAGCCACCGAGAATGGTACCCGCTCCAACGGCTCCTATGAGGGCTTGTCGGTTTCGCCCGGCGGCCGGTTTGTGTTTACGGCCCAGGAAGAGCCGATTTACGAAGATGGCCCGCGGGCCGCGTTTGGCGTACCAGCCACTACGCGCATCGTGAAGTACGACAAGGCGACCCGGCAGGTGGTGGGCCAGTATGCTTACCGGCTCGATGCGGTGCACAAGGCGCCAGTGCCCGCCACAGAGTTTCAACTCAACGGCATCGTAGAGGTGCTGGCCCTCTCGGAAACCAAGCTGCTGGTAATGGAACGCTCCTTTGCCGTGGGCGCCACGCCCGACTACGTGGTGAAAATCCACGAGGTAGACCTAGCCGCCGCTACCGACGTGAGCAGCCTCAACGGTTTGCAGGGCGCCAGCTACACGCCCGTAACCAAGCGCCTGGTGCTGGACCTGGCTACTACCGGCATTGCCCGCGTCGACAACTTGGAGGGCATGACCTTCGGCCCGCGGTTACCCAATGGCCATTTTTCGCTGATTATGGTATCGGACGACAACTTTGCCATGAGTCAGATTACCCAATTCCTGGCCTTCGAAGTAATTCCGTAGCCAGGGCCGCTTCGTCGGTAAAGCCAAAAGCGGAAGCCGGGATACTCCCGGCTTCCGCTTTTGCTTTGTGGCCCTTGGCCGAAGTCGGCCTAGAGCTTGGACGGGGCCACGCCATACATTTTCTTGAAGGCAAACGAGAAGTGGGACAGGTCTTCAAAGCCCACCTCCAGATAGGCTTCTGATGGCGCCCGGCCCTTTTCTTTGATCAGGAAGTAGGCTTCCTGCAACCGGCGGCGCAAGAGCCAGCGGCTGGGGGAAAGCTGAAAAATTTTCTCAAAGTCGCGCTTGAACGTGGCCAGGCTGCGGCCCGTCAGGTAAGCAAAGCGCGGCAGGCGCACGTTGAAATGAAAGTTGCGGTTCATGAAGGCCTCCAGGTCCAGCTTGCCGGGCTCCGTAAAGTCAAACAGTACGTGCTGCAGCTCGGGGTTGCTATTGAGCAGCAACAGGATGGCCTCGTGTACCTTGAGCGCCAGAAAACCGGCCGAACCAGCCTCGGCCAGCTGCTCGTAGGGCCGCAGCGAATCGAGGTAGCTCTGGTAGAGGGGCGTGAGCGGCAGGGCCACAATGGCTTCTGCTGGCTCGGCCGGTCCCGGGGTGTGGTAGCTGTGTTCGAGGCTGAAGCGGCGCAGCGTTTCCTGGTCCAGCGTTACCGACAACGACTTAAACTCACCGTGCTCGGGCGGCTGCTTGCTGAACTTGACCAGGTGGTTACGCTTGCTCAGGCGCAGGTCGCCTTCCCGAAACACTTGCTTGCGGCTGCCGTCGAAGGTGGTGAGCGTGCCAGCAATTTGGAAGCTGAGAATATGCTCGGGCACGAATTGCTCACCTTCCGCGCTACGGTTGTGGTAGCAGGAGTACAGGATGCGGGGCCGCAGGGAAAGGTCAGCAAGGTTGGACATGGGGCGAAGGGAAACCGGCCTGATTCATTGGAGGCAGGCCGCTGAAGAGCTGAATATACCAAACCGCGCGCTTTAGGTCGGGGCTTATCCTGCTGCACTCAACAACAATTCTTACTCCGAAACGGCGGGCTTACGCCGCTCGGCAAGCAAGGACTGGCCCATGGCGGTCTGCAGAAAATTGGCCGCGTCGGCTTCGTCGTGGTCGGTGGACAGGGTGACGGGCAGCCACTGCTCGAACTCGGCCTGCCGGTTGGAATCGGCCTGGCGGAGCATGGCCGCGGCTTCGCTGCCCAGCACCAGGTGTACGGGCGGATTGGGGTGGTCTACGAGGTCCAGCATGACCTGGGCAGCCTTAGCCGGGTCGCCCACGGGTACGAAGTTGCCGCTGGCAAAGAAGTCGGCACGCTGTTGTACCAGGTCGTAGCCCGCAAGGGCGGGGGCAAAGCTCATGGAGGCGCCGGCCCAGTCGGTGCGGAAGCCGCCCGGCTCCACCGCCGTGACACGGATGCCCAGGGGCGCCACTTCCTTGGCCAAAGCTTCGGTGAAGCCGCTCACGCCAAACTTAGCCGCCTGGTAAATAGAAACCCCGCATTGCCGACCCGGCCGCCCACCGAGCTGATCTGTAGAATATGGCCGCTGCGCTGCTCCCGCAAATACGGCAATACAGCGCGGGTAATGGCAATGGGAGCGTAGAGGTTGGTTTCGAGCTGACTGCGTACCTGCTCGTCGGTGTAGGCCTCGGCCGCGCCGGTGATGCCAAATCCCGCGTTATTGACCACCACATCGAGGCGGCCGAAATGGGCTACGGCAGCGGCTACGGCTTCCGTAATCTGGGTAGAGTTGGTAACGTCCAGGGCCAGGGGCAGCACCTGAGGACCATATCGAGTTACCAGGTCGGCGAGTTGTTCGGGCTGGCGGGCGGTGGCGGCTACCCGGCCTCCGCGGGCCAGTACTGCTTCGGTAAGGCTGCGGCCCAGTCCCCGGGCGCTGCCCGTAATAAACCATACGTTGCTCATGGTCTTAGAAGGTTAAGTTCCTGACAAAGGTCGGGCGCAACCAAGCGGGCTACTTTGTTGAAAAGCTCAAAGACGGTTTGTTGAACAGCTCAACACGATGCTCCTAGTAGCGTGAGTGCCAATGCCAAGCGCGGGGCCGGTGCCGCCGAAACTAACGTGCCGCCTGATTTTGCGTACGTTACAGGCCGCGTCCTACCATTCGCCGGGGCTACCAGCCCGGCACCGGGGGCGGGAAGAAACTCACGGTTATTTTCAAGTACTATGACCGCAAAGAAAAAGGGTGCTGTCAAACGGGATATTGTCGTAATCGGGGCTTCATCCGGGGGCGTTCTGGCTTTGCTGGAGTTCGTGCGCACTCTGCCCCACGATTTTCCCGCGCCCATTCTAATCGTGCAGCACATGGCGCCTTACGTGCAAAGCATGCTGCCTCAGCTGCTCAGCGAAGAGTCGGCGCTGCCCGCCAAGCACCCGCGCGACGGTGAACCCCTGAAGCCCGGTGTTATCTACGTCGCTCCGCCCGACCATCATTTGCTGGTCGAAAACGACACGGTGCTGGTAAAGCGCGGGCCCAAGGAAAACCGGTTTCGACCCTCAGTCGACGCGCTGTTTCGCTCGGCAGCCTACACCTACGGGCCCCGGGTTATCGGGGTGGTACTCACCGGCTACCTCGACGATGGTACCTCCGGGCTCTGGTGCGTGCAGCGCCTGGGCGGCATTACGGTGGTGCAAGACCCCCAGGATGCCGTGTCGCCGGCCATGCCGACCAATGCCCTGGAGTTTGTGCAGGCCGACCACATCGTGCCCTTGTCCGAACTGAGCGCCTTACTCGTGCGCCTCACAGCCGAAACCGTGGAAGCCCGCCCCGCAGTACCCCAAAGCTATAGCGAGCTGCTGGGCATCGAAGTCAAGATTGCCCGCAACGAGAATGCCTTCGAAATGGGTATTATCGACCAGGGCCAGCTCACGGCTTTCACCTGCCCCGACTGCCACGGCGCCCTTACGCAGCTTATCGAAGGCAAGCTGATCCGGTTCCGCTGCCACACCGGCCACGCCTACACCATCAGCGCCCTGCTCTCGGAAGTGTCGGAGTCGGTAGAAAGTTTGCTCTACCAGTCGATGCGGGGACTGGAGGAAAGCAAGATGCTGCTGGAGCACCTGGGTAAGTATTTTGCCAAGGACGGGCAGCCTACCGTGGCCGACGTGTTTCTGACCAAAGCCGCCCACACCGGAAAGCAGGCCCACGCAGTGCGCAAATCCATTTCACAGCACCAGGCCTTTAGCGGAGATTTGGCTCCTGAGCCCCGCCCAAAAACCACGAAAAATAAGTAGCACCGAACAAGACTGGCAGCGTGTAAACGGCCAAAATAACGGGGTAAGCTGAACGCTAAAACTGCATTTTGAGCAAGCTGGGCTATATCCCGGCGCAAACCGGGCCGTATGGGAAGAGGAGTTTATCGAATACCTCTCGACCCAATTTTGTATGCATCTGTCTACTTCGGCTTCCGCATTTTACCTTACTCCAACTCCCTCTCCGCGCCGCTTGCTGCCCTGGGCCACGGGCTTGCTTTTGCTACTAGCCTGGGTGCTGAGCAGCTGCGCCACCTCCAAGCCGGGCGCGGCGGTACAAAAGCAGGTACAGGGCAAAACCTACGTCATCATCGGTGCTTCGAGCGGCTTTGGCCGGGGCATGGCCGAGCAGCTGGGCACGATGAAAGCCAACGTGGTGCTGGCCGCCCGTCGCACCGAGCTGCTGGAGGAAGTAGCCACCAAGATTCGGGCGAGTGGTGGGCAGGCCCTGGTCGTGACTACCGACATCAGCAAACCCGAACAGGTGCAAGCCTTGGCCGCAGCGGCCTTGAAGCAGTATGGCCGCGTAGATGTGTGGGTCAACGACGTGGGCGTGGGCGGCATTGGCCGGTTCTGGGAAATTCCGCTCACCGACTATTCCCAGCTGATTGATGTCAACCTCAAAGGCATTGTCTACGGCAGTCAGGCCGCCATCAAGATCTTCCAGACCCAAGGCAGCGGTACGCTCATGAACCTGGGCTCGGTGGAAAGTGAGGTGCCGCTGGCCTACCACGCCGTGTACGCCGCCACCAAGGGGGCCATCCGCAACCTCGACCAGGCTCTCAACAACGAGCTGCGCCTCAACGGCTACAAGAATATCAAGGTCGTGACCATCGAGCCCTGGGCCGTGGATACGCCCTTCTGGGGCCACGCAGCCAACTACAGCGGCGGTACGCCCCGCATGGCCGCCATGGACCCGCCCAGCAAGGTCGTCAACGCCATGGTGCGCTCCTCGGTGCGGCCCCGGCAGGAGTTGCCGGTGGGCTGGAAAGCCCGGGGCGCGTTTTTCTCCCACGGCATTTTCCCCCACTTCACCGAGCGGGTATCGGCCAATATTGCCCACCGCTACCAGATCAAAACGGCCCCGCCGACCCCGGTTACTACCTCTTCCCTGTACCAGCCGGTGCCTACCGGCCGCGGTGTGGACGACGGGGTGAAACCACGCATCAAGGCCGAAAACCGGCAGCGCAAACAGAAAAAACAGTAGAGTCCCTCAGTCGGGTCAACTATCCGGCTTGGGGCCGGTTGTGTGGTAGCCTCCGCGCCAACGGTGCGGAGGCTACTGTGCTCTTTTACCACAACCACTACCACAACCATCACGACTATGAAGTACAACCTCTTGGGCAATACCGGCCTGAAAGTATCGGAGCTGTGCCTGGGCACCATGACCTTCGGCGGCAAGGGCTGGGCCAAGGCCATTGGGGAACTGCCCCAGCCCGCCGTCGACGCCCTGGTAAAACGCTCCGTGGAAGCGGGAATCAACTTTCTAGACACGGCCAACGTGTACTCGGAAGGCGTATCGGAGGAAATGACCGGGCAGGCCATCCGCAACCTGGGTTTGCAGCGCGACGACCTGGTAGTAGCCACCAAGGTGCGCGGCAAAATGGGCGAAGGTCCCAACGACGTGGGCCTGACCCGCAAGCACATCGTGCAGCAGGCCGAAGCCAGCCTGCGCCGCCTCGGTACCGACTACATCGACCTTTACCAGATTCACTCCTACGACCCTCTCACGCCCCTGGACGAAACCCTGCGGGCCCTCGACGACCTGGTGCGTAGCGGCAAAGTGCGCTACATCGGGGCCAGCAACCTGGCGGCCTGGCAGCTGATGAAGGCCCTGGCCTATTCGCAGTACACGCACAAGGAAAAGTTCGTGTCGTTGCAGGCCTACTATACCATTGCCGGCCGCGACCTGGAGCGGGAAGTGGTGCCCTTGCTCCAGGATCAGAAGCTGGGTTTGCTGGTGTGGAGCCCATTGGCCGGCGGCCTGCTCAGTGGCAAGTATAGCCGCGAAGACGAGCAAAACCAGGACTCGGGCCGCCGGGGACGTTTCGACTTCCCGCCCGTGGATAAGGACCGCGCCTTCACCATCGTGGACGCGCTACGTCCGATGGCCGAGGCTAAGGGCGCCACGGTAGCGCAGCTGGCCCTAGCCTGGCTGCTGCATCAGCCGGTGGTCAGCAGCGTCATTATCGGGGCCAACAAGCCCGAGCAGCTCGACGACAACCTCAAGGCCGTGGACGTGCAGTTCAGCCCCGAGGAATTGCAGCAGCTCGATGAGGTAAGCAAGCTGGCCCCGGAATACCCTGGCTGGATGCTCGACTTCACCGGCGGCGACCGGCAACCCGAGTAACCAAGTGGTAGAATACACCAAAATGCCCGGCTTCCTGTGACAGGAAGCCGGGCGTTTTAGATTACGAAGTGGCTATAAAGGCCGGTTCAAGCTTACAGTGTAATCACCACTTTGCCCTGGGTGCTGCCGGTCAGAATCTGTTCCAGGGCTTTGGGCAGCTCGGCAAACGGCACCGTGAGCGACACGTGGGAGCGAAGCGCACCGCTGGCCAGCAAGTCGGCCACTTCTTGCATGCCGGGCTGGTTGGAATCCACGAGCATGGCTTTGGCCGTTACGCCGCGCTGCTCGGCCCGGGCGGGCGTGTCGGGCGTGAGGCCCAGGATACTGACTAGTGTGCCGCCGGGCTTGAGTACTTCCAGGGAGCGAAGCTGGGTTTCGCCCGACAGGCAGTCGAGCACCACATCCACAGGCTCCAATGCTTGCTCGAAGGCCTGAGCTTGGTAGTCAATTACCTCATCGGCGCCCAGGCTGAGGGCAAAGTCGCGCTTGGCAGCCGAGGCCGTACCAATGACGTAGGCGCCCAGGTGCTTGGCCAGCTGCACCGCGTAGTGGCCCACACCACCGGCCGCGGCATGAATCAGAACCCGCTGCCCAGCTTGCAGGTTGGCCTGCGAAACCAGGGCCTGCCAGGCAGTGAGGGCCGCCAGGGTAGCGGCGGCGGCATCGGTAGTGCTGGTAGTAGCGGGCTTGCGCACGAGGTGGGCGGCCGGAGCGGCCACGTACTCGGCGTAGGCGCGGGCATGGCCGGGGAAGTTTATCATGCCGAACACCTCGTCGCCGGGCCGCAGGCTGGTTACCGCGGCGCCCACGGCTTCCACGGTGCCGGCCACGTCCCAGCCCAGAATCAGCGGCTGCTCGTCTTTAAAGCGGCCGTACATGGCCTTGCCCTCGGTGGATTTGGCGTCCACGGGATTCACGCTCAGGGCCTGCACCCGCAGCAGCACGTCGGTAGCGGCAGGAGTGGGGGTGGGCAGCTCGGTCAGGCGCAGGCCGCGGGGGCCGGTGGGCTCGGTCAGGATAAAGGCTTTCATATTGAAGGAAGTGTAGTTGAAGAACGAGGCAAAGGTGGGGTGCGGTTGCATGCAAGCTGTGGTATGAATCGGGGATAATACGGAACGAAGCCGCTAATTGGGGCTGGGTTTGGCTGGAAATTGCCAAAAGGCCATTACTATTGCCGCAGTACTGGCCTTTTCGTCCCCGAATCATGCATGTGCAGGCAGAGTTTTCCCATGCGCCCTTCGAAATCCTGGTGGAGGAAGTCACGGAGTGGCGCAAGCGGCCCGAGCAGCACAACTTCTTCGAGCTGGTGCTGGTGGAAGAAGGGCAGGGGCGGCAGTGCATCAACTACCAGCACGTGCCCTACGAGCAGCACAGCATTTTCCTGCTGCCCCCGCTCAACTGCCACTCCTTCGAGGTGCTCACGCCCACGCGGTTTTTGTTCGTGCGCTTCACCAATCAGGTCTTCGACAAAAGCCGCCCCGGAGAGCTGGACTTCGAGGACTGGTTTCGCAAAATGTCCTACATCTTGGTCAACTATAACCGGGTGCCCGGCGACGTTATCCGCTCCGGACCCGATAAAGAGCACCTGCTGCACCTGCTTCAGCTGGTGCGTCACGAGCACGCCCGGCGCGACAAGTTTTCCCCAGGCATGATTCAAAGCTGCTTGGTAACCATTCTCAACATCCTGGCCCGCAACATCGAGGCGGCGTTTGTGGGGGCCGAGGGCAGTCCGGCCGCGCCCCGGTTTCAGCAGGTACTCAACCACGTGCAGCACCATCTTTTCGACAACGAGCAGCTGCGCGTAGCCCGCCTGGCCGAGGAGTTCAGCGTGTCGGCCACCTACTTCGGAGAGTACTTTCGGCGCAACGCGGGCGAGTCGCTGCAGGAATACGTGCTCAAGTCGCGGCTGAAAGTGGCCGAGGCCCGCCTGCTGTACTCGGGCAACTCCGTGAAGGAAATAGCCTACGAGCTGGGCTTCAGCGACGCCAGCCACCTTTCGCGCCAGTTCAAGAAGTACCACGGCTACACCATTCAGGCTTTTAAGCAGCGCGGTACTTTTGACTTGCTCACCACCGGCGCCCCAGTCTGCTCTGTACCAGCCCGACCAACGCCGGCGCTAGGTTAGAACCTTGACGTATTTGATAATGTCCTGCCCAAAACCGGCCCGCTCATAGACGGCCCGGGCGTGGGTGTTTTGGGCAAATACGCTCAAAGTCAGCCAGGAATAGCCCCGGGCGCGGGCCCAGCCTTCGGCGTAGTCGAGCAAGGCCCGGCCCACGCCCTGGCCCTCGGCCGCCGTAGCTACCACCAAGTCGGCCAAGTGGGCGTGCTCCTGCTGGTAAAAGTCGGTGTTGATGGTCAGGTGCACCAGACCCAGGGGCTCATCGTGTTCGGCGATAAACACGCTGCGGCGGGGTGAAGGGTGAAGCACGGCCTCCAGCAACACGGCTACATCGGTGGCCGTAAGCTGGGCGGCGTCGCGCCAGGCGGGCGGCCCAAACTCCACTAGGCGGGGCATAACCTGGCGAATGAAGGCTTCATCGGCTGGGGTGGCGGGCCGAATCCGGAGCGGGGTACTTTGCGGAGAAGTAGCGTCAGCGGAAGACATAGGATACGGTATAGGGATGTTGCGCCTACTTTATACGAGCCTCTGCCGGAGTATATGGGCCTCAAGCCTTATAGAAGGTTCGATTGTCGCAATTGCCCCCGGGGTTGTCGGTTTGGCCCCAGTAGCTCGCCTAAGTTGCTCGTTACCTTTAGTAAAAGAGACCGTAGCCTGTTCAATTCTTTATGCCTAGACCCAACCAGTTCACGACCGTTGATGACTACCTCCCCAGCTAGCTCCGGAACTGCGAACGGTAGTGCAGGCTATCCGGGAAACAATGCCGGTCGCTTACCCAGCAGTGGCCGAGCAGATCAAGTGGAACTCGCCTAGCTTCTACTACACCGGTCTCATAGCCCCATTCGACCCCAAAGAGTACCGGCGCGACATAGTAGTCGTGAATCTGCACCGGGGCCACGCGCTGCTAGTGTTTGCCACCGATGCCACCATCCCCGACCCGGGCGGGTGCAAGGCGCCTGCTACCCCTCCACAACCTGACCGAAGCAGCGGCGAAGGCGGCGCAGCCGCAGGCCGTGGTGCGAACCTGGGTGGAGCGGCCTGAAAACAGCCCAAACAGGCAACCGGGCACAGTTCCTCCCTAACAGGTTACAGAGGAGATGTATAGGGTAGATGAGCCGCGGGAATACCCGGTTTTTTCTGTATATTCAATACTTTCAATATTCGGTTGGGACTAACTACTCGGGTGACTATGAAGAAGCTACTGTGGAGTGTACTGGGCGGGTGGCTGCTGAGCACGGCCGCCCTGGGGCAGCAGCCCGCCGATATGGTACTGCTGAATGGCAAGCTCTTTACGGCCGATGCCACCCAGCCTACGGCCCAGGCCCTGGCCATTCGGGGGGAGCGAATTGTGGCCGTCGGCACCACGGCCGAAATTAGTAAGCTGACCGGGCCCCGTACCCGCCGCCTCGACTTGCAGGGCCGCACTGTGACGCCGGGCTTCAACGACGCCCATAACCACTTCAGCCCCTCGCCCCGGGGTACTACGCTGGCCCTCGATGCCCTGGAGCCTACTTGGGAAGAAACCACCAAGGCCCTGACGGCTGCTGTGCAGCAGGCCCCGGCCGGAGGCTGGGTGTTTGGTCGGGTCGGCCGGGCGGTAGTTACCAACGAGCAGGTGACCCGTGCGGCTCTCGACCAGTTGGCGCCCAACCATGCCGTACTACTGCGGGCCCACTACGGGCACGGCTACATTGCCAACTCCCGGGCCCTGCAGCAGCTCGGTATCGGGGAGCAGCAGCCCGACCCTCTGGGTGGCTATTTCGAGCACACGGCCACTGGGCAGCTCAACGGCCGGTTTTGGGAATACGCCCAGTGGCCGGCCAGCCGCACCCTGGCCCTGCAGACGCCCGACTCGGTAGCGTTGGCCGAGCTGCGCCAATTGTCTGCCGAAGCCCTGCGTTTGGGTATTACCTCGGTGCAGCTTTTTTCCTTTCTGCCCTTCGACCAGTTTGTTCGCCTGCTGGCGCAAGCCAAGCTGCCGATACGGGTGCGGGCCATCCCGTTTTCGCCTACCACGCCCCAGCAGCGAGACCTGGGCGAAGTGCGGCAACTGCCGGCCCTGCAGAGCAAGCTGCCTGCTACCGTGAAGGCCAGCGGCATGAAGTGGGTGCTCGACGGGACACCTTACGAGCGGGGCGCTGCCCTGCGCCAGCCCTACCAGGACCGCCCCGGCTGGACCGGCAAGCTGAATTTCAGCGAAGCTGAAGTAGCCCGCATGGTGCAGGAATCGGTGGATTTCAAGCAGCAGCTGCTACTGCACTGCGCCGGCGACCGGACAGCTGAAGTCGTGCTACAGGCCCTTGAAGGAAATGGCTCCGCCGCCAGCTGGCCCGCCCGCCGGGTCCGTATCGAGCACGGCGACGGGCTCATCGGCGACTTGGTGCCGCGGGCCCGGGCGCTGGGCGTAGTGGTGGTGCAAAACCCGAGTCACTTCACCGAGCCCCAGCTGTTTCACCAGCGGTGGGGTACCAAGATGCAGCCCCTGGGCTCGTTGCTGAAGGCGGGCATTCCGCTGGCGTTGGGTTCGGACGGGCCCCTAAATCCATTTCTGAACATCATGCTGGCGGGCATTACCCCCAGCAACCCCGGCGAGGTCCTCACTCGGCAGCAGGCGGTGCAGGCCTATACTTACGGCTCGGCCTTTGCCGAATTTGAGGAACGGAACAAAGGCCGGCTGGCGGTGGGGCAGCTGGCCGACGTGGTGGTCTTATCCCAGGATATCTTCACGGTGCCCCCACCCGAATTACCCAAGACCAGCAGCCTGCTCACCATCATCGGGGGCAAAGTGGTGTATGATGCCAAGGTGCTGAAGTAGGCCCAGGGCGTTGCAAAAAAAGAAAATAAAGGGATGGGTTAGTGATGCAACTTGCTGACTCACATATATATGTTATTTACACGATGTAATCCAGAGTGTATATTTGGTGTATTCTTTCGGAGTTGCAGTAGCAGGGCGCCATGCAGGCACAACCACGAAAGACTCAGTTCCATCAGTGTCTTTCATCCTCGTTTCCTGCCCGGTAGGAAACGGCTTCTCTGCTATGATCATGAACACCAAAACAGTTGCCTTATTCTCCAAAATTCAACTTGTCGGATCAATGAATCCGAAGGCGTGGGATGCCCTTATCCCGCACACGCATTTCGTATTCAGTGAGGCCCACGTGAACCTGCTGGCGGCCGACCTCGTGCGGCAAATCAGCGCGGAGCTGCCCGATAAGGGCTTGCAGGACCGGGTCTTTGGCTTGTCGCAGCAAATGGCGCGCTCGGCCTCGGAGGGACTGGCCAGCGGCTGGGAGCCCGGCGACGAGCTTTGCCCGCCGTGGCGCTGGCCTTTCCCGTTTCCCCACGTTACGGACTTGCTGGAGGAACTGGAAAAAGGGTTCGGTCCGCTGCCCGATCCGTGGCAACCGATTCCCTCGGCCGGTATGATTCAATCGGCCTACCAGCTGACCCAGGTGGCGGCCCTGACCAGTGACGCAGCGTTCAGCCGGGAGCTGTTGCAGCTGGCTACAACGGTAGCTGCTACGGCCAGCCGCACCCTGGTAGACGACTTTGAGCGCTGCGGTACCAAGCCCCGGCCGAAGTTTCCGAAGAAAGTCCTGACCAGAGCCCCCCAGTTGGTGTAGTTCCCGTTTCCGGCGGCCCGCCGCAACGGGCTGGTTAAAGAAAAGCCCCCGGCTACATGGTCGGGGGCTTTTTTGTTGGGCTACTCCCGCGGCCTGCGAAATGCCTTAGGACAGCTGGTAGATAAATTCTGCCACTGCGGTTTGGCGGGCATTGGCAAAGCCTTGGTAGGTGCCAATTCTGACGAAGCCGCATTTTTTCAGGACCTTCTGCGAGCCTCGGTTATCGAAGGCCACCCGGCCGAAAAGTGGGCGGGTGACTTCCAGGGTCAGGAAGGTGGCGAGGGCCGCAGTGGCAATGCCCCGCCCCCAGAAGGCGCGGTCCAGCCAGTAGGTTATTTCGGCGTCGCCTTCTATTTCGAATTTAGAAATACTGCCAGCTATGGTGCCATCCACTAGGATGGTCTGCATGTGGATGGTAGGGTTGAGCAGAAAGCCGCCGTATTTCTCGACGTAGGCGGCTTTGTTAGTGTGGTCTGGGGGCGTAAAGGCGGCCAGGTAGCGGGCTTCTTCGTCGAGCTGGAAGTGAAAAAGCTGCTCTAGGTCGGCGGGCGTGGTGGGCCGCAGGGTCACGTGGGCGGGTAGCGTCGGGAGCATCGGGTTGTTTGGCTGATAGGGTGGACGCGTAGGATAGAAACTAGGTAATACATACTCCACCGCCAGGCAAACGCCGGCCGGGCCCATTCGGGGTTACGCTGCCAGCTCCCGACCGAGTTTACGGCGAAGCTTCTGCAGGGCGGTGTGCATGGCCAAATACCACTCGGGGGGCTGGCCAGGGCACTCTGCCAACCGACTGCCAAAAGCGAGCAGGATTTGATAAAAAACAACCCGGGGTAGACTCTCAACGGGTAAGGAGTGACAGTATATTTCTACTGCATCAGCGGGAATCGGGGGCCGCTGGGTGAGGTCGAAGGCGTCTAAGTCGCCGGGGAAGGATACGCCTACCGCGTTGGAAGCGGCCCCGACTTCCTGCACGGCGGCCTCTATGACCGTGGGGTACCAGCCGGCCGGAATGCCGTTGAAGAAAGCGGGCCACCCGGCCTCCGCCGAGAAAGTGCTTTCTACCCGCAGCCCCAGTACGTCCCACGTACCGGGCGGGGCCGCACTGATGCGCCATAGTAGCTGGGTCATCGGTAATTCAGAATGCTGACTGCAATACCAGTAGCTCTAGGTTCTCTGATGGGTTTCATAGCGGCACGGGGCTATTTCTCGTCTGCAGCGGGGCATTGCCCATGCTCAATCAGATGGAGCAGAAAGGCGAAGTACAAGAGGATGTCCTCGTTGGCGGTAGTTACCCGCACAAGGATTTTCTGGAAGTCATACCCCGGATTCTGTAGGGCCCATTCGAGCTGGGTGCGAATAGCCAGGCGGGTTTCGGGTTCGTAGCGGCAATACCAGCGCAGCAGGCGGGGGCCCAACTCGGCATCGGCTTGTTCGATTCGCCGCCGGATATCGGGAACATCCCACAGGTTGGACAAGGGGATGCGCAGAAAATTCAGCGGGCCCAGATTTTCCATGCGGTGGCGGCTTAGCGTTGGGCCTGGGCGCCGAGTTGGGCTTCGAGGCGGCGCAGGCGCTCTTCCAGAGCCGCCGCGGTAGCCGGGGTGCTGCCGGCCGGGCCGGGCTGCCGGGTCTGGAGCTGTTTGACTTGCTCCTGGAGGCGGGCGTTGGCGGCTTCGAGCTGCAGTACGCGGCGGTAGAGGGCCTGAATGGCAATCAGGTTGACGCCGTCGAAGTCGGCCTGGTTGATGGTCGTGTCGGTGCCGATGGTGCCGATGGCGTCGCGGCCGAAGGCGGCGTGGAAGTCCTGGGCCATGGGGCCGTAGTGGCGGGTGGTGGCGGGGTCGAGGCCGCGGTAGTTCCAGGAGCCCAGGCGCATCCGGTTGATGCGCGCCAGGAACTGGTTACCGTCGGCCAGCACCAGGCGCTCCTTTTTCGTGGAGTCGGACACCGTTTCCCAGGAAGAGCCGTTGGCCGCAATGGTGACGCCCGAGAGCAGGTTGGCGTTGGTGTAGATGCGGAAGCCGCCCGATACCCGGAAGGTTGCCTGGTTGTTGACGCTGGAAAGAATTTCGTTGGAGGTGCTGAAGTCGCCGAAGACGAAGGAGCCGGGCTTGGCGTTGGTGTTGGCGCGGTAGCCCAGGGCGAAGGAGGCGTAGCCGTTGGCCACGTTTTGTTCGCCGATGGCCACGGCCGAGCCTTGGCGGGCGGTGTTGCTCGGACCCAGCACGACGCTATTATCGCCCAAGGCAGTCGAGTTTGAACCCAGCGCCACGGAGTATAGGCCCACGTTGTTGTCGTTCCATTGCGCCCCGTTGACGCGGCCGGCGCGGAAGGCTGCTTTGCCCGGATACCACATCAGGCGGATGCCCGCGCCCTCCTTCGGGATACCACCCACATAGGTTTCGCCCTCGGCCAGCAGGCCGTTGCGGTCTACGCGCAGGCGCTCCTGCCAGGCGCCATCCTCCGGGGTGAGTACGCGCAGGGTGGCCGAGGTGGCGGTGAGGTTGCCGGCGTACAAATCCAGGTTGTCGGGGGCGGAAACGCCGATTTTGGGGCCGCCGCTGCCGCCGGGCGTCAGGGTCAGCTTGTCGGCGGCGGTGGTCGTGAAGCTGATGGGCTGGATAGCGGTGTGGTTGCCCAGGTTGTCGGCAGCGCCGCTACTGGTGCCGGTGGGGAGTAGGCTCCAGGAGCTGCCCCCGTAGAGGTAGAGGCCGGCAGGGGCATCCGTTTGGTAAACGAGCAGGCCGGCGGCGGGCTGCTGAATGGCTTGGCGTTGGGCCTGGGTAAGGCGGGGCGGTAGGAAGCCCTGGGGGGCAGTAGCCGGGTTGGGCGAGGTTACATCTAGGATGGCCGAGCTGGCCGGGGTAGTGGTACCGATGCCCACGGACTGGGCCTGCACAGTAGCAGTGGGGGCGGCCAGCAGCAAGGCCGCCGAGACGGTGAGTAAGGGTGCTTTCATAGGACAGTGCGCGGGGGTAATGCGCAAATATATAGTTGAGCACATATAGGTGGTTAAAAACAAGACGCCCGGATTCCCAGAGGTGGAAAGCCGGGCGCGACGGTAGTGGCAGTAGATAGGATAACGGGAGCCGCACGCTCATCCCCGCAAATGCTTTCGGCGCATTATCCGAAAGAGCAGAGGGGCAGTGGCTGCTACGGCTGGGCGAAGGACGCCGCCTGGGATGTGGGCCGCGGGAGCCAGAACGGGAGCAGCCCCAGCGCTAGCAGGATGCAGCCGGACAGGGTCAGTCTGAATCTGGAGGGTCTTACGGGCAGTCGGGGTTAGTGAGGCATCGCGGCTAGGGCTACTAGCGGCTTCCGGCTTCTAAGGGCCGTAGCTGATCGGCCAGGGAACGGGTTTTCTCGGTCACCTCGCTGCCGGTGTGCAGGGTTGATTTCTTTTCGATCAGCATGATGTGGCATTCCTGCTCCGCTACGGGGTTATGACGTACGCCCTTGGGCACTACGTACAAGGCGCCTTCGGGCAACTCGACGGCTCCGTCTTCGAGTTCGATGCGCAGGTGGCCCTTCAGGATAAAAAAGACTTCATCCTCCTGCTCGTGACTGTGCCAGGCCAGGGAACCCTGAACTTTGGCGACTTTCACATAGGAGTCTTCAAACTCAGCCACTACGCGCGGGGACCAGTACTCGGTCAGGGAAGCCACCGTGTGGTGCAAAGACGGAAGAGAGGATAGTAGGTGCATGATCAGGGAAGAAGGTTGGGGCAAAAGCGAGGCAAGGTACTAGGTGCTCCCCAATAAGCCAGGGTAGACAGTACGGCGCAGACCACTCATTTCCTGGCCAACGTGCCTACTCAATATACCCCGTGGAGTGGTGGATATAGAGCAGTCTGCCGGAAGGGTCATCCACAAGAGCGAAGTACCTGTTTTCCGCTACCTCCACGATTTTATCCCGGAATGAAACCGTGCGGGCCGGGGAAACGAAAGCTACACTCCACACGGAAGCCACTACACCACCCCGGATTTCTTGGTGCGGGTAGTAGGTTGGCCATAGGCCTTTGCCCTTGTCATATAGAAAGTCTCGCGCTGCTAATTCTTTCTCAACAATTGCCCTCACTGCTTCCTGCGTGAGTACTGCCCCATTAGCTGTTGGCTGGCCAGAATCCATTCCTGATTATAAGCGCAGCTTACCATGCGGACCTAGGATGTGCAGCATTTCCCCGGTGGCATCAGCTAAAAAGAGGAAGTAATCGTGCTGGTCAAATTCTCCTGGCTGGCTGACATACGAGATACACCAGCAGGGAATCGGCGGGTTGGTAGCGGGTAAATCGGTGAATTCAGCGGTCAGCCCTTCCTGGATATCGTAGGCAAGAGCTTGCCGTTGGAGAATTCCCTTTGCGAGGGTTAAGGCTTGCTGTTCGGTTAGTTTAGGCATAAGAAGTTAAGCAATGATTTCGCCTTTCGTTTCTGGATGCCATTAATACAAACGATGCGTGCACCAGGTGTCTTAATTGTTTATTGTTGAATCAGCAGTACTTCGTCCTTATGTAAGTCAAATAGGGTCTTGTCAAGTTGGCCTTTAAACGCAACGACTCTATCCGTAAGAGAGGTGTTACTACCTCTTCTTTCGCCGATTGCCTCAAGATCTGCGGTTGCGCTGCCATTCACGAAGAGTTTCCATTTGCCAGGAGTTACAAAGCCGATCTGCCCTTTTAATTGTCCAGCAATAAAAACTTGGTCAAACGACATATTGAAGACGTCTGAAACTTTTATGAAGACAAATTCCATAGCGGCCTTGGTAATCGGTGGCTTGGTGGAAGGAAAACGAGCCGGCGGCAAAAGGCGCCCGCACGTCGGCCACCTGAATTTCAGTGTCTAGGGCGTGTGGACCGTACTGCTTTTAGAACGTCATGCAGAGCATGTGGCGCATCAAGCCAGGAACGAAGCATCTCGCGTGCTGACGTTGGATTACTAACGCAACGTCAGCACGCGAGATGCTTCGGCTCCGCCTCTGCATGACCGCCTTTTTTCGGTACTGTCCACACAGCCTAGAATAGGCATCAGCGAGTAGGATAGATAATGCGCCAAGACAGCGAATTCGGAACAAGAGCACGGTGGGATGCTCTTACTCCGAAACGGCTTCCCTACACGCCTACCTTATCCTCACTGCCCAACTCACTCAGAATCCTTTTTGCCGCGCCCACGCTTTTCACCTCGTCGATACTGATGCGCTGCTCCTTGCACCCCTTCGTGGAGGCGGAGCGGGGGTGGGTCTGGAGGTGGTGGAGGATGGTGTCGAAGGTGTCGCCCGGGAAGTAGGCCTCGTTGTTGGTGGCCGGGATATTGATGCTTGCTTGGCTCTGACGTTACACTGGGTTTGCGACGAGCGGAGAGCAGAGAAAGGTCCTATTCAATGTACTCGCGGGGACCAATAATATAGAGGATTTCAGCCGTAGAGTCGTCAATGTCGACAAAGAACATTTCCTGATCGAATCCAAAGGAATTCGGCGCAGTTAAATAGGATACCGTCCAAAGCATAATTTCTTCTCCTTTGCGCCCCAATACCTCCGTGCTTAGACCATCAAAACGGGCCCGCAGTCCTGTCTTCTCATCATAAGAAATATTGCGCAAGCGTAAGCCCTGTTCTGCAATTGCTCGCGCTTGCTGCTCTGTCAACTTAGGTGCGGGTGTCATTGAGTTCAGCTATTTATCGGTGGTAATCCATCGTCTTTTCGCAGGCGATTGATGTAGGCGGTGGCATGCTCCACTTCAGCAGGGCTAAGTGTGGCTTTGCTTTTCATTAGTTCTTCGTAAACATACATCTCCTTCTGTAATCGGCTTTGATCTACATACAGCGATAGCCCCATTTGCTTGCATTGTTCAGCGTGCTTGGCTTCATGCGCAACCTCGTAACGCGTCGGCCCGGGCCGTAAATAAATAACCTTAGCTTCTGCCTGAAATCCCCCTTGCTTGTTGTTTGCGTCCATGTAAGCAAGAATTGGGGACCCTTTCTGTAAAATTTCCAGCTTCACATCACTCTCGGCTGCTATACGGTTGGTCCATTTGTTAAGCTCCTTACGGGTCAGTTTAGGACTACCTAAAAAGCCGCTCTTGCTGCGCGCTTTGCCTACCCAAGGGTTGATAGGCGAATCTTTATCCACCCAGTCAGCAGGAAGTAACAAAGAAACAGTTTTAGCAGCTGCTGCCAGTTCCTTGGAGGGCCGGTGCTCCGGCGGCTTAGTGAGCGCCCTCAGACGGGTGGCTTGGTCAGTATTCCAAGGAAGTACACTATGCGCTTCGCTGAACTGCCCCTGCACTTCTTCAGCTGCAGCAGAGAGGTAGACGATTGTTTCAAACGCGGCTTGGCCATCCTGGCCCCGAGCGTCGAAGCGACATTCGTAGTGCACGCAAAAGGCATCGTAAAACACGACGGTTTTGGCTGTCTGACCCACATCGTGATAAAAGACCAGCCTGCCGCTTTGTCGTCGATAGGAGTCGAGCATCCACTCCTCCCAGATCGGCCAGCTGGCCGCCTCGCCGACCAAGGTCAGCTTGATCAGGCCCAGATGCACATCGGTGCTGGGACGCCCTTGATAATCGGTGAGCTGCCAGAAGGAAAACGAGCCGGCGGCAAAAGGCGCCCGCACTCCGGCCACCTGAATTTCAGCGTCTAGAATAGGCATCCGCGAGTAGGATAGATAACGCGCCAAGATAAAGGCTTTTGACCCTATAGATGGGGGCCATAACCAGGCGCCCGGCCACCCACAGGGGGAAGCCGGGCGCGGCGTTACAACAGATAGTGCGAGTAGGATAGGGGCCACGCGGCAACGGGCCGGGGAGGTTGGTTAGCTAAGCGGCGCGGGCTTGACTTTGGCCGGGGCGGGGCGGGTGGCGGTGTTGATAACCTGGCGGGCCGAGAGGTAGGCGGTGTGGAACTGGGGCTCGGGGCGCTGGTAGCGGATGAGGAATTTGTCGATGCGGTTGCGGAGCAGGGCGGAGGCCTCGCGCAGGTCGGCGTTGATTTCCTGCTTCTGGGCTTTGCCGTCGGCCATGAGGGTGCGGGGCGTGGTTTGCTCCTGCTGGAATGCCTGGATGGCGGCTTGCAGGTCGGTCAGCTCCTGGGGTGTGACGCCTTGCTCGGCCAGGGCCTTGGCGTGGTCGGTGGCGCGCTGGTGCAGGTTTTGGGTGATGCGCAGCAGGTCGGCGTCGGGCTGGCGGCGGAGCTGGCGCTCAGTGTAGTCGCTGTCGGTGTGCAGGCGGATGTCGTCGAGCTCATCGGAGAGGGCGAGCAGGGCGGCGGCCACGGCGGCGGCGCGCTCGGCCAGGGTCTGCTTGGTGGCCTGCTTGACGGCGCCGGGCTTCGCGGGGGTGGCAGCGCGCTGCTGCCGCTCAGCGGTGGGGTCGAGGTCGGCGACCAGGGCGGCCAGCTCCTGGCGGGCTTTGCCGAGGGCTTTGTTGGTGGCGTAGAGGTCGGCGTGCTCGTCGAGCACGCGCAGGGTGGTTTGCAGCATGGCAAGCTTGGCCCGTTGCGAATCGTTCATAGTGGGAATAGGTTAGGGTAAATACTTGAGCTTAAGGTAGTCGGATTCGGGGTTGCTTGTATTCAGGCGGGGGAATATTTATGCGGCCCGGGCTGACAGGAGCTTCACCGGAAGTGGCAGCAACCTCAGCGGCGGTGACAGGGACTTCGCCGACCGTGACATGAGCTTCAACGGAGGTGACATGAACCTTGACGAGCGTGGCAAGAACTTCAGCGCGGGTGACATGAACCTCAACGGGGGTGACAAGAGGTTCACCGACCGTGGCAAGCACCTGACGCGGGGTGGCAGGAGGTTCGGCGGGCGTGGCAGGAGGGTGGGGCGGGCGCGCGAGTAGTGGGAGAAGCTGTGGGGGCTGGGGTGTCGGGTGGCAGGGTTGGCGCGAGCTTGTAGCTCGTGCCTTGCTTGGCGTGAGGCTGGGCCCCACCCGCTGGAAAGACTGGCGCGGGGCCGGTTTGCCGCTGGGCGGCAGATGAGGTATAGCCTTATCCATATGAGGCACGAACTACGAGCTCGCGCCAGTTTAAGAATCTAGACTAAATATTAATACAACTTTTGTCCATATTGCGCATCCTTTCGGGAATCAGAGTTGTATTGACCACAGTAAACATCTCCTATAGCATATGGAATTTAAAAATCTGAAATTAACCAATTCGCATGTTTGTGACTGCATGAGTGGAGCTATAAATACGAATTCGGAAATGTTTATAAGAAGAATAGGTGCTAAAAAAGTGAAAGCAGGTGATTTTAAAGTTAAAATTGAAAGAGAGGATACTGTGGATGGCGATACTTGTGATGAATTTTGCTCCCAAAGGGAAATATCTATAAATAATATAGAGAGATACGATAAAGATGAAATTATTGAAAGTTATAAAATTGAGCTCATGAAACAGAAAAAATATGCTCCGAATATCGAATTCTTCTATAGTGAATTTTGTTTTTCTGATGGTTCAGGACGTGTAAAGCACACGCCACAGCATGGACACGAGAGTCATCATGATTTTTATAAATCAGATACTTTTGATATATCCATGTTGCAAATAAATGGAGACCCTGTTCGGGTTGCGTTTGTGAATACGCTTGTTCAAGAGCCTTCTAAATAAAGCAATATGTTTGACTTTGATAAAAATTTAGTGGCTGGTATTGGGGTTGCTAAGATTGTTTCTGAAAGAGATAATCTTATATATGACGAATATCCAATATTATTCACTGGCTTAAATAAACATGGCCATAGAGTGATAGGGTCATACCTTAATCATGATCAAGAAAGTGATGATGATATAATTTATTTTGCTCATCTATCCATTTCTAATAATGCGTTTGATTCGTTCCTGTCAAAACAAATAACGTATAGAAACTTTTTCGAGGTTTCTGACGAAGTATACATTGTAGAAAAAAATTATGATTCTAATACCGAAGTGTATTATACTATACCAATAGCCGACTTTCCTATTAATTATTATCCGTCAGTAGATAGTTTTTGTCCTGAATTAAATAAAAAGCTGGGTCTTAAATATAATATTAGGCTTACTGGAAAGCTTGCGGACAATAACATGGCCGTTACATCACAAGCAAGCGTTATTGCTAATGCTTTTTCATATATCCTAGAAAATTCAATTAATAGTTTGAAGCTATCTAGCAAGGTGAGGGTTTTGCAACAACCATCAACAGAGGGTAGCTTTAAGATGAATTTTGAGTTAAAATTGCCTTCGGGTCAGCAATCAGTAGGAGTTGAAAAGCAAATTGTAAAGTTTCAAACCGACTTTCTTGATTATTGCTTAAATGGTTTGGGGCAGGAGTTGACCTCTGTTTTTTCTGCTAGTTCCGAAGTTGTCAACGCTCCTAATTATGATGTTATAAAAGAGCAGTTTAGGGCGTTAAGGTTGACTGTTGGTTCTAAGAAAGATGCTACTGATGAAGAATTAAATGAATTGCTTAAAAAAGATATAGGTAAAGTAGTTTCTTCGCTGGAAAAAGCTGTTGAGTCGTTGGGTGTTGACTTTGATGTAATTGAATTTGCTAATGTGTATAGTTCTTCCAATAAACATTTAATAAAAAGTATAGACCAAGATGCTAAGATTGTAATAGATAGTGCAGCATCTTATATTGAATCAATTGAGAATGATATTGAACAAGATGATGAGCCAAAGGAGTATAAAATCCATGTATATCATCTGAATACAGATAGTAGATTAGGAAACGCTATAGTGTTTAGTGGTGATGATAACAATCGTGTTATGTCAAAACCTAGAATTAAAATACTAGGAAAATCTCCCTTAGAAAACACTGAGTATACCAATAGTTTGCATAGCGGGGATCCTGTTGTTGTAGTAGCGAAGGGAAAAAGAATTGGTGAAAAATATATTTCATTAGAAATAACAGAAGAATAGAAAAGGCCTGGTACAAAATACCAGGCCTTTTCTATTCTTCTGTTATTTCTACAAAGTTTACACTCCCACCTTCTCCTCACTCCCTAACTCACTCAGAATCCGCTTGGCGGCACCCACGCTTTTCACCTCTTCAATGCTGATGATGAGCTGTTCCTTGCGCTCCTTCATGGAGGCGGAGCGGGGGTGGGTCTGAATGTAGTTAAGAATGGTGCCGAAGGTTTCGCCCTGGAAGTAGGCCTCGTTGTTGGTGGCCGGGATGTAGCCTTTGAGCAGGTTCTTCTTGAGGGTGAGCTTTTCGAAGCCCACCTGGCAGGCCTGCCAGCGCAGGCGCACGATGTCGGCTAGCTGCTCCACTTCGGCGGGCAGGGGGCCGAAGCGGTCCACGATGCCGGCCACGAGCTTGCGCAGCTCCTCGGGGCCTTTCACCCGGTCGAGCTTGCTATAGAGCTGCAGGCGCTCCGAGACGTTGCTCACGTAGTGGTCGGGGATGAGGATTTGCAGGTCGGTTTCGATGTTGCACTCCTTGGGGCCCTTGGTGGCGGCGGCTTCCTGCAGGCGCTGGGTGGGGTCGCCGAGGAACAGGTCGCGGAACTCGGTTTCCTTGAGCTCCTGCACGGCCTCGTCCAGAATCTGGTGGTAGGTTTCGAAGCCCAGGTCGTTGATAAAGCCTGACTGCTCGCCGCCCAGCAGGTTGCCCGCGCCCCGGATGTCGAGGTCGCGCATGGCCACCTTGAATCCGTCGCCGAGGTCGGAGAATTCCTCCAGGGTGCTCAGGCGCTTGCGGGCATCACTGGGCAGGCCGGCCACGGGCGGGGTGAGCAGGTAGCAGTAGGCCTTTTTGTTGGAGCGGCCCACGCGGCCCCGCATCTGGTGCAGGTCGGAGAGGCCGTGCATGTGGGCCCGGTTGATGATGATGGTGTTGGCGTTGGGAATGTCGAGGCCCGACTCAATCAGGTTGGTGCTCACCAGCACGTCGTACTCGCCGTCGACGAACTTCATCATGCGCTTTTCGAGCTGGTCGCCTTCCATCTGGCCGTGGATGGTGGTCACGCGGGCATCGGGCACGAGGCGCAGAATCATGTTGGCCAGCTCGTCGATGTCCTTCACGCGGTTGTGCACGAAGAATACCTGTCCGCCGCGCTTCAATTCGCGGGCCACGGCGTCGCGCACCAGCAGCTCATCGAAGACGTGCAGCTCGGTCTGCACCGGCTGGCGGTTCGGTGGGGGCGTGGCAATGACCGACAGGTCGCGGGCGCCCATCAGGGAGAAGTGCAGGGTGCGCGGAATGGGCGTGGCCGAGAGAGTCAGCGTGTCCACGTTCACCTTCAGCTCCTTGAGCTTGTCCTTGGTCTTGACCCCAAACTTCTGCTCTTCGTCGATGATGAGCAGGCCCAGGTCCTTGAACTTGATGTCCTTGTTGGTGAGGCGGTGGGTGCCGATGAGGATGTCGGTTTTGCCCTCGGCCACCCGGGCCAGGGTCTCCTTGATTTGCTTGGTGCTCTTGAAGCGGTTCACGTACTCCACCGTCACGGGCAGATTGGCGAGCCGCTCGCGGAAGGTTTTGTAGTGCTGCATGGCCAGGATGGTGGTGGGCACCAGCACGGCCGCCTGCTTGCCATCGGCCACCGACTTAAACGCGGCCCGGATGGCTACCTCGGTTTTGCCGAAGCCCACGTCGCCGCACACCAGGCGGTCCATGGGGTGGGGCTGCTCCATGTCGTGCTTCACGTCCTCGGTGGCCTTGGCCTGGTCGGGCGTGTCTTCGTAGATGAAGCTCGATTCCAGCTCGGCCTGCATAAAGGAGTCGCGGGCGAAGGCGTGGCCGGGGGCGGTTTTGCGCTTGGCGTAGAGGCGGATCAGCTCGGCGGCAATGTCCTTGACCTTTTTCTTAACCGACTTCTTCTTGTTTTCCCACTCCGGCGAGCCCAGCTTGCTCATCGTCGGCGGCGTGCCCTCGGCCCCGGAGTACTTGGCAATCTTGTGCAGGGCGTGGATGCTGACGGTCAGCACGTCGTCGTCGCGGTACACCAAGCGGATGGCTTCCTGCAGCCGGTCGTTGATTTCAACCTGGGTCAGGCCGGCGAAGCGGGCAATGCCGTAGTCCTGGTGCACCACGTAGTCGCCGGGCACCAGGGTGCGCAGCTCCTTTAGGGTCAAGGCCTTTTTCTTGGAGAACTTCCGGCCTTCCTGAGCCCGGTAGAACCGCTCGAACAGCTGGTGGTCGGTATACACCACGAGCTTGAGCGTGTCGTCCACGAACCCCTCGCGCAAGCCTAGCAGCAGGTGCTGAAACTGCACGTTGTTATCCAGCTCGTCGAAGATGGTGCGCAGCCGGTCGGCCTGCCTAACGGATTCGGCGGCAATGACGTTGGTAAAGCCCTTTTCCTGGTTGTCGTGCAGGTTCTTGACCAGGCGGCTGAAGTCCTTGTTGAAGGAAGGCTGGGGCTTGGCGCTAAAGGTAAATTCCTCGGAGCCGGCCTTGAAGTGGAAGCGTTTGCCGAACTCCACGATGGGAAAGTTTTCCAGCAGCTTCTTAAACGTCTTGCCCGACTCGAACAAGTCCTCGGGCTTGCTCACAATCTGCACGCCCCCGGCCGAGGCCAGCATTTCCTTGAAGCCCGCCTCGGCCCGGTCGAAGGATTCCTCCACGATGTCCAGGGTCTGGCGCACGTCCTTGGCCCAGATGGCGGTGTTGCGGGGAATGAAGTCCAGAAAGGCCTCCCGAGTTTCCTGTAGCAGCTTGGTTTGCACGTTAGGGATGATGCTCACCTGCTGCCGCTTTTCCACCGACAGCTGGCTTTCGGGGTCGAAGGTCCGAATGGTTTCCACCTCGTCGCCGAACAGCTCGATGCGGTAGGGCAGCTCGTTGGCGTAGCTGAAGATATCCACGATACCGCCGCGCACGGCAAACTGGCCGGCCTCGTACACGAAGTCGCTCCGCTCGAAGTCGTACTCAGCCAGCATGTCGCTGATAAAGTTCACGTCGAGCTTGTCGCCGACCTTCACAATAAAGGTGTTGGCAACTAAGCTTTTCTTGTTGATAACCTTCTCGAATAAGGCTTCGGGGTAAGACACAATCAGGGCCCCGGCCGTGTCCTTCACGCTGATTTTCTTGCCTTTCTTGCTCTTTTCGGCGCCTTCGGGCAGGGCGTCGTCGGCATCCTCGGAGGCCTGTTCGGCTTTGGTTTTGGGTCCGCGGTGGGAGTTGAGTTTGTTGAGCACCTCGGCCCGCATCAGCACGTTGGCGTTTTCCGTCTCGTCGAAGGCGTAGGGGCGCTTGTAAGAGCTCGGAAACAGCAGGGGCTCCTCCTCGGGCAGCAGGTGCTGGAGGTCGGCCAGGAAATAGGCCGCCTCTTCCCGGTCGTGCAGGATAAACAGGTGATGCTGGTCGGGAAACTCCTGGTGCAGGGCCGCAGCTAATACGGCGTCCTGGGAGCCCACGAGGCCGCGCAGGTGGATGCGGGCCGTGCTGGCCTCGGTCTGGGCCGCTTTGGCTCGCACGGAGTTGGCGGTGGCCGGGTTCAGGCGGGCTCCCACGGTCAGCACGGTGGGGTCGAGGGAGTAAAGCTGGAGGAAGTCGGAAACCTTCAAAACGACGAGCGGCTAGAGGACAGGCAAAAGGGAGAAGCCCGGCCGAAGATAAATCCGGTCGGGCAGGGTGTAGATATGGGTGCTAAGCAATACCATCGGCAAGGTCCGAAAGTTTCCGCGAAGCCCGAATGAAAAAAGGTTGCGGTTGAGTTGGCGGAAAAGTTATAAATTGGTCTTTGCTTTGCTTTGCCCGCCGCTTCAATTCCCGATTTTTAACCTGTTGCGTATGGACCCCACTCAGAACCCCGCTGAAGATCAAGACTTCAATTTCGACGCCTGGGTGCGTTGGCAAACCCTCAACCACGCCTGGTCTAAGCTCAGCCAGGCCCGTCGCAAGGCCGCCCGCTACCCGGCCCGTCCGGCCGTAGCCCCCGAGCCGCCCCAGGAGACGGAAATTGTGTATCTGCTGCCGGTGCCCAACTAGCCGCCGGGCCGCGTACCTTCGCGCTTTGTATTATCCCTCGTAAGCTCCTTCCGTGCGCGGCTCTTCTCACTTGGCCATCGGCCTGATTACCGGCGTGGCCGTCGGCGGCCTCGTGGCGGGCGTGCCTTTCTCGCCAGCGGGCATTGCCCTGGCGGGGTTTTCGGCCCTGGCCCCCGACCTCGACCACCCCAGTTCCCGGCTGAGCAAGCGCCTGAGTTTCTCCCAGAACTACGTGCGCTTTGCCTTCGCCCTGGGGGCTTTGGGTCTGGCCGGCTACACCCACTATATGCTGCCCCTCGGTACCTCCGATAGGCGTATGGGCTTCACCGCGGCCCTAGCCTTCGGGCTCATCGGGGTGGCCATGCAGGGCGGCTCGGCCCGTAAGCTGGCCCTGATGTTTACCGGCATCTGTACGGGTCTGGCCGGACTCTACTTCGGGTTTTTGTGGCTGAGCCTGCTGGGCACCTTCGTGGCGTTGGCACCTTACACGTCGCACCGCACCTGGACGCATACCATCTGGGCCACCGCCCTGTGGACCTACATTGGCTACCTGGCCAACAATACCCTGGGCTGGCACGGGGTGGCCCACTTTGCCGGGGCCGGCTACGCTTCCCACCTCGTGGCCGACTCGCTGACCAAGGCCGGGGTGAAATGGTTTATGCCCTTGTCCGACTACTCGTTTAAGCTGCCCCTGATCCGGACTGGCTCTACCTCCGGCAACCTGATGGAAGTAGGAATTTGTGTAGGCTACGCGGTTTTGGTGCTGGCGCTTATTGTGGCCGGCATGAAGTTCTAACTATGGCTGCTTTACCGAATTGCTGCAGCGAATAACAGACCCATTTTAGCGGTGAACGGACAAGTATAAATCCGGATAAATGGGAATCTTCTGCAAAAAGAGGTATGTTCACAGAACTGGGGGTGGAAGGAAGAGCGGAGCAGACTAGGATATCACAAATCCTGTAATTTTTTGTATATAGTTGCACTATAGCTATGTTTACACGGATATATATCAGGGCACGAGTTAGTTTCACCAACCTGGTTAAATGGGTGCGGCCAACGCGGTTTATTGCCCATTCAGAGGGTGGAAATTATAGTTTGGCAAGAAAATTTGCACTGACATGATTAAGCTGTTAGTTTCGCACCCATCAGGGTAGTCTTTTGAAAATTGCACTGAGCAGACGGTATAGTAAGATTCATTTTTGCTAATATTGTTCTGAGCAGAGGCATCTTCACAGAGGGAAGGCCGGAATGAATATAGGATTTTATGAATGACAGGATGTTTATTGTCCATCCTTAGCCCCTAAGCCGACAATTCACAACACAAACTGGTCTTCCAGTACCTTGCGTTCGTCACATGTTAATGTGATAGCCGAAAGGTTGCCGTCATACCGCGACTAGCCTACGACCTGTACTTTGTATATTTGGTCATGCTAGTCTAGCATTTCAACCTCAATTCTCTTCCCTGCCCTGATTGCACACCTCTCGCATTAAAGCTTTTTTGTATGAACCAGATGAATAGCCCACTGATAAGGATAGGCGTCTTTTACGACGGTAATTATTTCCTGAAAATCAGTGATTACTACTACTTCCAGCACGAGCGCAAGGCCCGAATCAGTCTCGAAGGCCTGCACGAGTATATTCGGCACCAAGTGGCTGAAGAAGAAGATGTGGACGTCCGTCTGAGTCAGATTACCGACGCTCATTTCTTCCGGGGCCGCTTGTCTGCTACGGAAGCCCGCGACAAAGACCGGCTGTTCCACGACCGGTTGCTGGACGATATTTTAATGAACCTGAGCATTGCCACGCACTACATGCCCCTGAAAACCCGCGACGGTCGGTTGCAGGAAAAGGGTATCGACGTGTGGCTGGCTTTGGAAGCCCTGGAACTGGCCCTGCACAAAAGCTTCGACGTGATTGTGCTCATCGCCGGCGACTCCGACTACGTGCCCCTGATCAAGAAGCTCAACACCATCGGCACCCGCGTCATGCTGCTGAACTGGGACTTCAAGTACGTGGATTTCAAAGGCGAAAACCGGGTAACCCGCGCTTCCCAGCAGTTGCTGGAGCACGTGACCTACCCCGTAGCTATGCACGACGTGATTGATAATGGCCTGGCCAGCAGCGACGAGCTCATTGAAAGCCTGTTCGTGAATCAGCCCGAGCCGGTGGCTTTCCCCTCGGTGAAGCCCGTGCGCCCTACGGGCCCCACGGCCGCTGGTCCGGTGGGTACGGTGGGCATCAGCACCATCAAGAACCTCAAGAATGGCTTTGGCTTCGTGGTAATGCCGCCAAACAACCTGTTCTTCAGCTACGCCGATATGGCCGAGGGCGACTTCAACGACCTGCGCGAAGGCGACTGGGTGGAATTCACGGTGGGCCGCAACCACCGCGACGAAGATTGCGCCCGCAACGTACGCAAGGTGCAGCCGCCTCAGGACGGCGACAACGACGAGTACGAAGAGCACGAGCACGAGTCGGCCTCCTCCGACCTGCTCTAAGTGTAGCTCAGTCATTCGTTTAATTGAAAAGCCGGCCGTTTCCACAGTGGAAACGGCCGGCTTTTTTGCTTATGCACCTCTGCACTACAGGTCGACGGGGGTATTGTCGGTGTCGGGGAAGAGCAGGCGGTGGAAGTCGCGCTTATCGGCGGGGTAGCGGTTGAAGGTGCCCATGCCACGGGCCACGACCAGCTCCCGGTTCAAACAGACTATTTCGGCGCTGCTCACCACCAGGGTTTTACCCGAGTGGTCGACGCGGGCCCGGGCCACGAGGTGGTCCTGCAGCCGTACGGGGTGCAGGTAGTTGATTTTGAACTCTACTGTGGACACCAGCTCCCCAGTCTGAAAGGCCAGGGTAAGAGCTGCCGCGCCCAGGGCCGAGTCCATCAGGCCGGCAATAACGCCCCCGTGGCAGGTGCCCGGCGACGACAGGTGCTCGGGCCGCACACTCATGCTGTACTCTACTTGGCCGGGGCTGGCCACAGTAAGCTGCATGCCGTTGGTGCGGCCGTAATGGTTGATTTGGTTGTAGATACCCACCAGGGTGGCTACATCGAAGGATTGCTCCATAACGAAAGGAATGGGCGGAAAAGAACTGGATATTGGGTGAAAAGTTAGGTTTCTTTACGGTATAACCCCACTACCATGTCTGCCGTCCCGCTCACCTTCGCCGAATTTTACCCGCGCTACCTGCGGGAGCACAGCAAGCGGGGTACCCGCATTCTGCACTTCATTGGCACTACGCTGTTTTTGCTGGCCCTGGGGCTGGCTGCCTTCTGGCAGCGCTTCAACCTGATTCCGCTGGGCATCGTGGCGGCCTACGGCTTTGCCTGGGTAGGGCACTTCTTCGTGGAGCGCAACCGGCCGGCTACCTTTCAGCACCCGTGGTACTCCCTGCTCGGCGACTTTCGCCTGTACTTCGACCTGCTCCGGGGCCAGGAAAAATTCTAGCTCCAGGACTAGGAGAAGTTCGTCGGATCAGGACGCTTTTGCGCAAGGCTACTGGCCACGCCATAAACGTAGGGGAACCGCTTTTGTGCTATAAGTCCTTGCGCATCAGATAGTGCTGGACGGTGCCAAACAGCAGGTGAGATGGTGCCACAACGTGGTAGCCCAGTCGTTCATAGAACGGTACGGCCTGCTGGCGGGCGTGCAGGATGCACTCGGTCTGACCCTGCTGGCGGGCGGCTTCTTCCAGGTATTTCAGCACCTGCTGCCCGATTCCCTGGCCCTGCAAGGCTGGGTCTACGGCCATATAGCGCACCTGCGCCTGGTGCGGGCCCGAGGGGTGCAGGCGGCCTACGCCCGCCACGTGGCCTTCGTCGGTGGCGAATAGCGCGTGGATGGTCGTGGGGGCCTCATCGTCGTCGGCCCGCTCGGAGCCGGGCGGCTGGTTCCAGGGCTGGCGCAGCACCTGGTAGCGCAGCTGGTAATAGGCGGCAAAGTCGGCGGGGGAGTGCGGGGCGCGAACGGGCATAACCAAAGGGAAAAAGGCAAGTTGGGGAATAGGCACCGAAAAATCTAGGTGGGTTGCCGCGGGCATTTGATACTTTTGCCACTTCCCGCGCCGGCGCACGTATGCCGGTGAGGTGCCCGCTCCGGCTCCACTGGCCCGGGGCCGGCCACCATCCTTTCACTCCCAACCCACGACCATGCCTTCGTTTGACATTGTAAGCAAAGTAGACCCGCAAACCCTGGAAAACGCGGTAAATACCGCCAAAAAAGAGCTGCAGACCCGCTACGACCTGCGCGACACCAAGGGGGGTATTGAGCTCGACAAGAAAGCCAACACCATTCAACTCAGCTCCGAAAACTCCATGCGGGTGAAGGCGCTGGAAGACATTCTGCTAGGCCGGGTCGTGAAGCAGGGCCTCGACGGTACCTGCCTGGATTTTTCGGCCGAGGAGCAGCCCAGCGGAGCTATGGTTAAGAAAACCGTCAAGGTGCGGGCCGGTATCGACAAGGAAGCCAGCCGCAAAATCATGAAGCTCATCAAAGACAGCAAAATAAAGGTGGATGCCCAAACCCAGGACGAGCAAATCCGGGTGTCGGCCAAGAAGATTGACGACCTGCAGCAGGTCATTGCCCTACTGCGCCAGAAGGTCTCTGAAATTGGTCAGCCTTTGCAGTTCGTGAATATGAAGTAGCGGTTGCTACTGTGCGAATGGGGTTGAATGTGAGTAATGCGCTACTGATTTGAGGCTTCAAGTGTCGCCATGCAGTAGCACATCAGCACAGGATTCATTTGCACATTAGAAACACATTTTCCACATTTTTCACATTCACGCCGTGTTTGACATATCTGCTTTTTCCAGCCCCGCCACTTGGATTAGTCTGCTCACGCTGACGTTCATGGAAATCGTGCTGGGCATCGACAACATTATCTTCATTTCCATTGTCGTCAATAAGCTGCCCCACGACCAGCAGAAGCGGGGCCGGACCATCGGGCTGCTGCTAGCCCTGCTGTTCCGCATCGGGCTGCTGCTGAGCATCTCGTGGATTGTGAGTCTCAAGGACCCGCTCTTCACGCTGAATCTGCCCTTCCTGGAGCCCAACTTCGGCGTGTCGGGCCGCGACATTATTCTGCTGATCGGGGGCTTGTTTCTGCTCAGCAAGAGCACCACGGAGATTCATACCAAGCTGCAGGGTGAGGAAGACAGTGCCAGCGAAGGCAAATTCGACAGCATGGCCCGCGTGATTCTGCAGATTGTGATTATCGACATTGTCTTCTCGTTTGACTCCATCCTGACGGCCGTGGGCTTGGTCGACAATGTGCTGGTAATGATTCTGGCCGTTATTCTGGCTATGGGCGTCATGCTGGCCTTCTCGGGCTACATTGCCGACTTTGTCAATAAGAATCCTACCATCAAGATGCTGGCTCTCTCGTTCCTGATTATGATTGGTATCATGCTGGTCATGGAAGCCTTCCACAAGGAAATTCCGAAGGGCTACGTCTATTTCGCTATGTTCTTTTCCCTGCTGGTGGAGCTGCTCAACATGCGCCTGCGCAAGAAAAGCCCCCCGGTGCACCTGCGCGACTCGCAGTACGACTAAACTGCTTTGGACCAACACAAAAAAGCCTGCTCCAGTACTAGAGCAGGCTTTTTTGTGGGCCTGAACTACGTCGTTAAACCCGCAGTATCAGAACCACAACCAATAAGGCAAACGACGTGGCAAAAATTGCGGCATTCACCCGGCCAGCGTCTCCTAATAACTTGCCTTGGGTGAAGCCCGCGGCCAGCACCAGCAGCCCGGTGAAGGCAAACAGCGCCTGGTGCCGAAACAGCACCGGCAGCGGTGGCCCCGCCGGTAGCATCCGGGCTTCCCGGATGAAGCGAAACAGCAGCGACACCCGCAACTGGACTGAACCGGCCAGATCCGTCTTGCCGGAAGTATAGTCGCCGCTGGTCAGAAAGCGGCCCTTGCTGGTCCGTACGACGTAGGTGTCGGCCCCGCCGTCGTAGATGGTTGCACTCAGAAAGGTGGCCGTCGTGGTGTACCGCAGCCCGTAATAGTCGACGACGACCAGCAAACCCAGGAGCAGGAGTATTTTTCCCCATACCCGAATGGGCTTCTGGTACACTCCGAAATTGATTGGTGCAGCCCGGGGGCGTTGCGTTGCATAACCAGCCGGCCGACCGCGACGGGGAGGAGTTACCCGCGTAGCGTAGGTACCGGCCGCGGGTGCGGGAGGGCGGGGTGGGGGCGGGGAGCGGGAAGCTTCCAGCAGGGCGTCGTAGCCGCGGCGGCGGGCCGGGTTGCTGAGCACATCGTAGGCTTCGTTGATGAGCAGAAACCGGCCGTGCGCCGCCGGGTCGGTGGTACGGTCGGGGTGCGTGAGCAGCACCAAGCGGCGGTAGGCCCGCCGGATATCGTCGGGGGTGGCCTGCTCGTCCACTCCCAGCGTGTGGTAGTGGTTTTGCATTGTTAGGCGGCTTCCGGGGCAGTTAGCAGGGCAGCCACGGCGGGTAGCTGGCTATTTACGCGCTGGGTGGCCAATTCCAGCAGGCGGCGGTTGACTTCGGAGCGGTGCTGGCGGTAAAACTCCTGCTCGGCGCGCGTAAACAGCCCGACGACCGCGCCAATGATGGTGTAGCGCAGCTTCACGTTGCGGCCCAGCAGCTCGGTTATCATGCGCAGCTGCTCGGCCGCGTCGCGCGTGCGAAAGGCAACATGATGCTCGCGCAGGAAGTCGGCTACGAGTAGCAGCAGCAGCTCATTCTGCAGCTTGAGAACCGGCCGCAGGGTGCGGTGCAGGAAGTCGCCGGCCGTGGATTCGGGTTCGGCACCTAGCGCAGTGGGCAGCACGGGGCGCAGCGCCAGTAGCGCTATATCGGTAGAAGTGGGAAGGTCGGAAGCCATAAAGCCGGCAATGGGTGAAAGCAATTAACCACAAAAAACCCGCCCGGCACAGGCCAGACGGGTTTTTAGTATACGCAAACGTGCGTGGGCAGGACTTAGTGCTGCACCATCACTTTTTTGGTAATCGTACCTTCCGAAGTGGTCAGGCGCACCACGTAGATGCCGTTAGCCAGCTCGGTGGTGTTCAGGCGGATGCCTTCGGCCTGGATACGGGCAGCGGCAGCCGAAGTCGTCAGCACCGTACGGCCCAGTACCGTCAGCAGTTCTACCTGCACCGGCACCGTGCTGCTCACCTGCGTACGCACGGTCAGCTGGTTTTGAGCCGGGTTAGGATACACTTCCACCAGCTTCTCGTTTAGAGCTTTCTGTGAGCTCAGAACGGTCGGCAGCTGGAAGCCGGCCGTGTTGTCGTCCACCCTGACGCTGCCTTGCACAGCGTCGATACCCATGCCGCGGCGAGCAAATACCTGCCAGATCAAGGCCGAGTTAGCCGCGCGGTTGTTGAGGCTGTCGGCTTTCAGGATGGCGTCGCGGCCGTCGAGGAAGCCGGGAACGCACTTCTGCAGCTTGCAGCCGTCGAGTACCAGCTGCAGGCAGATGTTGTTGCCGCCGGTGCTGGCCGTCAGGTCGGTGTTGTAGCCGTACTTACCAATCAGAGCCCAGTTCAAGTCCCACAGTACGGCGGTCCATACCTCACCCACGTCGTGGGTCTCCGAGTATTGACTTGCGCCCAGGCCGATGAAGGCATAGGTATGATTGTTGACCGCGAAGTCGGTCGAGTAAGGCTTGCGGCGGATGCCCGGGCCGTTGGCGGGCTGGTTTATGGCGTACGTTCCGACCCCGCGGGCCGTGGTTCCTACGTCGCCGGGCTTGGTGGTTATCCACAGGCCGAAAAAGTCGCTCCAGCCTTCGCCCATCGTTTCGTAAAGCGTAGGGCCAGAATACGAGGGCAAGCAAGTAGCCGTGCCACCACCAGTGAGGCGGTTAGAAACACCGTGGCCGTATTCGTGGGCTACGATGCCATTGTCGAAGTCACCATCGGGGCCGGGGCCACCAGTGCCGCCCACCATGACGTTGCCGCCTTCCATAGCCTGCTTCAGTCGGTTGCCGAGGGCCTGGGGAATGAGTACCGACGGAATCCGAATGCCTACGGTGTCGGGCGAGGCGCCGGTCATGTCACCCACGGTAGCGCTACCGGTGGTGTCGACCACCACGACCATGCGGGCGCCAGCGGCCTGAGCCAGCTGAATTTTCGAGGCGAAGGTGCACTTGCCCCGGTCAATTACGGCAATGTTGCCATTCAGCGCGGCCGGGTTCAGCAGCGGCCCGTTGCAACCGCGCGAAGGTTTCGCCGAGCCGTCGTTTACCAATACCAGCTTGCCGCGGTAGTTGGCCCCCAGCGAGTTGACGGTCCGGCCAAAGTCGGCCTGGCCGGCGGCGTAGGTGCCGGCTACCGAGGCCGGCGACGCGACAATGAGAGCGCCGGGGGCGGGGCTCCAATTGTACATCTGCATTTTGCC
Source organism: Hymenobacter cellulosivorans (assembly GCF_022919135.1). NCBI lineage: Bacteria > Pseudomonadati > Bacteroidota > Cytophagia > Cytophagales > Hymenobacteraceae > Hymenobacter > Hymenobacter cellulosivorans. Next base: position 423,855 of record NZ_CP095049.1, on the reverse strand, counting down.
GCGCGTACCATCGGGCGGCGTGTCAAAGTTGGCGTTGTTGAGACGGGCGCCGTCCTGGCCTTCTGCCTTCACCTGGTCGTTGCCCAGACCCAGGCCGGTGTAGTTTTTCTGTTGGAAGTTGGCCGCCGCCTCCGTAAACCCTTTGCGGAACATGATGTCGTGCATCTGATTGTTCCAGTAAAACAGGTTGGTAATCGAAGCCTTCACGTTGCCCAACGGGCGCAGGTTCGGGTCGTAGGGAAAGTTGAACTCGAGGTTGGGTCCGCCGTCGGGGCTTACGCTGGAGTTAGCCAGGTATACGTTCCGGCCGTTGCGGTCATCGTAGGCGTGCACGTTATTGCCGCGCGTAATGGTGTACTCCGGACCGGCGACGCCGTTCTCATCGTGCCAGCCAAAGGGCGAGGCCAAGGCATCGGCGGGGTTGGCCACAAGCTGGTGGGAAGCATGGTTAGGGCTTTCGACGGTAATCGGCAGCACGTTGTAGCTGTTGGGCACGTTCACCTTGCTGGCCTGCGTGGGCGCCGGCTCGGGCAGCTTCATTACCTGCATGGCCCGCTCGGTAAGCTGGGCAAACGATACGGGCTCGTGCACCGAGTAGGAATACTTGTCGACCAGGGCGCCGGTGCGGGCATCTATGCGCACCGACCAGGCGTCGTCGCCGCTGAGGGGCCACAGCAGCACGTCGTACACCAAGCGCAGCTCCCCGCCTTCCACGGGCAGGTACATAAGCTTGGCCTTGATGTTGTCCTGGGAGATACCGCCATCATTGAAGGTCACACCTTCGGCGGGGGTAGTTTCTACTTCAGCGCTCAGGCTACGCGGAGCGGCTACCTGCAGGGCGCGGGCGGCGGCTCCTACGGCCTGAGCAGGCGTGAGGTTGGGCGTCGTGGCGCGGGCAGCAGTGGCTACGTTGGGCAGAAAGCTGCTGTGCAGGGCTGTTACTTTGCCGGCAGACGTCACGTGGGCGTCGGCCACGGCGTTGATGATTTCAATTCCCTGGTGGCGCTGCCGCAGGTAGATGTGCGTAACGCCGTTGTGCTTGTCAGTGTACTGGTTGGTAACGGCGGGATTGGTCAGGTCCGTCTCGCCCAGGCCCAGGCGGCTGCGTTGGGCGGCCAGCTGGCTTAGCGCCTTGTCAAGCGGCTCGGTTTGGGCCGAAGCCAGGGCCGGAACCGCCAGCAAAGCCGCCAGGGCCAAGCCCCGGTACGTGGACAGGGTAGAAGTTAACTTCATAGGAAAAGGGTAGAAAAGAAAGGCAGAAGGTGCTGCGGCTCATAAATTGGCCGTTTTCAAATCTAATAAACCCCTGTGAATTAGCTTCTAACCTTCCAGCGTACGTCCGTGTTTTGTTTGTTTATTGTATACTTTATTTGTTTATTATATTGATTCTTGAATAAAGCGGCTGGATCTGCGAAGTCGGTATAGCGTTATTAATTCCTGTTAAGCCGGCAAATCAGCGCCGAGCTTACTGATGAAGTCCCATAGTACCACGCCGGCCGCCACGCTTACATTCAAGGAGTGCTTGGTACCGAACTGCGGAATTTCTACGGCCGCGTCGCACAAAGCCAGTACATCGTCGTCTACCCCGAATACCTCGTTGCCCATCACCAGGGCGTAGGGCTGCTCGGGGGCGGGCTGGAAAGTGGGTAGCAGTTGGCTGCCGTCGGTTTGCTCCACGGCCACCACCACGTAGCCCGCTGCCTTGAGCTGCTGAATAGCCTCCACCGTGGTCGGGGCATATTCCCACACCACCGACTCAGTAGAGCCCAGGGCCGTCTTGGTGATTTCGCGCTGCGGGGGCCGCCCGGTGATGCCACAAAGCCAGATTTTCTCGATGGCAAAGGCGTCGGCGGTGCGGAAAGCCGAGCCCACGTTGTGCAGGCTGCGCACGTTGTCGAGCACCAGGGTAAGGGGGAATTTTTGCGTACTTTTGAAGTCTGCCACCGAGAGCCGGTTCAGCTCTTCCATTGTTCTTTTGCGCATTGCCAGCCAGGTATTTTGCCCAAAGGTAGGATGCGCCGCCGGATAGGCCACCGGCCAAGGAACTGCGGTTCCGGCCGCCGCTGTTGGCAAGTAGTCCTTTCTATAGTAACTCCTGCGCTTTCTCAGCGCCTTATTCTTTCTGATTCCTTTGCGTACTGCCTCTACTCCTAAGAAGCCGGTGCCCATGCACGGCACGCTGGGGCCCGCCCCGGTGATTGATACGCCGCTGATGAAGCAGTATTATCAATTAAAAGAGCAGCACCCCGGCGCGTTGCTCTTGTTCCGCGTCGGCGACTTCTACGAAACCTTCGGCGAGGATGCTGTGACCAGCTCCCGCATCCTGGACATCACCCTGACCAAGCGCGGGGCCGGCACCTCGTCGGAAACCCCATTGGCCGGCTTTCCCCACCACGCCCTCGACAACTACCTGCCCAAGCTCGTGCGGGCCGGGCAGCGCGTGGCCATCTGCGACCAGCTCGAAGACCCCAAGCAGGCCAAGGGCCTCGTCAAGCGCGGCATTACCGAGCTGGTCACGCCCGGTGTGTCCTTTAACGACAATGTGCTGGAGCGCCGAAGCAACAACTACCTGGCGGCCGTGCATTTCGGCAAGCAGGAGTGCGGCATTTCCTTTCTCGACATCAGTACCGGCGAATTCCTAGTGGCCCAGGGCGACCATGCCTACCTAGGCAAGCTGCTGCAGAATTTCTCCCCGGCCGAAGTCTTGTTCTGCAAGAAAAGCCGCTCGGAGTTTGAGCAGCACTACGGCCCCGATTTCTGCCACTATGCCCTCGACGAGTGGGTGTTTGGCTACGACTATACCTACGAAACCCTCACCCGCCACTTCAATACGACTTCGCTCAAAGGCTTTGGTATTGATGGGCTCAAGGAAGGAATTACCGCGGCGGGCTGCATTCTGCACTACCTGGCCGAAACCAAGCACGATGAGGTCGGCCACATTGCCAGCATCGGCCGCCTGGAGGAAGACAAGTACGTCTGGCTCGACCGGTTTACGGTCCGCAACCTGGAGCTGGTCCACGCCCAGCACCCCGGCGGCGTCCCGCTGATTGACATTCTGGACCAGACCGTGACGCCGATGGGGGCCCGCCTCTTGCGCAAGTGGGTGGTGCTGCCGCTCAAGGAGCCCGTGCAGATTCAGCGCCGCCTCGACACGGTAGAGGGCCTGTTGCAAAACCCTGAGCTGCTCGATGAGCTGGTGCAGCACCTCAAGCAAATCAACGACCTGGAACGTTTGATTTCCAAGGTGGCCGTGCGCCGCATCAATCCCCGGGAGCTGCTCCAGCTGAGCCGCGCCCTCGACGCCATCAGCCCGATTCGGGGGCTGCTGGCTGGCTCGGGCATGCGGGCCCTGCAGAAGCTGGCCGACCAGCTCAACGCCTGCGAGACGCTGCGGGAGGAAATCAAAGCCAAAATCCGGCCCGACGCGCCCATTCTCACCAACCAGGGCAACGTGCTCAATGAGGGCATCGACGCGGAGCTGGATGAGCTGCGCAGCATTGCCTTCTCGGGCAAGGACTACCTGTTTCAGCTCCAGCAGCGCGAAATCCAGAATACCGGTATCTCGTCCTTGAAGGTGGCCTACAACAAGGTATTCGGCTACTACCTCGAAGTCACCAACGCCCACAAAGACAAGGTGCCCACCACCTGGATTCGGAAGCAAACCCTGGTGAATGCCGAGCGGTATATTACCGAGGAGCTCAAAACCTACGAGGAGAAAATTCTGCACGCCGAGGAGCGCCTGTTCGTCATTGAGCAGAACCTCTACAACGAGCTGGTCTTGTCGGCCATGGACTTTGTGCCCCAGATTCAGCAAAATGCCCGTGCCATCGGCATCATCGACTGCCTGGCTTCCTTTGCCGCTACGGCCCGGCAGCAGCGCTACGTGAAGCCCGTTGTCAACGACTCGACCCTGCTCGACATCCGGGCCGGCCGCCACCCGGTGATTGAGCGGCAGTTGCCGCCCGGCGAGGCCTACATTCCCAACGACATTTGCCTCGACCAGGAGGAGCAGCAGATTGTGGTCATCACCGGGCCTAATATGGCCGGCAAATCGGCTTTGCTGCGCCAGACGGCCCTAATTGTGCTCCTGGCTCAAATCGGCTCCTTCGTGCCCGCCGACGCGGCCACCATCGGCGTCATCGACAAGATTTTCACCCGAGTAGGCGCTTCCGACAACCTTAGTAAGGGTGAAAGCACCTTTATGGTGGAGATGACCGAAACGGCCAGCATTCTGAACAATCTCTCGGACCGCAGCCTGGTGCTGATGGACGAAATCGGGCGGGGCACCAGTACTTACGACGGAATCAGCATTGCCTGGGCCATTGTCGAGCACCTGCACAACAACCCCAAGGCCCGGGCCAAGACGCTGTTTGCCACTCACTACCACGAGCTCAACCAGCTGGCCGAAGACTGTCCGCGGGTGCGCAACTACAACGTGGCCGTGCGCGAGGCTGACGGCCGCATCCTGTTTATGCGCAAGCTCGTGGAAGGTGGCTCCGAGCACAGCTTCGGTATTCATGTGGCCCGCATGGCCGGTATGCCCACGGCCGTGGTGCTGCGGGCCAACGAAATTATGCACCACTTGGAACAGGAGCGGGCCTCTACCGGCCTGGAAGAAGGACCTACGGAGTTTGACGAAGTGCTGGCCGGCCTGGAAAACGAGCCCAAAAACGGCAAAGCCACCCGAGGACCCGTAGCCCAGCCGGCCGCGGCTGTAGCCTCGGCCCCGCGCCCCAGCCTGCAGCTCAGCATGTTCGAGCCTGCCGACCCGGTCTTGGAGCGTATCCGGGAACAGCTGCAGCAGCTGGATGTAAACACGCTTACACCTATTGATGCTCTGCTCAAATTGAACGAGCTGAAGCTGGCTTTGAGCACCAAAGGCAAGTAACAGCAGTAGTCATCATTGTCAGGGAGAAATTCTTTGAAAAATTTTCTCCCTGACAATGAGCTAGAAACGCCTCTGGGAGTAAAATTTCAAGGGTTATTTTTGGGGTAGCGCTTGACAACAAGAAAATCAGTACTACCTTTGTCACATCAAAACGCCACTACGGCGCCAAGATCAAAAGCGAGAGTAGCTCAGTTGGTAGAGCGCGACCTTGCCAAGGTCGAGGTCGCGAGTTCGAACCTCGTCTCCCGCTCCAAGAGGATGTTGCATCAGCAACATCCTCTTTTTGTTTTCAACCTTTTTTCGGATGATTTCTTCTGGCTTTCCAAGGTAAATACCCCTTACCGAATCAAAAATTTGCAGTTACTTTGCCTCACTGACACACATATGAAGGAAGTTGTCTGGAGCAAGATAACGTGAAGTGACTTTGCCAGAGTGGTGTAATGGTAGCCACGAGGGACTTAAAATCCCTTGTCTTCACGGACGTACGGGTTCGAGTCCCGTCTCTGGTACAATGAAAGCCCCCGTTGCACTGCGCAGCGGGGGCTTTTTGATTACTCGGTTGCTAAATACATAGGTTATTTTTAATATTTAATTGCCGTAGCTTTGCCTGGCTGGTTTGGTTACCTATTAAACAGGTCCATTTCGCTTGTCCCGACAACCTAAAGAATCAACGACCAGTTTAGCTGCTTACAATTTCGCTTACCACTTCAGTTGTATGGGTCAACGCCTGCTGTACGAAACCTCCCAAATCATCATTCGCTACGACTACTTCGCCGAATGGCTGGATGTAGAATGGATTGGTGACCAGGATTACGAATCGGTTGTTTCGGGCGCGACCAAGATGCTGGAGTGTGTGCGGCAGGAGCGCTGCCGCAAAGTGCTCAACGATAATACGCTGGTGACCAGCATGTGGGCCGACGCGGCTGAATGGGGTGGTAAGGAATGGTTTCCGGCCATGCGGGAAGCGGGCTGCGAATTTTTTGCCTGGGTGTACTCGCCCAACGTCTACAGCCGCCTCTCTACCGACCTAACCCTGCAATACACGTCGGCTGGCATCGTGGTGCTTACCTTCGATGACATCACTATTGCCCAGACTTGGCTGCAGCAGATGTAACAATTAAGCCCGCTTAGCGGCGTGTAGTGGCCGTTTGAGTGCCGTACCAGCGCAACAGAGGCACCAGAATGATAACGGGCAAGGGCGAGACAATAAAGTCGATAAGGCGGCGGCCTAGCTGGTAGGCCCAGCTGGCATCGCCCAGCAGCTTGCCCCCGAGCAGCAGTAGGGCACAGGCCGCAAATACGGCGGCGTAGAGTTGCACTACCAGCCGCATGCGGGCCGCGTCGTAGAGAGCAGCGTAGAGTATCCCGAGGCAGGCGGCCGTGTAGACCAGGGAGTACGTAAAGACGGCCGGCAGGCTACGCGTGGTTACCAGCGTGCTGACGCCGCTCTGCGGGCCGGCCGCCGCGGCATTGAGGCCCAGCGCGAGAAAGATTTTCTGCCAGGTTTGGGTTAGCACCGCAAAAACGAGGTCGTTGTGCATGCCCGCCCAGAACAGGGCTACTACGAGCAGCCCGGCCGTGAAGCCGCGCACTACCAGTTCCGGATATGAGGAGGAAGAAGCCAATGGGGCCGCAGTATCAGGCATGGGCGGGAAGAGGAGCAGGGCTAGACAGGCGACGGGCCCAGAGCATCCAGAGCATAAAGATGAAGGCGTACACGATGAAGGTAAACGTGTAGTGGTGGTTGAACTCGACCGTGTGGTGGGAGTAGAGGTGGTTTAGGGCCAGGGCCCCAATGCGCACCACGTTAATCCCGTAGATGACCAGCATGCCCACCGGAATAAACCACAGCTTACGCCGCCAGGGCCCCGGAAAAGCCAGGACGAAGCCCGCAAACAGCGCATAAAGCACCAGCCCGTTGCACGGATGCCCCACCCGCACCACCGGCTGGCTGTTGAGCAGCACCAAGTACGGGTCCAGGCCGTGCACGCTGCTGTCGAAGCCCAGGCCGCGCAGAGCCGCCGCGCTGGCCGTGGTGATATTAGCCGACAAAGCTGCGTCGAGGCGGCCATCGGGGGCTAGGGCCCGCTCGTAACCAAAAAACCAGAGGGCGTAAAAAGCCACGGCCAGCAGCAGGAAACGGCGTAGGTCGGCGGGAGCGGGAGCAGTAGGGGCGGGCATGGCCGGTAAGAATAGAGGAGCTAAGAATCCAGCGAATATACCGGTTCTGCTGCACATGCCATCAAGATCAAGGCCGGTAAAAAGGCTCCGGCAGACCCAAATTCCGCGGCGTGGTACCGGCAGGTCGGTGCGCTTTTGCTACCTTTAACGAGAGTACCGTTCCCGTTTCTTATGTCGTTGCCTTCTTCTGACCTTGTGCCGCCGATGCAAGCCGCTGACTACCAACAAAAGATTAAGCAAGTATTTGCCGAAGTAGGAAAAGTGGTGGTGGGACAGCAGTACATGGTCGGCCGCCTGCTGATTGGCTTGTGCACCGGCGGCCACATCCTGCTGGAAGGTGTGCCGGGCCTGGCCAAGACGCTGACCATCAGTACGCTGTCGAAGGTGCTGCACCTGCACTTCCAGCGCGTGCAGTTCACCCCCGACCTGCTGCCGTCCGATTTGGTCGGCACCATGATTTACAATCAGAACCAGTCGGTATTTGAAGTCAAGAAAGGTCCGATTTTCGCCAACCTGGTGCTGGCCGACGAAGTGAACCGCTCCCCGGCCAAGGTGCAGAGCGCTCTGCTCGAAGCCATGCAGGAAAAGCAGGTCACCATCGGCGAAACCACGTATCCGCTGGATCTGCCGTTTCTGGTGCTGGCCACTCAGAACCCGGTGGAGCAGGAGGGCACCTACCCGCTGCCCGAGGCCCAGGTCGACCGATTTATGATGAAAGTGCATGTCGATTACCTCAAGAAAGCCGACGAGCTGGAGGTGATGCGCCGCATGGCCAACATGAGCTATGTGGGCGAGGTAAACCCGATTCTGACCAAGGAGGACATTTTCGGCATTCGCTCCATGATAAACCAGGTGCAGATTTCCGAGACGCTGGAGAAGTATATCATCGAGCTGGTGTTTGCCACCCGCAAGCCTGCCGAGTACGATTTGGCCGAATTTGCGCAGTACGTGCAGTTTGGAGTGAGCCCCCGGGCCAGCATTGCCCTGCACCGCGCCGCCAAAGCCGTGGCCTTCTTCGACGACCGGGACTACGTGCTGCCCGAAGACATTAAAGATGTGGCCGGCGACGTGCTCAACCACCGCATCCTGCTCAATTACGAAGCCGAAGCCGACGGCATCCGCACCCAGGACCTGATTGAAGCCATCCTGCGCAAAGTCCCGATTAGCTAAACGGTGAAATGGGGAGTATTTAGTTTACCGGAATTATAGCCGCGCCAAGTAGAGTCCCCGAACCTTACAAAGAACCTGCTACGCACGCTATGGGCATCCGCCGCTTGGCTCTTAGGCAGCGGTGCCGCGCCGTAGCAGTTGCCGCAGATAAGTCAGGTCGTTGCTGCCGGGCAACAGAGCCGTCCATCCCGCGCCGGTGGCTTGGGAAAACCGGTAAAACAGGTAAGTCATAGAGGCTAGATAGGATAAGCTGCTAGCCAGGGCCGCCCCATTGATGCCCAGCACCGGAATTAGGAGCCAGCAGGCTGGTAGCGTCACGAGCAGCCCCACGGTAGCCGCCAGGTTATTGGTGCGGTAGTGGCCTGTGCCCGCAAAGTAGGTGCTGCACATCACGTTGACGGCTATGGCCACCACGCCCGGGGCCAGCCGCAGAATTACGGGCTGGGCCGCGCCGAATTCGGGGCCGAAGATAACCGTAAGCACCTGAGCCGGCAGGGCGCACAAAAATACCACCGCCAGGGTTGTACTCAGCAGGGTAAGTCGGGCAATGCGCAGGGTAGGGACAATCTGAGCGTGTTTATCGGTGGCATGAACCAGGTCGACGTACTGCACCAAGGCCGTGCTGCGCGGAATCAGCCAGATGGCTTCGGCCAGCGCCACGCCAACACTGAGCACGCCCAGGGCCCGGGCATCGGCGTAGTGCGCCACGAAATAATAGCTCAGCCGGTAGTTAGCGAATGTCAGGATATTGGAAAAATGTGCCCCGCGGCTGTGGTAGGCCAGCTCCCGCACCGTGTCGCGCAGTCCTAGCCCCCCTGCCCACCGGTCGGGAAGACGGTAAAGGGCCCCGAAGCTCAGTAGCAGCGGCAGCCCGTAGGCCACGTAGGTGGCGTAATAATAGACGGCCAGCTCCCGCCATTGTAGGCCGGCAAAAGCTAGTAGCATGCTAGCCGCCAGGAGCCCCACCTGCAGCAGGTTCAGCAGGTTGAAACTTGCTTCCTGTTTACGCCCCAGTAGCAGAGAGGTATTGATGGAGAAATAGGCCTGTAACAGTGATAAGGCCAACAGGTGGCCCAGATACAGCAGCGGCACCGTGCGCAGCAGACCCACGGCGGCGGTGCCGACCACACACACCAACGTAGCCCAGGCGTAGGCTGGCACCAGCAAAAGCCAGATGCTACGCTTCGGGGCCAGATAAATAAGGGACGAGCCGCCCAGTAATCCAATAAAGAGCAGCATAGCCGCGCAGTCGGTTACGAACAGGCTGACGTCGCCGCGGCCGGTGGCACCCAGGTAGCGGGCCGTGAGCCACACGATGGCGAAGCTGAGCACCGCTGTAGCCAGGCGAGTGGCAAAGTTCTGCAGAATCCGACGAATCATGAGGGAAGTGGGGAAGAGGAGCCACCGGCCGCCGGCCGCAGTACCTGCGCATACAGCTGCGCAAACTGCCGGCCTACTTCCCCATAGCTGAAGTGGGCCACCGCGTGGTGGCGCAGCTGCCGGGCTTCGAAGCGTTCCGGATGACGCAGCACCGTAGACAGGGCCTGTTCGAGAGCCGCTTCGTCCTGGGGAGCTACCAACAGGCCCCGGGAGCCATCGGGCGGCAGCAGCTCGGGCACGCCACCCACGGCGGTAGCCACGGCCGGCAAGCCACTGGCCTGGGCTTCAATCAGCACGCACGGCAGGTTTTCGTAATTGCTGAACAACACCAGGCAGGCAGCCCGGCGCATTTCCGCCGCCACCTCGGCCTGGGTGAGCTTGCCCAGAAAAAACACGCGCGTATCCAGCAGGCCCAGCGTGGTAGCTAGTTGCCGCACTTCGGCTTCGGCAGGTCCGTAGCCGGCAATGCGTAGCGTAAGCCCAGGCCACCGATCTGCTAGGCGGGCCACCACCCGCAGAATGCCGCTCAGGTTTTTGGCCTGCTCATTGAAAGCCGCCACGTGCAGCAGCTGGCCGGGTATTACCCGTTCCCGGGAATTCGGAACCAGGGCCGCCGGCTTGAAAGCCTGGGTGTCGACTACGTTGGGAATTACTACCGGGCGGGCATTAACCAGGTCCAATTGCTGCATAGCCTGCTGCAAGTTACGTGACACCGTGTGCAGGGCGTCGGCCCGCCCGATAATGCGCTGGCTTAGCCAGCGCCGCACCTTGCCGATGCGTCCGGCATTTTGGGGCAGATACAGCGTCCAGTGCTCAGTGATGAGGTAGGGAATGCCCCGCGTGAGCCTGAGCCACCACGCAAACAAGCCCGTGCGCAGCAGCACGTGCACATGCACCAGCTGGGGTGGCCCGCCCCAGCGCGTAGTCAACCGGCGGTAGCCCTGGGCCAGGCACCAGAAATACAGCAGCAACTTCAAGGCTTTATCCACGGGCGCTAGGCCGGTGAACTGCGCCCGGTAGTAATAGCGTAGGGTGGGTATCTCGCCGTCCAGGTCGGCTTCGCAGTCGGTCCAGTGGGGCAAGGGGCCACGGGCTACGGCGGCAAAAAGCACGGCCACCTGGGCGTGCGGGGCAATGGCGGCTACGTGTCGGGCTACAAAGTCGCCATCCTGGTCGTCGTAGCGGTGGGGGTACCACTTGGGCAAGTGAAGAATTCTCATGGCACGGCACTGATAAGACACGAACAATCTCCGCAATATCGGGCAAAGCAAGCAGAGCGCCACAGCGGGCTGCGGACTGGTCCTTATAAAAAAACAGCTCTGCTACCATTGGTAACAGAGCTGTTTTGCTGCGGAGAATTCGTACGGTTTGCGTTTTTCTAATCTGGCAGCTACCGGTTTTGGGGTAGCCAAACCACTATTGTTGCCGGTAGTAGGTTGGCTGCAAACAGTTAATTCCGTGCAGCAGCTTACTTGTACTGGTTATAATAATCGGTGGCCGACTGATCGGTGCCGGTGCTATTCAGCAGGCGCTCCAAATCCTGGAAAGTGCTGGCCGTTGATAACGCTTGTTCAATGGGCCGTAACATATAATAGTTGCCATCCCACTGGTCAATAAAGCGCGTTGGGCCATACTTGTAGCTTTGGTCGAAGTCGTCGCACATATCCAGGAACATGGGCGTATAGGCGTGCAGTTGGGGGGTGCGCACAATGGGCGTATTCTGATAACGATCGGCCCATTCATAGCCGCCTGCGTAGCGAATAAACCGATAGAGAGTGAAGTAATACTGCACGCAACGTGCCCAGCTTTCCGTAATTACGTCATCCACGTTATTGAATGATGACCAGCCACGGTTTTCCTGGTGTGAAGCGTGAGCCAACTCATGCACTGTAGTGGAATATATTTCGTCGGAATTACGGTTGGAGCGGAAAATACGGATGTGAGGAAATCCAAACGCGGCGCGCCAGCCGGAATAGTCTCCGTTAACAGTAGCACTTTCATCTTTGGCCAGCAGCGAAACGCGCTGTTGAAAAATATTATCCCGCGTTGGGGGTTTTTTCAAACCAAAGCTGTTACGCAATTGGTCGTTGTAATAATAATCCCAGGCGCCCCGGTGAATAGTGGCATAGAATAACTGGTTGCCACCGGTAATATCAGTATTCCAGTCCCCGGATTTTTTGGGCCCGTCCAGCGTGGCCTGACCAAATATGGCCCGGTCCAGGATGTCAAAGTCGGGCCGTTCCCACTTGATGCTATAATTGCAGGGGTTCTTGAAACTGTCGTTCATCCGGTAGTAGCCATTCTCGTCCGTAATGGCGCGGTGGGTAGTAAACCAGCGGTTAGCGCGCACCTGGGCACCCTCCAGCCCAATCATCTGGTCTACTGTTTTGGTTTGGTTGTCCCGGAAATCCCGGTACTGAAACACGTTGCGGACCTGGATTCGGCCGCCCGGAGTGAAGGAAGCAACGCGCAGCTCCGTATTCGGCTCACTGTTGCCCGTGATGACCATGGCTTCATTTTCGAGCAGGTCTAAGCTGCTGGCGTCGGCCACCGCTTTGTCGGTTTCCGGTAGATACAGCTCGGCGAGTACTTCGTATTGAATAGCGGGAAACTTATACCCCGCTTTCACGGCGCAATACTGCCACGAGTACTGGTCACTCGGAATAGACGGGTCGTGGTACGTACCGCCCGATTGGGCTATTTCATAATCCAGCGGATGGTCGTAGATGTCCAGGGCATCATCCTTGGCCATCAAATAATATTCCTGGGTGCTTTTCGGCAAAAAACGAACGTACAGGTGGGTCGTGCGGATATTGACATTGGTGGAGTAACCGCGGGCTGCCAGATTATTACTGGCTTTTAGCATAGTGCTTACCGTGTAAGGGTTTTCTAATTGCCGGCCCAGGGTCATCATATCATCCGATGACTGAATAGTGGCTGCCTCACTATGCGCTACCGCAGTAGGAGCCGGCGTGTCTTGGGCCTCTTTGGAGCAGCTCGCCAGCAAAGCGCTGAAAAGAATGAGTAAGCGGAATAAATTGGTTTTCATGGTTAATGGGATTAGGTGTAATGGTTGAATTGGACTGAATCAATTGCAATAGGGCGGTATGGTAGAGAAGGACTAGTTTTAGTTGGTCGTTGGTAGGTAGTTACTAAGCGCGTTGTGAATATTTTGTAAATAAATTATTGCCTTTGTAAGTAGTAAATAGTGGGAAAAGAAAAGGAGCCAAGCCACTCCGGGTGGAATGCTTGGCTCCTTAAGTAGGTAGTATGTTACTTATTTAGCTACTACAAAGCGTACGGTCTGTACACTGCCTTCGGTCGTAACCGAGGCCAAATACAAGCCAGCTTTCAGCGAAGCGGGCAGTTGGATAGTCTGGTTGCCGGCCAGCAGCTTGGTAGCACCGCTCACCAGGGCTACTTCCCGGCCCGTTACGTCCAGCACGCGCACCGTTACGACTGCTGCACGGGGCAGGTCGAAGGACAGCACTGCGGCACCTTCCGTGGGGTTAGGAGCTACGCTCAGGGCCTGCACTTTCTCGTCGGCTGCCGACTTGGCAGCCAGTACCGAACCCGGGGTGTTGTAGCAGGTGTTCTGCGGATTGAAGTTGGTCCAGCCCGTAGCCCAGTTGGTAGCCCCGAAGGCTCCCCGGTAGTTTACCACTTCGAACGTGCTGTTGGGGCCGCCGTTACCGGCGCCGGTCAGCTTGCTGCTGGTGAAAGCGGCACCTGCATTGAGCATGGAGGTTGCGGGCAGGGCGAAGCTCGGTACGCACTGCGCATTACCGCTGCAGTTGCCGTTGAAGAAGAAGTTGTCCCCGTTCAGGCCCACACCCGCTACCGTGCGGGTCGTGTCGTTGCCGTTACCCCCTACGAAGGCATTGATGTTGAAGGCGGGAGTAGCGGATGTCGCACCGCCAATCCGGCCGGCGCGGGGCGAGTAACCCGCCAGCACGTTGTTCTGGAATGCCAGAGCGCCGGAAGTGGCATTGGCCTGCGTGGTGCCGGCACCGCCACCGGCGATTTCCAGACCCGAGCGGCGCCCGGCGAAGACACTGTTAAAGATGCTTTGGGCCGAGTTCTGACGAATAAGCGCGCCGGCCGAGTTGTTGAATGGGCTGGCCGGAGCAGGGGAGGTCGGCAGCAGAATCGTCATGTTCGAAAACACGGCCGAAGTCTGGGGCGTGCGGGCGCTGTTGTCAGAGTCGTTGTCGCTTTCGAAGCCGTTCGAGACGCCGTTATTAGCAAAGTCGCCGCGGCTCTGGTCGCGTACGGCCACACCGAACTGCACCCGGCCTGAGAAACCGTTGTCAGTATCGAAATCGTCGTCGGTGCCGGCCAGGGCAATCAGGTATTTGGCGTTAACGCTACCGCCAAACCACTCGAAGGAGTCGTCGCCGGAAGCCGTTACCTGGATGTGGTCGATGGTAGTGCCGGCGCCCACACCGCCCAGGGTCAGGCCGTTGATTTCGTTGCCGGGCAGGAAAGGAATGCCGGGGTACTCAATCCGCACGTATTGCAGGACGCCCGAGTTGTCGTTGGGGTCATTGCCGCCGTAGTTAGCCAGCGTGCCACCTTCAATCTGAGGGTCGCCGGCTTTGTTGGTGGGGGCGTTGCCGCAGATAATCACGCCGCCCCAGTCGCCGGGCTGGCGCTGGCCGGCGGGCTTTTCGGAGGTAAATACAATGGGCTGGGTCGCCGTGCCGGCTGCGTTGATCTTGCCGCCGCGCCGAATGACGAGGGCGCCCTGATTGGCGAAGCTGCCCTTGATGATGGTGCCCGGCTCGATAGTCAGGGTCACGCCGCTGTTCACGTACACAATCCCGTTGAGCAGGTAGATATTGCTGCGCGTCCAAGTCGTGTTGGTCGTGATTTCAAACCCGGTTTTGGCCGACGTACCAGTGCCTACCGATACCAGATTGACCGGGTTAGCGGGGCATTGGGCCTGAGCTGAAGCTACGACCATGGCTGCCATAAGCAGGGTGAGTACCGTCTTTTTCATGAGGAGACACTTAGAAGGAGGATGAATAGTGCGACAAAGGTCAGCAGCTCCCGGTCCCGGGAAAATGATTCGGCGTTACCGTTTTGCTGCTTCCCGGTTATGTTTCTGTTACCTAAAAGCGGTAAGGACCTAGAAGCGGTAGGTCAGGCCCAGCGTCGAGTATACGCCCCGGCGGTAGCGGGCAAACACCGCATCCTTCTCGAAGCCGTTGATCTTGCCGTTGCGGTCAATGTCGTAGTACTGCCGCACTTGCTGGTTGAGCAGGTTCTGCACGCCGGCCCGCACTTCCAGGTGCGATTTGAAACCTTTGGTCACGGCCAGATCCACTACGTGGCGGGGCAGGTCAAATACGCTGTAGTTCTGGGTCTTGTCGCCTACAAAGGCCAGGCGAGGGCCAATGATGTTGTACTGGGCCGAAATCTGCCAGTGGTGCTCGTCGTCCTGATAGAAGGTGCCGAAGTTCACCACGTAGGGCGACTGGCCTTGCAGCGGCCGGTTGGTGACGGCGAAATCCCGGTTTTCGGCTTTCGTTGTGTCCAGATCTACCCGGCTGCGGATCAGCGAGGCATTTACTACGAAGGAGAAGCGCTGCAGAAACCGGCTGTCCGTCACATCCAGCAGCGACTTGCGGGCCTCTACCTCTACGCCCACGTCGTAGGCCTTGTCGGCATTCTGGTAGGTCAGGGTTACGTTCGAAGTCGAGCGGGTTACTTGCTCAATGGCATCCGTAAAGTGCTTGTAGAATACGCCCACCGACAACAGCTCAGCCCGGGTAGGGTAGAACTCGTAGCGCAGGTCGGCATTATAGATGCGGGCCGTACGCAGGTCAGACGAGCCCTGGATAAAGAAGTTCGTGTTGAAGTCGTAGTACGTGTAGTTGGCTACTTCCCGGAACTCCGGACGGTTTACCGACACGCTACCGCCTGCCCGCAGCAGGCTGCGCTGCGTGAAGTTGTAGGTAGCATTCAGCGAGGGCAGCCAGAAGGTGCGGGTTTCCTCGTAGGGCTTCTCCGGCGACGTTTCCGACTCCGTATCCCCTGAGGCCAACGACTTGCGGTTGTATTCCAGGCGCACCCCGCCGCTGAAGCTAAACTTGTCCGATATGGGAGCTACGCCGCTGAGGTAGCCGGCTACCAAGCGGTTCTTACCCGTGTAGCGGTCTTGGGGCAGCGTGCCTTCGCGCAGCACAAAGCCGCCGTCGGGGTTGATGTTCTCATCGTTGAAAATCGTGCTCAGCGGCAGGTCGGCCAGCGCGAAGTTGAAGTTGCGCGAACGAGCGTAGTTGAAGTAGCGGCTGCTGTATTTCCGTTCCTTTTCCTCGGCATAGAAGCCGGCTCGCACCTTGTATTGATTAACGCTGGTGGTATCACGGCCCCGGTAGCGGCGCTCTACCTGCCCGCTGGCCATGTAGGTGTTCTCGTTCAGGGTAGAGTAGAAGCGGGAGCTGGTTTGGGGCACGATATCAATGACGACCTTGAGCAGATTAGGGTCGTCCTCGGTGCCGGGGCGGTTGTAGCGGGCCTGCTGGTTCTGGCGGTAGTCGGGTTCTTCGCGGTTTACGTAGTTATAACCCGTGGCCCAGGTAAGAGTAGTGTTGTTGGTTGCGCCAACATCGTGGCTGCCGCCTAACTGGCCTGAGTAAATGCTCCGGCTTTGGTAATGCAGGGCGTAGTCGTTGCGCTGTTGCGCGTCGGGGCCAGTACCGTTCTCAAAGTTCAAACCTTGGCGGTTCACGACTTCATCGGTGCCATACTGGTTGAAGAAGTTGCGAAACTCCAGGCGGTTACGGTCATTGAAGCGAACCTGGTAGTTGTGAATGATGCCTAACCGCACGGCCGATACGCTGCGGGTATCCACGTAGCTAAAGTCGGCGTCGGGCAAAATGCCCGGCTGGATGTACGCATCGAAGCGCTGCCGCTCGGAGGTATACTGTTCCTGCGTGTTGGAGTAGGAAATCGAAGTAACGTTGCTTACGTAGGCCTGCCCGATTTCAAACTTGCGGTTGACACCCAATGAAAGGCGCAAATCGGGCCGTGAGGTGATTACGCGGGGCAGAAATTCATTGCGCAGGTTGCCGCGCAGAGCTTCCGTCTGGGTGGCATCCGAAGGCGTAGCCGGTTTCAACACGCTAAGAGCGTCCGGCATTTTACGCTGGTCATTGTCGAAGCCCAGGAAGTCGGTGTTGCTGTGGTTGGAGGTCAGGTAGCCGCTGTCAAAGGTGTTGGTGCTGCGGCTCCAACCCGAAACGCTCAAGCTGGTGGAGTTGTCCAGTACGCTGTTTTTGGTGTACACTTTCACTACGCCACCACCAAACTCGCCGGGCAGTTCCGGGGACCCCGATTTAAAAATCAAGACCCGGTCGATAACCGAGCTGGGCAGAATATCAAACGAGAAGGAGCGGGTATCCACTTCCGCCGAGGGAGTCAGCGCGTCGTTCAGGAGCACTGTATTATAGCGCTCGGCCAAACCCCGGATGACAATGAAGTTGTTGTTTTGGATGGTTACGCCCGGAATTCGCTTCACTACTTCGGCCGCGTCGCGGTCCAGGGTTTTCACGATCTGGTCGTTGCTCATGCCGCTTACCACCACCTCACTTTTCTTCAGGTCCTGAATCATGGCCACCTCAGTGCCGGTCTGTTTCTGGCCCGTCACGGTCACCTCCTTCAGGTTGGTCGCGTTTTCTTCCATCACCCCGTTTAGGGTGGTCTTGCCATTGGCCGTTACTACAATACCTGCAAACGTCAGCGGCTTGTAGCCAATGTAGGTCATGGTGATATTATAGGTGCCGGGGGCAAGCCGGAGCTCGTAATTTCCTTGCACATCTACCGGGGCCGCCTGCACTGTGCCCGTGACCAGCACGGTGGCGCCAATTACGCCGTCCCCCGTCTTTTTATCAGTTACCTTACCACTGATTACTCCTTGCTGGGCAAAGGCTAAGGAACTGATAATCAGAAAAATAAACAGTAGTCCTAGACGGCGCATACAGCTGTGATTTTTTCGTTTCACAAAACTACCGTAGCCCTATTATGCCAGTATTGCGACAATATTACGCTTATGTTATTGTCAGGGGGATATATACATATTATGTTGAAAACCATTACTTTTGCACCCGCTTTCACCCGACCCACTTTTCCCACTTTCCATGCTTTTGTCCATGACCGGCTACGGTATCGCCCACCGCGAAACCGACCGTTATTCGGCCACGGTCGAAATCAAGTCTCTGAATTCCAAAACGCTAGATTTGAGCCTGCGTTTGCCGCGCTTCCTGCAGGACCGGGAATTGGAACTTCGAAATCTTATAACTAAAAGCCTGGTTCGGGGCAAGGTTAACTTAAGTTTTGACTTTGTGCGGCCCCGTAGTGCGGTGCGGCCCAGCGCCGTTCTCAATCAGGAAACCTTATTGGCCTCCTATCGGGAATTGGAAAAAGCGGCCGAACTGGTGGGAGCTCCCAAGGATCAGCTGTTTGCCCTAGCGCTTACTATGCCCGGCGTATTACAGGCGCCTTCCGAGGCCAGCGTTGCGGAGGAAGAAGAGGAAGTAAGCTGGGAAGAGCTGCTGCCCCTGGTCACGGAGGCTCTGGAGCGCGTCAACCAGTTCCGGCATGATGAGGGCCAGACGCTTACTGGCGAAATCATCGGGTATGTAGGGCACATCCAGGAATTCCTGAGTGAAGTGGAGCACCACGACCCGACCCGTATTGAGCAGGTTCGGCTACGGTTGCAACAGCATCTGGCCGAGCTTACTTCGCACGAGCAGTTCAATCCGGTGCGCTTTGAGCAAGAGGTTCTTTACTATATTGAGAAGCTTGACATTGCCGAGGAAAAGGTTCGTTTGACCAGCCATTTGCAGTACTTCATCGAAACTGTAGGTATCCCTGAGCCCAGCGGAAAGAAATTAGCCTTTATTTCGCAGGAAATTGGCCGCGAAATCAACACAATCGGCTCAAAGGCAAATGATTCTACGGTTCAACACCTGGTGGTCGGCATGAAGGAAGAGCTGGAGAAGATCAAGGAACAAATCAACAATATTCTCTAAGTTCATTGCTCTACTATTAGCCCGTACCAATATGTGAAATTGAACTTTTGACATAAATTTTGGTATAGTTGTAATGCTATACCTCTTCCAAAGATTTTATGTTGCTCCAAAGGACATCCGGAAATAGCTATTTCTCGTAAATGCCCTTAGTAAGCTCAAAACCTCGTTTTCTGCCTCAGTTGACATGGTTCGAGTTGATGAAGTCAATTATTTTCAATCGAAAATTTGCAGCTTCAGATTTTCTGCGTAAATTGTGTTATCCGAACAGAGTGACTACTCAATATTCGGAGTTTTACTTACCCTTGAATTCCACGTTTTTTTCAGCCACTACTATGAAAAAAGCCTTACTAGCTCCCGTACTTTTGCTGACACTCATGCTGTCGGCATTCCGCCCCTTCGCCGAGGTGGAAATGATTAAGAAGCGTGTACTCAGCGAGCGAGTTGAAATCTTGATTCCCAAGGGGTTTGAGGTGATGAGCGAGCAGCAGATGGACTTTAACTACGCTAAAGCCCAGAGCCGTCCCAGCGTCATCTACACCAATAACAAGGAGGCCAGCATCGCCTTCACTTACACTGACAACACGGCCGATCAGGACATGATCGACATGTATGCCGACAACTTCTACAAGATGTACTCCAAGCAGTACAAAGAGGCGAAGTGGTTCAACAAAGGTGTGAAGGAAGTGAATGGCCGTAAGATTGGTTTCATGGAACTGATGAAGCCGGAGCTGGGCCACGAAGTGTACAACCTGGTTTTCTTCACTGACGTGGAAGGCAAACTGTTGATGTGCAACTTCACCTGCGCCGACCGCCAGAAGCCCGAGTGGGAGGCAGTTGCTAAGCAGATTATGGCTTCGTTCAAGTCGAACGGCTAAGCAGCCCCAGTCGGTAGCTTACTGATAGAATTTAATAATCCCGGAATTATTAGCCTAAGGGCTGATGATTCCGGGATTATTGCGTTTAACAGGGACGGGCAACGCAGCTATTGAAAGCAGCTTTACTGATATTGTTCCAGAAGCTAAGATGAGTATTAGCTTTCTACTCGTGGGCCAGTGTGGCAAAAAAGTCTTTGACTAGATGGAAGACGCCGGAGAAGGCGGTTAGAGTCAGCGCTTCCGGCTTATCGTACACATCGTGGTAAGCTTTGCTACCCCCGCGGGTGTAGAGGAAAAAAGACGGCACGTTGCGCTCAGAGAAAGGAAAATGGTCGGAGTTGGCTGCCCGGCCGCGGGCCGCAATAGAAGACACGTAGTGGCGCTGGGTATTGAGCTGGTCTAGTACACGGAAAGGCTTTTCCAGTAGGCGGCCATTCACAACGGTAATGCCTTCTTGGCCAGTGCCCTCCAAGTCGAGGTTGACTAAAAACCGCACCCGCTCCAATGGGAATAGGGGATGCTGCACGTAATAGCCTGAGCCAAGCAAGCCGGCCTCTTCTGCACCGAAGGCCATGAATACAATCGAGTAGGCCGGCTGGTTTTCAGGTTTGGCATAATGGCTGGCCAGTTCCAGCAGCAGGGCTGTGCCGCTGGCGTTGTCGTTAGCTCCCGGAAAATATGTGTCCTTGCCCATGCGCCCCAGATGGTCATAGTGAGCTGAAACCACCAGGAAAGAGTCAGGCTGGACGCGGCCGGGGACGTAGCCGATGATGTTCTGGGTTGGATAACTCGGCATTAACCGTGCATCTACCCGCACGCTGACCTGCGTGGCGCGGGCCGGCCACCGACTAGCCAGCACCTGTAGGCGGGGCTGCGCTGCTTGTTGACCAGCCAAAGAGGCCGTGAGCTTGTCCGGAAGGAGTGTAATCAGAGCGGCAGCTTGGGCAATATGCTGAGCAAAGGCGTCCGGCAGGGTCCGTATCCGTTCGGCGTCGCGGTGATGCAAGAGCAGCGCCTGGCCCTGCAGACTGCGCATCAGGAAGCGTTGGCCTGCCTGCTCGTCCGTAAATATCAGGGTATCCAGGACCGTGACGGGGGCGCGGACTTGGCCCGGGCCCGAAGTAGGCTCCAGAATAAAATCGGTGCCGGCAACCAACGCTTTACCATCAATTGCCAGGGCGCACTGGCCGGGAAAGGTATTGATGGCAATGGGAAACAACTGGGTGTAGTGCGGCGTAAAGGTGTGCAGGCCTAATTCCCGAAAGCGCTGGCGAATGAAGCGTGCTGCCTTCGCCTCCCCTTTATTTACATAGCCCCGGCCGTGCATTGCCGGAGCGGCCAACGTGGTGATGGTGGCCCGGGCCCGTCCCATATCCTGACTGAGTGCGGTGGGAGGGGCCGTGGTGCTAAGTAGAGCGCCGAGCCCCAGTCCCCAGAGATGGGCAGTAGTCAGCAAGGGTAAGGGATGCGCCATACTAATCAACCAAGGTTAAGCCCACCAACGGCGCAAAGCCCGCGCCAACAGCAAGCCGGTTACGGTACCGATACTGTCGCTGATTAGGTCGGACCACTCACCGTGCCGGCCTAGGTCCATGGTAATCTGTAGCAGCTCAATGAGTGCGCCCAACGCTATTCCTTCCACTAGAACTACGCTAAAGGCGTGGCGCTTGCGCCAGGAATAGCGCTGTTGGCGGACGCTGGAAAAATAACTCAGCGCCGCCAGTACCAAAAAGAAAAAGGCATGCGCAGCGGAGTCGAAAGAAATAAGCTCCCACGGCGGCACCGTCGGCATGGACTTGGCCGGCGTCAGGGTCAGGATCAATAGCAACGCCGCCCACGCCAGGGGCAGAGCGACAAAGGCTCGGCGACGAGGCGGGGGCGGCGCGGCAGATAGCACGGGAAGGCGGGTATTAAGCGCCGATCAGCTCACCGTAGCTTTCAGCCGTGAGCAGGGCGTCTACTTCGGCGGGGTTCGACAGGCTCATTTTAATCATCCAACCGTCGCCGTAAGGATCAGAGTTGACCGTTTCGGGGCTGCCGTCGAGCTTGTCGTTGATTTCTACCACCGTGCCCGACACCGGGCTATACAGATCGGAAACCGTCTTTACGGCTTCTACGGTACCGAAAATCTCGTTTTGACCTACTTCTTTATCAAGCGTGTCAATGTCCACATACACGATGTCGCCGAGTTCTTTCTGGGCGTGGTCGGTGATGCCGATATAAGCAAATTCGCCTTCCACACGAATCCATTCGTGCTCTTTGGTGTACTTCAGATTAGCGGGGAGATTCATGGGGTGTTGTTTTGGGAGGTTGAATACCGGCGCAGGGCGCCTGGGGCCAAAAGTACGGGTTGGCGTGCGAAATGGCTAAAAAGAGAACCCCGCAAATAGAGCGAAATAGAAAAAAACAGCCCCGGCTCCTGAAAAGGGCCGGGGCTGAGAAGTAAAGAGGCGTGCTGGATGCAGCTGCTTACTGCGAGAGGCTATAGCGGAGCTGTAGGCCTCCCTCGGTAGCTGAGTTCTTGAACGAGTTCTGCCCGCGCGGCTCCGTAACGGTGCGGGAGAAGAAAATCTGCAGGTTCAAGCGCTGGTTAAGCACGTAGTCAATGGTGGGCCGCAGCTGGAGCTGACGGGTTCCGTTGCTGGTCAGACCTTTGGCGCGGCCAACGCTGGGCTCGGGGTTCTCAACTATTTCGCGGGTAATAGGATCCAGGGAAAGCGGGTCTACTACATCTTCAATCGTGCGTTGAATCGTGGTATTGTCGCGAATGGAAAGGTCGAGGCGGGCTGTCAGCTCGTTTTTCAGCACCCGTTGTTCCCCGCCGATGCGGAAGGGAATCTTCAGGCGGTTGGTGGCGTAGCCAAAGCCGATAACCAGTTCCTGGGAGTGCAGCTCGGTTACCTGAGCGTTGTTTGTGGTGCTCAGGGTAATTCCCCGCTCCGTGCGCAACTCCACGCGGCCCGTCACTTTCTGCAGGGTCTGGAAGTTGACGCCAATCAGCGGCGAAAGGCGCTCGGCAATGGTAACCTGACCCACCACGTAGTAAGGAATAAACTGCTGGGAGATATTCAGCAAGTCCGGGAATGAACCCGGTTCCTGCGAATACAGCGTGGAGGTAGTGTAGCTAGCCACCGTGTAAGACGAGGCATACTGGTGGTTTAGCGTGATGGAGCGGAAGTAGCGCTTCATGAAGGGCAGCTCGGCCAGGCCGTTGTAGTCGATGCGCCAGTTGGGCACGGGCAGCAAAGCGAAGGGGTTAAACTTCTTGGCCTTGTAACCATCCGACGAGCGGCCTTGGTACGCGTCGATAAAGGCCGGAATCAGGACTTCTTGGGAGTTGTAGCCGTAAATGCCTTTCTGATCAGTCCGGTTGGCGCTGTAAGCTCTTTCATTAGCCTGCTGCAGCCGGTCCCGGATGATGCCGCGGTTTTCGATGAACCGGTTGAAGGCCTTCGATACGGCTCCATTTTCTCTTCGGTCGCCAAACAGGGTCCGGATGGAAATAAATGAAGTGCTGAACGTGCCCGAACTCTGCGGCAGACGCAGGGCCAGACTGTCGCCGCGCAGGTCTCCCACGGGCCGCTGATAGGGCAGCAGCGTAGTCGTATCGATGGCGAGCCGGTAGAACGTCTCGTTGTTGCGCACCCGCTGCCAGCGGCCATCCAGCTGGATGTTGAAGTCGCGGAATGGCTCCAGGGCTGTGCGCAGGGTCAGGTTTTCGGTGAGCAGGGAGCTGAACGGGGTGTTGAGCAGGTCGCTGCGCCGGGTGTACCAGCCGTTGGAGTTGAAGCGGTTATACAGATCATCGAGGTTGTACTGCTGGCCCAGAACAAAAGGAATGCCGGGTGCCAGGTCCTGATTCAGGCCGAAAAACCGGGTTCCGGGCAGGTAGCCCGGCACCAGCGTGCCCGTGCTGCGGGTGTAGGTGAAGTTCAACGACCGGGCCGTCATTAGGGAGCGAAGCACGGCTTTGAGGAAGCGCAGCTCCGGGCCTTTAGCTGTATCCTGAGCGGCCGTTGGGGGCTGGGTTTGCTCCTTCAGGCGGTCCAGGGAGGGCGGCATCATCGTGCCGTTGCGGCCGGCTGTGCGGGCTTGCTGGCCGGGCGGGGGGGCATTGTTGATGATGTTGAGGAAGCGCACTTTGTTATAGAGCTTCACCAAGTCAATCTTGCCGTTGGCACTGATTTCAGCGTTGTTCTGAATCGTGTTGCCCAGCTTTACTTCCTCGGTTGCCTGGTTATCGGGGTTGGCCGGTTCTACCGGTGCCCTCAGCGCTGTAGATGCCGCCTGCCAGCTGTAGTTAGCCGCGTAGCGCGTATCGGCCGACAGCCAGTCGGTGAGCGGGAACTTATCCAGGGGCAGCCGGTAGGTCAGGGCAACGGTCTGGTTGAAGTTGGTGGTACGGCCGCCGCGCAGCAGGTTATTGCGCAACTCCAGTCGGTTGGCCTGCGCAATAGGGTCATTACCCACGCTTGGGCCCGCGCCTTCGTCAATGACCGAGCGGTTGGTGGCCGTGTAGTCAAAAATCAGGCTCTTGGTCAGGTCCCACTTCAGGTCGTAAATCCGGTTGAAGAAGAAACTCTTCTGGTAAATCGGGAGAATACCGTCGGTGGTGGGAACCTGGCCGGGCGTCAGGGTGCGCTGCAGCTGCCGCTCGTTGTAGCGACGGTCCAGGTCGGCACGGAAGGCAAAGCGGCTGGGCAGGGGCGTGAAGTTCAGGTCCTGGAAAATCTTCAGGTAGGGCGAGTCCAGGGCTTTGATCTTGGCCAGCGGCGTGTAGTTCTTCGGCGTCGTCTGGTACACGTAGGCCAGGGCCCCGGTGTAGGTCTTGGTGTAGTCCCGGTCGGTACGGATGTCCGTGTGCGTGCGCTCGGTCAGGGCGTAGCTCAGGGCAAAGTTCTCCACGTCGTAGGGCCGCACCTTCTTCTCGGGATTGACGCGCTCCTTGCGCACGTTGAGCAGACTTATACTTCGACTACTGGTTTGGTCAATAACCTCTTTTCGGTAAGCTGCTCGTTCCTCTGCCGATTCAAACTTTTGCAACGACTGCTCCAGCTTAGTGTCGGGGTCGAGTGGGTCGTATTTGGGGCTGCGGCTTTCCTGGCCGGCCTGCACCAGCACCGGAATCCGTAGGCCCAGCTTCTCGGGCAAGAACTTGTCGGCAGCTACGGCGGCGTTTAGGTCGCCGCGCATCACGTTGTCCAGGGAGCGTTGGGCCACCTTATCCTGCAGGCCGCCAAAGCCCACGGAGGTAAAGCTACCGGTAGCCGTAACGTTGGCCAGGTCGGCCAGCTTGGTATTAAAACGTGCCGTAGCGGCCCAGCCGTTCTCCCGCTCAAAGTCGAACACCCGGAACTCGTCGGCCCACAGGCACAGCGACTTGGGTGCGTTGTCGTCGGCGGGGTTGAGCACCCCAATCATCACGCCCTGCACGGCGCTGAAGTCGGGGTTGCCCAAAATGGTGATGGTAGCGCCGTTGGGCAACTGCGTCACGTAGGGCACCGTCAGATCTACCTTGTTCTGGTTGCGGGCCGCTTTGGCGTCAATGAACTGCTGGAAGGAAATCTGGATTTCGTTTTCCTCGGGCCAGATTTCGCGCTGCCCCGTGGCGCCGGGCCGGGTGATGCGCAGCGGCAAGGAGTACTCGTAGTAGTTCTGGGTGTAGTCGGTGCCGATGCGCACGAAAGCCCGTACCTGATTGTCGCCCAGGTTCCGGTCTTCGCTTTCGGCGTGCAGGAACAGGCGCAGCTGCTTGTAGCGCAGCATGCTGATGTTGATGTTTTTGTAAGCGGCTTTGCCTACCCCGTCGCGCAGGTCTTCCACACACAGGCGCAACGACTGCTCGTTCTGCTCCCGGTTCACGGTGCTCGAGCCGTATTCTTTGTCGCGCTGAATGTTAGGCGGCAGCACGTAGGGAATAGCGTCGGTGCCGCTCACGCCGGCAATACCGTTTTCCTCGATGCTCACCGTCGAGATGGTAAAGGGCGTGTTGTCGGTGCCGCAGTTCAGGCAGGGCGCGCCGGGCTGAGAAATCGGGCTCAGGAAGCGGCGCCACTGGTTGGCCACAAACTGGGGCTGCACCAGGCGCAGCACCACGGGGGCATCCCAGCCGGTGAGGTACATGCGCACGAAGCGGATGGATTTGAAGCCGAAGGGCTCGGTGGCACCGCGCACGGCCGAAGGCTGGCGAATCGGGATGCGGAACTGGTACCACGACACCTGGTCGCCGGTAATGGAGTTGGTAACCTTATCGACAATGTAGTTTTGCCCGACTTCCATCTGGTCTGGCCGCAGCGACATTTTCCACTCGTAGTACCGCTCCGTGTCCGAAATGACGTTGTCGCGGTTCAGGTCTTCCTTATCGGGCAGGGCTGTGGAACTCAGCTGGCTGTTTTCCCGGGAGTTGCCTTCCATACCGTTATACTGCTTATAACGGCCCAGAATCTTGTAGTTGTTGTTGGTGTAGAAGTCGTCGAGGTGGTGGCGGAAGTTGTCGGCCGAGGGGTCGGCCACGCCACTGTATACCCCGGCAAAGAAGGACTTCTCCTCGTTGTCGTCGAGGCCTTCAAGGCCAATGTCCTGCCGGTCGCGGCCGCCAGGGGCGGTGCTGAAGGCATCGGTCAGAAACTGCTGGCGCGTCACGCGGCCCCAGGGGGTGCGCTTGGTGTCCTGCTCAATGGTAGATGCATCGGTAGGCAGACCGTTCTCAAACTCGTGCTGGTTGGCGTCCGTCAGTAAGTCTTCCGATACCGAGCCCAGGTTCAGGTATAGCTCCCCGCCGGAGGTACGGCCGGTGTTGTTGAAGTCTGTGCCTTCCGAATCCTTGATGTGGCCGCGGTCACCTCCGATGAAGGGGTCCATCATCCAGAACTCCATGTACTCGACGTTGGCGTTGTCGAAGTCGGTGTCGAAGGTGATTTCTCGGCTGATGCCGCCGTAGTTGTCTTTGTTAAGATCTTCGTTATCAGGGTTCAAAAACTTGCCGTCGGGCGAAACGGCCGGGTTGTAGTTATACTGCCCACGCTCCTTGGGGAAATAGGCTAAGTCCAGCGAGAATTCGAAGCCGTTGCCGGTGGCACCCACGTCCCGGTTGGGGAAGATTTCGGTGCGCTGAATACCCCGGGTGTAGTGGTCCTTCAGGTCCGTGTCATTGATGTTGCTGGGCTTGCCGGGGCCGCCAGTGTAGTAGGTCTGGTCAACGGTGTACCAGGCCAGCTTGGCCCGCTTGAAGCCGTAACCCAGGTCGGTGGTATTGGCGGGCTTGGGAATGGTAATCGGGGTGGCCGCCAGGCGCCAGGCCATGGCCGCGCTAACGCCGCCCAGAGAGTAGGGCGTGCGGGCGTTTTCAAAGTCGTCGATGTAAGATACCCCGTCTTCGCCGCGGCCGAGCTTCGACTTACCGGGTACCAGCTGGGCAATTTCCCCGCTGAAGGCCACCGACGAAGGCTCTTTGGTTGAAATCAGGGGCAGCATGTCCAGGTACTTGGTCAAGGCCCGCGACTCGCGCCGCATGTTCACGTCGAAGCCGTAGATGGTGTTGTTGCCGGGCTCGTCGCCGATGTTGACGCGGTTGATGCCGGGCGCCTGGTTTTCGAGCAGGTGGAGCACCGTTGCGCCGAAGTTCACGTCCTGGTTGAGGCGGTAGTCGAAGCGGGCCCCGAGCAGCTTGCGCGGCTGCACCTGCACCAGGGCGTTCTTCTCAAACGACACCTTGAGCTCGTTGGCCGAGTTCAGGTAGCTGGCATTCAGAATCTTGACCTTGGCCTGGTCGTAAAACACCTGGTAGTCGCGGCCTTCCTCCAGCACGGTGCTACCCGACGTCACCCGTACTGAGCCCTCGGCAATGCCCAGGCCCGGCAAACTGATTTCATCGGTAGCAGTAGCCTGGAAGCGGCCCCGCAAAAAGAACTTATCCTTTTCCTGGCGCTGCTGGGCGTCGCTCTGGGTCTGGGTGTAGAGCTCCTGGTACACGTACCGCCGCGCCAAGTCCCGCTCCTGCTGCGCAATGGTCGTGTTGACGTTGGCCGTGTCGAACTGGGCTCGCAGGTAGCTGCCAAAGGGCTCCACCACGGGGAAGATAATCTTGCCCAGGTCCGGGTCGATGGTCGTGCCGGGGAAAAAGTCGAAGTTGCCGTCGGGGTTCTGGTCGTTGTTGGGGTTTACGTTATCCAGGTTCAGCACCTCGATAATCGGCCGGTTGGCAATTCTCTGACCTTCCTTAAGCGAGATAAGGTCGACGCCGGTTGCGTCGTCCTTGTAGACAATCTGAAGCTGGAAATTGTCGCGGTTGAGCTGGCTGGCATTCAGGGCGTAGATGTTTTTCATCATCAGGTCCCAGGTCGGCAGGTTGCGCGTCAGCAGGTTCTTATTCTCCGTATTGACGTTGGGGTCAGCCAGATTCACGCCGGGGTTGCTGGCCTTGAGCATCTTCAGATACAGCACCTGATCCGGGGCTACCTGCGTGTTATTGGTCGACAGTTCCCCAACGCTGTACGTCTTGCCATTGTAGGTGTAGGTATAGGCCACGGCCAGCACCTGCTCGGGCAGCAGCGGCGTATTCAATGACAGATACCCCAGCTGGGGGTTGAGGGTGTATTCGCGCGGGTTCAGCAGGCGGGCCCGTACCCGCTCGTAGTCCACAGTTTTGGTCAGCTGCTGCCGGCCGCCGTATTTGGTGTTCAGGTAATTGTCTACCGACTCGGTGCTGCGGGCCCTAGTAGTACCATCAATCACCACTTCCTGGTACTCGCGGTTCGAGCCGTTGTCGGCCGGCAGGCGGCTAAGGCTGCGCCGAAACTGCTCCCGGTATACCCGCACCGGCTCGGCCAGGTCCATCAACCCCACTACGTTGCGCAGGTTGTCGCTCTGGCGGTTGTCGTTGGTGACGTACACCTCGATGTTGTTGATTTCAACACCCGACTGAATGGTCGGCAGGTTGCGCAGGGCCGCGTCGTACCGGTCCCGGAAGAACTGGGCCAGGAAGAAGTGCCGGTCCCGTTCATACTGGCTCGATTTGATTTCGAAGTTGCGGCTCTGGGCCCCGTTCTGCACGCTTACCGCGTCGGCGGTGCCGCGCAGGGTGCTGGCCACGGCCGTCACGGCCAGCTTGCCAAACTGCAGTTGGGTCTTGACGCCGAACAGGTTCTGGCCGCCTTGAATCAGGGAGTTGTTGAGCGGCAGGCTCACGTTGCCCAGCTCAATCTTGCGGATGATTTCGGTTTCGAAGCCCGTGTAATCGAGCTTCATGTTGTTTTCGAAGTCGAAGGCCGCCTTGGTGTCGTAGTTGAACGTGAGCCGCAGTTTCTCCCCGATCTGGCCGGTGAGGTTCAGGTTCATGTTCTGCTCGTACTGGAAGTCGCCCACCCGCTGCTGGCGCAAGGTCAGCGTGGGGTTCAAGTTACGGTTGAAGCGCGCGCCCATACGCAGGGTCACGGCCCCATTCGGGCGGATGTCCACGTAGCTGCCCCCGAAGAGGCGGTCGGCCATTGGGCCCAGGTAGATTTTGGGAATCAGGCGCTTGGTTTCGGGCGCGGCGGGGTCGCCCACGACGCCCCCGGCCGAGCGGGACCGGAAATAGTCGCGCACGGCCTGGCGCTGCTGCCATTCCGAATATTCCTGGAACGTCATCAAGCTCGGGTCCCGAAAATCGATGTCGGCCCCAACCTTTTCGCGCACATCGTAGTATTCTAGACTGTCGTCGGGCGTCACCTGCAGGTTCACGTTCGAGGGCAGGTCCAGCAACAGCGGCGACTGCCGCCGCTGGGGAGCAAACGGGGAGCCAGGCCGGTCCTCGGGTGCCACCTTAGGGCGGCGGCTAGGCCGGTAACGACTTGTGTCGGGTAATACGACCCGGGGCGTGTCGGGAGCAAAGGCCACACGGCTGAGGCGACCAGGCTTAGGAAGCCAGGCCCACAGCTGACGCAAGGCAAAGGGACCAGCTCCGGTAGGGGCGGCTTGTGACCACCAGGCCAGCAAGGACGCGACAATAACTACCGAAACGGTGAGGGACTTCTTACCGGAGTTCAAGTGTAACAAGCAGACGCGGGGCCAGGTAAAATTCTAATGGGACTTAAGAGCAAATTTAATCAGTTCCTCCACGCTCAACTCGTTGCCGTGCTTTTGCTGAATCTGGTCTAAATTCTTCTCGGCGGCGGCGCGGGCAAAGCCCAAAGTCACTAAGGCCGCTAACGCTTCCGAGCGGTTCGTATTGTGTGCCCGGGCCAGCGGCACGGTATCCACCCCGGCTTTGCTAAGTAGCTCGTCTTTGCGCAGCTTGTCGCGCAGGTCCAGAATCACGCGCTGCGCCGTTTTGGGCCCCACGCCCTTGATGCTCTGAATGGAACGCACGTCCTCATTCACGATGGCGTGGCGGATTTCGCCCACCGACATCGACGACACCATCATGATGCCCGTGCCCGGCCCAATGCCCGACACCGAAATCAGGTGCATAAACAGGGCTTTCTCGTTGGGGTCCAGGAAGCCGTAGAGGGCCTGGGCATCTTCCTTGATATGCTGGTAGGTATAAATCTTGGCTTTCTCGCCCTCGCCCGGAAGCTTGGAGTAGGTGGCCAGCGAAATTTTGATTTCGTACCCCACGCCATTCACGTCCATAATGGCCATGGTGGGGTCCTTGTAAGCTAGTTTTCCGTCGATGTACGCAATCATGCAAGCAAGCTAAGAATAAGAAACTGAACGGGGCTAGGTACCGACCACGGCGAAATACAGATATTGCCATACTCGGAGCCGGTGAAGGCCCGGTGAAAAGGAACGAAACGCACGGGGTTTTCTATCCCAAATTTACTGGCTTTTTCCACTAAAAAACGGGATGTTTCCGCCGAGTTTAGTAGCGGAAACATCCCGTTTTATGGATGTTTAAGCGGATTTTGACTGGCCCCTTACAAGGGCTTGCGGTTGGTCTGGGCATCCACGACGGCAATAGCTGTCATGTTCACGATTTCGCGCACCGAGGCACCCAGCTGCAGAATGTGCACCGGCTTGCGCATGCCCATCAGTACCGGCCCGATTACCTCCGCGCCCCCGATTTCCTGGAGCACCTTGTAGGCAATGTTGCCCGATACCACGTTGGGGAAAATCAGGGTATTGGCGCCGTTTTCGGCCAGTTCTGAGAAGGGGTACTGCTCGCGCAGCAGCTCGGGGTTCAGGGCTGTGTTGGCCTGCATTTCGCCGTCGAGGAGCAGGTCGGGGTAGCGCTTCTTGGCCAGCTCGGTGGCCCGGCGGGCCTTGTCGGGCAGGGGGCCGGGGTTGGAGCCGAAGTTGGAATAGCTCAGCACGGCCACCCGGGGCTCAGTATCGAAGAAGCGCACGGTGCGGGCCGCCAGCCCGATGATGTCCACCATTTCCTCGGCCGTGGGGTCAATATTCACGGTGGTGTCGGCGAAGAAGAACGGGCCTTTCTTGTGCTGGATGATGTACATACCGGCTACGCGCTGCACGCCGTCGTCGACGCCGATAACCTGCAGAGCGGGCAGAATGCTCTTGCTGTAGTCCTTGCTCAGGCCGCTGATAAAGGCGTCGGCCTCGCCGGTTTCGACCATCATCGAGGCGTAGTAGTTCCGCTCGCGCAGCAGGCGGCGGCCTTCGTACAGGGTAATGCCGCGGCGCTGCCGCTTGCGGAATAGCAGCTCGGCGTACTCATCGCGCTTGGCGTCCTCTTCCAGGATGTCGATGATCTGGCAGCCTTCCAAATCGAGGCTGTTGGCGCGGGCAATGGCGTCAATTTTCTTGCGGTTGCCGAGCAGAATCGGTACGGCAATCCCCTCATCGTACACGATTTGAGCCGATTTGAGGATTTTGTAGTTGTCGCCCTCGGCAAATACCACGCGCTTGGGGTTGGCTTTGGCCGCGCTGGTGATACGGTTCATCAGCTTCTGATTCACGCCCAGGCGGCTGCGCAGCTCATCTTCGTAGCCCAGCCAGTCGGTGATTTCGCGGCGGGCGACGCCGCTGGCCATGGCGGCTTTGGCCACAGCTACGCTTACCGTGGTTATCAGGCGCGGATCAAGTGGCTTGGGGATGAGGTAATTGCGGCCGAAGGTCAGGGTGTTGTCACCATAGGCCTTGTTGACCATATCGGGCACGGGCTCCTTGGCCAGCTCGGCCAGGGCCTGTACGGCGGCCAGCTTCATGGCCTCGTTGATTTCGGTGGCGCGCACGTCCATAGCCCCCCGGAAGATGTAGGGAAAACCCAGCACGTTATTCACCTGGTTGGGGTGGTCGGAGCGGCCGGTAGCCATGATGATGTCAGGGCGGGTGGCCAGAGCCAGCTCGTACACGATTTCAGGGTCGGGGTTGGCCAGGGCAAACACCACGGGGTTGTCGGCCATCTTGAGCAGCAGGTCGGCAGGCAGCACGTTGGCCGCCGATAGGCCCAGGAACACGTCGGCGCCTTCCATGGCCTCGGCCAGGGTGGTCACGCTACTGCTGGTGGCAAACTGCATTTGCAGCTCGGCCAGATCGGTGCGGTGCTGGTTGATGACGCCGTCCTTGTCGAACACGGTCACGTTAGCCACGTTCAGGCCCAGCTCCCGGTAGAGGCGCAGGCAGCTAATGGCTGCGGCACCCGCGCCGCTCACCACGAGCTTGATTTCCTTGATGTCCTTGCCGACCAGCTCCAGGGCGTTGAGCAGAGCCGCCGACGAAATGATGGCCGTGCCGTGCTGGTCGTCGTGCATCAGCGGAATGGTCATCTGCTCACGCAGGGCCTTTTCGATGACGAAGCACTCGGGGGCCTTGATGTCTTCCAGGTTGATGCCGCCGAAGGTAGGCTCCAGGGACTTGACGATGCGCACGAACTCCTCAGGGTCGGTGCAGTCGATTTCGATGTCGAAGCAGTCGAGGCCGGCAAACTTCTTGAACAGTACGCCCTTGCCTTCCATCACCGGCTTGCTGGCGTCGGGGCCAATGTTGCCCAGGCCTAGCACGGCGGTGCCGTTGGAGATAACGCCCACCAGGTTGCCCTTGGCGGTATACTTATACACGTCGTCCTTGTTGGCGGCAATGGCTTTGCAGGGCTCGGCCACGCCGGGGGAGTAGGCCAGGGCTAAATCCAGCTGGGTGCTGACGGGCTTGGTAGGCACTACCTCAATCTTCCCGGCGGGGTTCTGGGAGTGGTAGTCGAGGGCTTCCTGTTTATTGATTTTAAGCATAGGGGCGGCGCACTAAATGAGGGGTTGCAACAAAGCAAGTAAGCAAGTTGGGGCGAAATCAGCCGGAATCAAAGCCGAGTATTCTAGTATAGCCCAACCGTAATGCAAAGAATGCCTCACGGTATACCGATACTAGAGTGGTTTCACTGGCAACAAACGCCACAATAAGTAATGGTGCCTAATACTGGTATGGTAAGAACTAGCCACCGGCAATGGATTCTACAAAATTAGGTTTCCGGCCACGAAAAGACCCGCAAAGCCAGGTTCAGCCGGGCAAGGATTGAGGTAACAAAAAAGCCACTCTTTACGGAGTGGCCTATACTATTCTGGGTTGTCAAGAGCCCTAGCCCTGCACCAGCAGCTTCTGCCCCGGCTTCACCTCATCCGACTTTAGGTTGTTGAGCTTGCGCAACTGCTCTACCGTGACGCCCTGGTAGCGGCGGGAAATGTTGTAGAGCGTGTCGCCGGGCTGCACCAGGTGTACTTTCGGGGCAGGCAACACTTCCGTGGGCTTGGCCGCGGCCGGGGCCCGGCGCGCTACGGTTCTGGCCGCCGTCGCCGCTTCGGCTTCGGTAGGAGCCCGAAACAGCAGCTTTTGGCCCGGCATCACGGCTTCAGTTGAAAGGTTATTCCAAGCCATAACCTGGGCCACAGTTACGCCCCGTTCCCGGGCCAGCCGGGTCAGGTTGTCGCCCCGGCGCACGGTGTACTCGGCGGGCAGGCTGTCGTCGTCAGAGGTGGCTACACTGGCGGCCCTGGCTGCGGCAGCGGCTTCCCGTTCCCGGCTGCTACGGGAGCTGCGCACGGGCGCAGCGGCTACGGTCTTTTCTGGCTCGGCCGTGGCAGCTTCGGTTGTGTCGTTGTCGGCAGCGGCTGCTTTGGCGGGCTTCGTTACGGCGGCTACTTCCTGAGCCACTGCTTTGGCTACAGCCTCCTTCTCCGGTTTCTCATCCGGCAGCGGCAGCTTGGCCGGCACGGCGGCCTTACGCACTACGGCCGCTACGGCAGGAGCTACTGTTTCCGAAGCTTCCAGCGGCACGAATACTACGAGCTGCTGCTTGTGTACCAGGGCCCGGCCTTGGCGCAGCTTGTTCCAGCGCCGGATTTGGGCCGGGCTCACGTCGTAGCGCTCTGCCACGTCGGCCACACTCTCGCCGCGCTTCACCGAGTGCCGAATCCGACGGTATTGGGGTTTCTCCGCCGCTTTAGCCGCTGCAGCCAGGGCAGCCGCGGCAGAATCAGCTGGGGGCAGGGCGGGCACCAAAGGCGTAATCGGGCGGGGTGGGGGCAGTACCACTTTGCAGAAGTCCAGTACCTCAGTGCGGTTCAGCATGGCCAGCTCGGTACGCACGCAGGCCGGCACCGTCAGTTTGTAGTTCTGGACGGTTTCGGGCAGGTAGGTTTTCCGAATTTCGGGGTTGTAGCGCGCCAGAGCCGCCGAGTCGAGGCCGAACTGAGCTGAGAACTTGCGCAAATCCAGGCTGCGGCCCGAAATAACCAGGGTGTCGAGGGCCTCGGGGTAGAGGTAGCGCAGGGAGTCGTTGTGCAGGCCGTGCTCCTTGGCGTACTGCAGCGTGTACATGGCGGCCGTAAAGGTGGGCACGTAGTTGCGCGTTTCCTTGGGCAACTGCGGATACAAATCCCAGAAGGTGCGCTTGCCGGTGCGCTTCATGGCCCGCTGCACGTTGCCACCGCCCCAGTTGTAGGCCGCTAGCACCAGCTCCCAGTCGCCAAACATCCGGTACAGGTCGCGCAGGTACTTGCAGGCCGCCTCCGTCGACTTCTCCGGATTCATCCGCTCGTCGATGTACTCGTTCTGCACCAGCCGCATGTCGCGCCCGGTGGGGCCCATAAACTGCCACAACCCCACGGCGCCCACCCGGGAGCGGGCCGTGGGTACCAGCGCCGATTCTACCACGGCCAGGTATTTCAAATCCTGGGGCAAGTGGTATTTGGCCAAGTATTTCTCAAATAGCGGGAAATACAGGTTTTGCCGCTCCAGAATCCGCTGGGTGTAGCCCCGGTTGCGCAATGTGAAGTAGTTCACAAAGCTCATCACCGAGCCGTTGAACACGTGCGGCATGTCGGTGTCGAGGCAGCTTATCCGGTCCCCGACCAGGTCGCGCAGCTCGGGCGGCGTCTGTAGCCACACCAGCCGCGCCGAGTCCTGGGCCGATTGGGGCTCGGCTACCAGGGAGTCGAGCGGCTGGGTGAGCTGCACGCGCGTGGTGTCGTCACTGCGCGTGCCGGCCGGATTCAGTTCGGGTTGTACTTGCGCCGCACTGGGGCGGGCCGTAAAAGCCAGGAGCAGAAAAGGGGCGGCAACGCGCAATAACGGCTTTTTCATCAGGGAATGGCGGGAGTGAGGGATTCCGTGAGAGAATTGGCAAAGGCCAGCAAATGCTCTTCGCGGAACGCGCCGCTGAGCACCTGCACACCAATCGGCAGACCGGCCGAGTCAACCCCAGCGGGTACCGAAATGGCTGGTACGCCTGCTAGGGAAGCCTGTACGGTGAAAATGTCGGCCAGATACATAGCCAAGGCATCTTTCTGGTTTTCGCCAATCTTGAACGCCGTCGTCGGCGTCGTGGGCAGCACCAGGAAGTCGTACTGGCGCAGCAACTCGTCGGTCTTGTCCTTAATCAAACGACGAACCCGCTGGGCTTTGGTATAATAGGCGTCGTAATAATCGGCCGACAGCACGAAGGTACCCAGCAGGATCCGGCGCTGCACCTCGGGGCCAAAGCCCTGGGCGCGGGTTTTCTTGTACAGCGACTCCAGATCCGTAGCGTCCGGGGCGCGGTAGCCATACTTCACCCCGTCGAAGCGACTCAGATTGGAGCTGGCTTCGGCCGTGGTCAGAATATAGTAGGAGGGCACAATGAAGTCGAGGTAGGGGAACTCCACGGCATCTACCACGTGGCCCTGGCCGCGCAGCGTATCCAGCGTTTCTTCCACCGCCGCCTTGATTTCGGGGTTCAGGCCGGGCCGCTCCATCGTGTCGCGGATGTAGCCGATGCGGTAGTGGGGCGCGGGCGTCAGCAGCTCACTATACGCCGGCACGGGCTGCTGGCTCACAGTCGAGTCGAAGTCGTCGGGGCCAGCCATTACTTCTAGCAGTAGGGCCGCGTCTTCCACCGAGCGGGTCAGCGTGCCAATCTGGTCGAACGACGAAGCGTAGGCCACCAAGCCGTAGCGGGAAATGCGCGAGTAAGTTGGCTTGAAGCCAATGATACCACAGAAAGCCGCTGGCTGGCGAACCGAGCCGCCCGTATCAGAGCCAATCGAGGCCAGGCACAAGTCGGCCTGCACCGCCACTGCCGAGCCCCCCGACGAACCACCGGGTACCCGCTCAGGGTCAATTTCGTTGCGGGCTGGGCCGAAGTAGGACGTCTCATTGGAGGCGCCCATGGCAAACTCGTCGCAGTTCTGGCGACCGATGATAATGGCGTCCTCATCGAGCAGGCGCTGCACGGCCGTGCCGGTAAAGAGCGACTTGAAGCCGTCCAGAATGTGGCTGCTGCTTTGCAGAGCGTGGTCCTTGTAAGCCAGCACGTCTTTCAGGCCGATAACCATACCGGCCAGCTTACCGGCAGTGCCGGCGGCTAGCTTGGCGTCCACGGCCTCGGCCTGGGCACGGGCCTCTTCGGGCCATACTTCCAGAAAAGCATTCAAATGGCTTTTCTTCTGGATGTTATCCAGATAATACTCCACGAGCTGACGGCAGGTGGTCGTGCCTGCCGTCAGCTCGTTGCGAACTTCCGTAAGAGAGGTAAAGCGTCTCAAGTGGTTGCTATCAGTTGGTCATTTGATCAAGGCGGGGCCGCTCTTCCGTAGTCGGTACCGGGGGCGTGATGCCACCATCCATGGGCGGAGCTACCGTAGTAGCGGGAGCAGTGTAAGCCACATTCGAGTTGTCGGCAGCGTTAGGATGTACCGGCGTTACCGCTGCTGGTTCAGGAGCGGGGGCCGAGTACACGGGGGGCGCTTGGTAGCCGGCGTTAGGGTTGGGGCGGGGCTGGTCAGCGTTTTCAAACTCGCTGCGAATTTCACGCGACGCGTCTTTGAATTCGCGGATGCCTTTACCCAGGCCCCGAGCTAGCTCAGGAATCTTGTTGGCGCCAAAGAAGATCAGGATAACGACCATGATCAGCATGATTTCGCCGCCACCAAGGTCGCCTAGGAAGATAAGTGTGGGAGTCTGCATGGTAGTCGGGGATTACAGACGGGTTTGATTCGGGTCGTTGGGGTTTACCGGCCGGTCCCGAAACTCGGGCTGCTCGTCCTTGGAGGCATCCTTGAACTCCCGAATGCCTTTGCCCAAGCCTTTGGCCAGCTCCGGAATGCGCTTGGCACCGAACAACAAGATAATAACAAAAAGAATCAGCAGGATTTCGGTCGTGCCGAAGTTGCCGATCAGGAAAAGCGAGGCAAGTGTCATAAACGGTTGGCCAGAGGCCGGTTTGGAGTGGCAAAGCTTATTGTACGCGAATAAGCGCCGGTTAGGATTGGTAAAAGTACCCGATAATTTTCAAATGAGTTAACCTAGTCGGGTTCTGAAAAAATTATACGCCTCCTTCGCCAATCCGGAGCAACCGGCAAGCTCGTACATATAAAGATTCGTGAAGGGGCAACGCGACCCTCACTCTTTTCGTGCTGAGCCCGGGTCATAAAATTCGGATTTCAACATACTCCGCCGGGTCTTTGTCCTAAAGCATTTTTATCTTTGAATTGTTATGGTGTCGGCTGCCTTCTGCCTTTACCAATATTTGCCCAATGCCAGCGAAAACGAGCCCACCTTTTTCCTCCGGTTTTCTTACTAATCACTCGTCACACGATACCCGGGAAGCCGAGCGCCTGGATGCGTTGCGCAACTACCAGATTCTGGACACACCGGCCGAGGAGGTGTTTGATGATCTGGCGAAGTTGGCGGCTTGCATCTGCGGCACGCCTATTTCGCTGGTTTCCCTAATTGATGCCGAACGGCAGTGGTTCAAAGCCAACGTTGGCCTGGAAGGAGTGACCAGTACGGAGCGTGAAATCTCGTTCTGTCAGCACGCCATGTTCGGCACGGATATCTACGAGGTTGAAGATGCCGGCAAAGACCCGTTGTTTTGCAGCAATCCGCTGGTAACGGACGACCCAGGTATCCGTTTCTACGCCGGTGCTCCTCTGGTAACGCCCGAAGGACAGTCGTTGGGCACCTTGTGCGCCATCGACCGGGTGCCGCGCCGCCTGACCGAGCAGCAGCGTGAGGCCCTGCGCATTCTGGCCCGGGAAGTGGTAGCCCACCTGGAGCTTCGCCGCGCCCGCCTACAGTTGGAGCAAGAGCAGCGCAAGCTTGAAGGCCTGTTGCGCATGGCCAACGATGCGGCCGACTCGCTCTATATGGTTAGCCGTAACGAGTTGTTTATCAAGCAGGATCACAAGCTGGTGCGCGTCAGCGCCGCCGATATCCGCTACGTAGAGGCCCTGGGCGACTACGTCAACATTTATGCCGGCCGCGACCGGCACACGGTCTACAGTACGATGAAGGAACTGGAGACCAAGCTGCCTCCCCGCGAGTTTGCCCGCGTACACCGCAAGTACATCGTGCGCCTCGACCGGATTATGGCCATTGAAGCTGATGCCGTGATAGTGGATACCGGCCGCGGGACCGAAGGCGCCAGCAACTTATTGCCCGTACCCATCGGAAGTTCTTACAAAGCAAGCTTGCTCAATCGCCTAAACCTAGTGTAGCGCTTGGCCGGATAGAAAAAGATATCCTTGGCCGAGAAATATTACACTTTCAGCGAAAGATGCTGGGAATTGATAATGGGCCAACTATCTTTCGTCCTGTTATCAAGGAATGCTTCGCGGCGAGTATAGACGACGTCTTAGCCGTTGCGGGGAGGTTTCTGGTAGCTAAGTTTGTTTTCATAGCTCAGAAAGGCACCGTACTCTGTACGGTGTTTTTTTATGACCTTTACTGTCGAGCTTACTTGCGTCCGAGCCAGTTTTCCGGGTTTAGGTTGGAGCTGTTGCGCCACACCTGAAACTGCACCTCCGAAGTACCATCCGGGCTGGTGTATACCGTGCCGATCTGCTGGCGCATATCCACGTGCTGGCCTTCCGTTACGCTTACGCTGCGCAACTTGGCGTACACCGTGAAATACTCACCGTGCTGAATCATGACGATATTGTTCATGCCCGCAATGCTAGCCACGGTCAGCACCTTGCCCTCGAAAATAGCCCGGACCGGTTCCCCGGCGCTGGTCTGAATATCGACACCCCGGTTTTCGACAATAACGTTCTTGAGCACCGGATGAGCGTGCCGGCCAAAGCGCTGGGAGATGAACCCCTTCGAAACCGGCCACAGCAGTCGGCCGCGGTTGTCGGCAAAGGACGACGAGAGTTCTGCCGTTTCGGGTGTGAGCGTCACTTTGTCTACCCGCTCCACGGCCGCTTCCTCGGCCGCCGCTGCTTCGGCAGTAGCTGCCCGGGAAGGGGAGCTGGGGCGTGCCGTACCCGAGCCAGCATTGGCTCGTGCGGCATTAGCCCGGGCACGGGCTGCCGCCGCACGAGCGGCGGCGCGAGCCGCGCGGGCAATTTCTTCCCGTACCCGCTCGGCAATCAGGTTGTCGAGGCGGCCTACGGCCTGCTGGCGCTCGGCCAGCTCCTGGCGCAGACTTTCTTCCTGCTGGCTAAGCTTGGTTACGACTTGGTCCTGCTGGGTTTTGAGCGTGACCAGGTTACGGTTTTCGGTAAGCTGGGTGGTGAGCAGGGTGCTTTTCTCCTGCTTCTTAGCCGTGAGGCCGGTCAGCTGCTGGCTTAGGCGTTGCTTGGTGCTGGCAATCTGGGCGGCCTGGGCCTGGCGCACTTCCGAGTACTGGCGGATGTAGCGCAGGCGTAGCATAAACTGGTTGAACGATTCAGCCGCAAACAGGAACATGATGCGGTTGTAGCTGTTGGCCGTTTTCGAGGAAGCGTAAATCATACGGGCATACTCGGCCCGCAGCTGCTCCAGGCTCTGCTGGGTTTTCTGCACCTGCGTCTCGGTCTGCCGCACATCCGACTCGATGTACTTCAGGTCCGAGGAAATATTCTTGATAACGCCCTGCTGCACGGTCAGCTTTTCCTTCAGGGCATTGAGCTGGCCCACCGACGCTTCTTTCTGCTTCTGGGTTTGCTCCAGAATCCGGCTGGTTTCCTGAATCCGCTTGAGCGTGGCCCGCCGCTCCCGCAGCAGTTGGGCCTTGGTTTTGGGTTTGGTGGCGCTACTACGGGTGGTGCGCTGCTGCGCCCACACTGGCGCGCTCTGCACCGCCAACAGACTTACTATTGCCAGAAGAAAGGCGGTACGCTTACTTTTTGCGAACATAGCCCTTGGGCACCGAAAAAGGGAAAGTCAGCCGCTCCTGGTCTACATCAATGTTTCGGTAGTTAATCGTCGCGGTGGCGGGCTTGCCTTTGGTAACTTGGCCCTGCACGAGCACCGAATAGGCAAACGGTATGGTACTGGGAGCCAGCGGGCGGAAATCGGAGAAGTCGACCGTGAACTGGTTTTGGGTTTGCTGCTCGGTTAGCTTGATCTGCTGCACCCGGTTGCGCGTGAGCTCGATAAGCTGGGCAATAAGCACGCCGCCTTCCTGAAACTCGACCCGCTGCATTGCGCCTTCGTCCCCGATTTTGGGCGTGGTGTTGGCTTCAGCCGGCAAGTAGTTGCCCAGCAGCAGGGCCTGCACCCGGTCAAACGTCACGGGCACGTTCAGCAGGCGGCTCAGGTAAGCGTAGTCGCCGGCGTAGTATTCCTTCTGCAGGTAGTTAATCACCTGTACCGAGTCGCGGGTGATGTAAGCCCGCACGCCCTCGATGCCCAAAGACACCGACAGCCAGATGGCGCTGTCCTTGCGCACCCGCAGGTTGAGGTTAGCGGATTGCTGCAACTGGGGCATATCCACCTTGATTTTACCTTTGGCCTTCAGGTAGCGGAAGTCCAGGTTTTTGGCTTTTACCAATTCAGAGCCTTTGGCTGGCGCAGTGGTCGTGGCCGACTTGGTCGGGAAAATCTTGGAGCTACAGCCACTGAGCAGCAGGCCCACCCAAAGCAATACCAGCGGAAAGCACTTATTCATAGAGTCGTTTGTCTTTGATCTTGCGGTCAATAAGGGCTGAAGCCCCGCCCGCTTTTTTGGCCTTTTGCCATTCGGCCATGGCCAGTTCTTTTTCCCCGAGTTGAAACAGCACGTCACCGTAATGCTCGATGATGGTAGCGTCGGTACTGGTTTTTAGGGCCTTTTCCAGGCTTTGCCGGGCCCCGGTGTAGTCCTTGAGCTTGTAGAGCACCCAGGCGTAGGTGTCCAGGTAGGTGTCGTTGGTAGGAAACTGCTTGACCAGCTTGCCCGACATTTCCTTGGCCTTTTCCAGCTTCTCGCCCCGGATGGAGAGAAAATAGCTGTAGTTGTTCAGGGCCTGGGCATTGTTGGCGTCAAAGGTCAGGGCCGCCTCGTAGGCCGCATCCGACTTGGCGTATTCCTTTACCTCGTGGTAGGCGTCGCCGAGCTGGGTGTCAATCTGGGCCAATAGCTCGGGGTTGTCGGTAGCCAGCTTGCGGCCGTATTCCAGGGATTTGATGCCCTTGGTCGGCTGCTTTTTCAGGAGTTGGGCCACGCCGTTGTAGTACCACAGCGGCGCCTGGTTCGGAAACAGCTCCAGGGCCTGGTCGGTGTGGCGCTGCAAGGAGTCAATCTGGTTGAGCTCGGCGTCGATGAGCACCACCTGCTGCCAGATCTGAAACTTGGAGTTGTCGAGCTTGATGGCCTTGAGGTAATTGGTTCGGGCCAGCTCCTTATGCTCGGTAATGGTTTGAATGTCGCCGGCCACGGAAAATGCCTTGGCCTCCTTCGGATGGACGCGGGTCGTAATAGCCGCTAGGTCCAGGGCAATGGTTTCCAGGGCCGGGTTGGGCAACTGCTTGATGTAGTCGACCAGAATCCGCACCTTCTCGTCAATGTCGAGGCTAGGGCTTTCGAAGGCAATTTTGATCTGCTTATCCGACTCGGGCTTGTTCTGCTGCTGCCGGTAGATGTCGGCCAGAATCATGCGGGCCTGGGGGTTGTCGGGGTCCTGCTTCAGGGCCTTTTCTGCTACCCGGATGGCATCGGGAAACCGGTTGTTGGCCGCGTACATTTCGGCCTGGGCCAGCACGTAGCGCACTTCCTCAGGGTTGGAGGCCATCAGGGCCTCGCCTTCCTGCAGGGCTTTGTCGAGGTTGTTCTGCTTTAGATAAATCTGCTGCTTCTTGAACGACACCTCATCAAGCGGCCCAAACTGCTTCTCAGCCTGCTCAAAGGTGGTCAGGGCCTCGTTGAGCTTGCCCTGCGCCAGGTACAAGTCGGCCAGGTTGAAGAGGTAGTAGCCCGAATCGGGCACGTCCTTAATCAAGTTGGTGTAGACCTTGGCGGCCTGGTCATACTGCTTCTGGGAAGAATAAATCTGGGCCAGTAGTAGGTAGTAGTAGGCGTTTTTGGGGTCCAGCTTCACGGCTACCAGCCCGAAGTTGGTAGCATCCTTGAGGTTGCCGCTGAGCAGGTTAGTTTCGGCAATCTTGTAGTTGATGGCCGCGTTGGTCGGGTTTAGGGCGTACGCCTTCAGCAGCCGCTCCAGGGCCTTGTTGTAATCTTCCAGGAGCACGAACTTGACGCCTTCCACGAAGAACGACTCACTCATTTCCCGGTCTTTCTCCGACAGCTCGCGCACCTGCTGCCGGGCTACGTCCAGCTCGGCGCGGTGGGCCAGCTCCTTGCGCTCCTTGCGGCTGAGCTTGCGAGGCTTGGTATCGGTAGACGGCGCTTCTTTGGCCGGCGTTTCCTTGCCCGCCGGCTGCTGGGCATACCCCGGCCCGGCCAGCAGCAGGCCCAGCAGGAGAAGTGAAAAAGGGGCAAATCGACTCATGGACGCAGTAGCACGGACGGCTGTTCGCCGTTCAAAAAAGGGAGTTACGCCAAATAAACAAATCTGCGGACAGAAGCCCGCGCTACTGCTAACATCATGAGGGACAAAAATATCACACGCGCAGCGTGTTATAGTCGCCCAAGCTCAAATCGTCGGGGGTGCCCGTTACGGAGGCAAAGTTGCCAATCATGGAGTTGGTCACGTTGGCATGCAGCACCGTAGCCGACTGCTGCACAATGGAGTTGCTCAGCACCGAGCTGCGCACGTTGCTTTGGTCGCCCAAGGACACGTGCGGACCGACCACTGAATCCGTAACGACGACGTTTTCGCCGATGTAAACCGGGGGAATAAGAACGGAGTTGACCAGCTTGGCGGATTCAGCTACCAGGTTTTCGCCGCGCTCCTGCAGGTATTCGAGGTAGCGCTGGTTGGTGAATACCGTGGCATCCTTGTTGCCGCAGTCGAGCCATTCCGTCACGCGGCCGGGCACGAACGTTGTGCCCTTGTTCTTCATGTTTTCCAGGGCGTTGGTGAGCTGGTACTCGCCTTTGTCCTTAATGTCGTTGTCGAGCAGGAACTGGAGCTC
This sequence comes from Hymenobacter cellulosivorans, assembly GCF_022919135.1. Classification (NCBI taxonomy): domain Bacteria; kingdom Pseudomonadati; phylum Bacteroidota; class Cytophagia; order Cytophagales; family Hymenobacteraceae; genus Hymenobacter; species Hymenobacter cellulosivorans. The sequence continues at coordinate 380,638 of NZ_CP095049.1, read as the reverse complement.
GTCGCGCAGGTACTCGCCGTCCTGGAAGTAGTAGATGCCAATGATGGCCAAATCGGACACAAATTCCTGGGGCTTCTCCACGAAGTCAGTAATCTGACCTTGCTCGTCGAGCTTTACCACGCCGAAGGGCTTGGGGTCGTCTACACGCTGCACCCAGATAGTGCCGGCGGCCGAGCTGTCGAGGGTAAAGTCAGCTTTGAACAGGGTATCGGCAAAAGCTACTACTAATGGGCCGCTCAAGGATTCTTTGGCGCACAGAATGGCGTGGGCCGTTCCCAGAGGCTCATCCTGGTACACGATGGTGCCCTTAGCGCCTACCGACTCGGCAATTTTAATCAGGCTTTTCTCTACCGTTTCGCCGAAGCGGCCAATGATGAAGGCAACTTCTTCAACCTGCTCACCGCAGACTTTGGCAATGTCTTCGACCAATCGTTGCACGATGGGCTTACCGGCAATCGGAATCAGGGGCTTAGGAACGGTAAGAGTGTGGGGGCGCATGCGCTTGCCCATGCCGGCCATCGGAACGATGATTTTCATAGCGGAAAAAAGAGAATTTTAGGTAGTTGAGTTAGGTGTTGAAACGTATTCAGCGCAATTTGGATGGACTATTTGGTGCCCGTGCTGCCGTAGCCGCCGGTGCCCCGCTCGGTTTTGGAAAGCTCGGTTGCTTCCTGCCACTCGGCTGTTTCGTGGCGCGCTACCACCAGCTGGGCAATTCGCTCCCCGTCCTGCACGACGAAATCCTCGGCTGAGAGGTTGACCAGCAGTACTTTTAGCTCTCCGCGGTAGTCTGCGTCGATAGTGCCCGGGCTGTTGACAATGCCAATGCCGTGCTTGTAGGCCAAGCCGCTGCGGGGCCGCACCTGCACTTCGTAGCCCACCGGAATTTCCATAAACAGACCCGTCGGAATCAGGGCCCGTTGCAGGGGCTTCAACGTAATGGGCTCCGTCAGGTTGGCCCGCACGTCCATTCCGGCCGCGTGGGCAGTCTGGTAGGCAGGCAAGGGGTGGTGGGAGCGGTTGATGACAGGAATCTGCATGAAGGAGCAAGGCAACGATGATTCGGGGCAAAGATAGTCCGAACCAGATATGGATAAGTTTAGGAAGATTAATTGAGACAAAAAGAATTTGGGCGCAAAATGCCCGAGTTCTTCCTGCCCTTAGGACGCTCTCAGTGCCCGGTGGGGCCGCTCAATCAGAACCAGCAAGGCCAGGAATACGGCGCATAGCCCGAGGTGAAAAGCGTGGCGCAGCCAGAAGTCGGCCACGGGCACGTACCAGCTCAGGGCTACCAGACCGCAGGCCAGGGCCAGCCAGCCCGCCAGCCGGGCCACGGGGTAGGGCACGGGAAAGTGCTTTTCGCCCAGGCGCCAGCACACTACGGCCATCATAAAGTAGCAGGCCAGCGTGGTCAGGGCGCTGCCCATGTAGCCCAGCAGGGGAATCAGCAGGAAGTTGAGCACGATGGTCAGGGCCGCCCCGCCCACGCTGATGTAGGAGCCGTAGTAGGTTTTGTCGGTGAGCTTAAACCACACCGAGAGGTTGTAGTACACGCCCAGAAACAGGTTGGCCAGCAGCAGCACCGGTACCACGACCAGGCCCGTGCGATACTCGGGGCTTTGCAGTAGCAGTCCGAAATCTTCGATATTAACGCTGATAAAGACGAAAATCAGGGCGCAACACAGCGTAAACCATTTCAGAATCATGGCAAACGTAGCGGGCGAATTTTTGTCCGTGGATTGGGAGAAGAAGAAAGGCTCGGCGGCGTAGCGGAAAGCCTGAATGACCAGATTCATGAAAATGGCCAGCTTGTAGCACGCCCCGTAGATGCCCATAGCCGTCTGGTTCGACTGCCCCGGGTAGAAGCCCTCGGGCAGCCAGTGCTTGAGTAGAGGCCGGTCGAAGGTCTCGTTTACTATACCGGCCAGGCCCATCAGCATCAGCGGGTAAGCATACTGCAGCAAGGGGCGCAGCGGGGCCAGGTTCAGCCGAAATTTAAAATCCGTCAGCTCCCGCCACAGCATGGGAATGTAGAGGGCGTTGGCCAGCAGCCCAATCAGGAATACATAGCCCACACCCAGGCTGGGACTGTAGATGGCCCGCACCAGCGGCTGCAGGCCGGTCAGGTACTTGCCCGCCAGCACGTCGGGGCAGAACACGATGAAAAACAAGGACAAGCCTACATTGAGCAGGATGTTCATAAACCGGACCACGGCCACTTTCTTGGCTTTGTTCTCCAGGCGCAGGCGGGCAAAGGCAATGGCCGTTACCGCATCAATGCCCATTACCAAAGCCAGCCAAATCAGGTAGTTCTCTCGTCCGGGGTAGTGCAGCACCCGGGCCAGGGCCGGCGCGGCCAGGGCTAGCAGCCCGCTTAGCACCACGCTGCTGGTCAGTAGCAGGCTCAGCACCTGGTCGTAGAGCAGGCGGCGGTCGGTACCTTCACGGTTAGCAAAGCGGAAGTAGGCCGATTCCATCCCGAAGGTGAACACAATGTTAAGGAAGGCTACGTAGGCGTAGAGCTCCGTCACAATGCCGTACTCGGCCGCCGGAAACCGACCGGTGTACAACGGCACCAGCAGGAAGGTCAGGGCCCGCCCTACGATGCTGCTGATGCCGTACACGGCCGTTTGCCCGACCAGTTTTTTTACTACGCTCATGTACTCACTTCATAATCAGACGTGCGGGCAGCCAGAAGACCGTGCTTCTGGCTGCCCGCACACCAAAGGCAGTTGGTAGTATCTATTTACCGGTAAATACGGCCGGGCGCTTTTCCAGGAACGCCGCGGTGCCTTCCCGGAAATCTTCCGAGGCAAAGCTGTGCCCAAACGAGTTGGCCTCGGTCTGGTAACCGTTCATTTCCTTGTCGTAATAGGCATTCACGCAGTCGATAACCAAACCTACGGCCAACGGAGCCTTGCTCAGAATCTTGGTCATCAGCTGCTCACAGAACGGCAGCAGCTCGGCCAGCGGCACTACATGGTTTACCAAACCCAGGCGGAGCGCTTCGTCGGGCTTGATTTGGTCGCCGGTCAGCAACAGCTCCAGGGCTTTGCCTTTGCCTACGAGCTGGGTCAGGCGCTGGGTACCGCCGTAGCCCGGAATCAAGCCCAGGTTTACTTCGGGCTGACCGAAGCGGGCATTTTCGGAAGCTACGCGCATGTGGCAGGCCATGGCCAGCTCGCAGCCGCCGCCCAGCGCAAAGCCATTTACAGCCGCAATGACGGGCTTGGTGCTTTCCTCCAACATGCAAAATGCCTCCTGTCCCCGCTCGGCGGCGCGCCGGCCGCTGATGTCGTTCAAGGCAGCCAGCTCCGAAATGTCGGCCCCAGCTACGAAGGCCTTCTCGCCGCTGCCCGTCAGGATGATGCCGCGCACCTGCGGGTCGTCGAGGGCCTGTTGGGTGGCTTCCCGGATTTCCTCGATAGTCGCCGCGTTCAGTGCGTTGAGCTTGGCGGGGCGGTTCAGGGTAATGGTCAGGATGCCGGAGGCCGAATCCAGGGAATACAGCAGGTTTTCGAAAGTAGCCATGCGTTAGGTTGGATGGAAAAGTAGGAGCGAATGGCCGCAAAGATAGGGCAAAACCGCGGCCGGACTGAAGCCCGCCCCCGGCCACTGAGCGACAATACGCTCAGCTTGACCCAGAGCTATTGGGCGTTGGGCGAGAGCCAGCGGTGTTGCCGGCGAGGGTCCTATATATTTGAGCTGAAGTATGTAAAAGTAAAGTATCGCAAAAAATTCATATTTAGCGGCGCTACTTTCTTTGTTCTCACCCCAAATCCTTCGCAAGCATATGAGCGTTGTTTCTGAGTTTAAGGAATTCATTTCGAAAGGAAATGTGCTGGATCTGGCCGTAGGCGTAATTATTGGCGCCGCTTTTGGCAAGATTGTCACTTCGCTCACCGACGATATTATTATGCCCATCATCGGGTTGGCCATCGGGGGAATTGACTTGAAAGAATGGTATCTGCCCCTGGACGGCAACAGCTACGCCAATTTTGAGGCCGCCAAGGCCGCCAAGGCCGCCACAGTGAACTATGGCCTGTTCCTGAACGCCATTATTTACTTCTTCATCATTGCCTTCTGCGTCTTCCTCATTGTAAAGGTTGCCAACCGCTTCAAGAAGCCGCCCGTGGTAGTAGCCGTAGCCGACCCGACCCCTACCAAAGACCAGGCGCTGCTGATGGAAATCCGGGACGCGCTGCGCAACCGCTAAGTCTTGCTTCTCGCCAAATCGGTCGTGCCCAGCCTGGGATGACCGGTTTACTCTTTTACTACCACACTGCATGACCCTTTCTACCGGATATGCCACCTGGGCGCGGCTTTTGCTGCTGCTCTTGCTCAGCTGCGCGGCGGCTACCGCACGGGCGCAAACGTCAGAATCCAGTGCAGCGGCTCCGGATACGGTGCAGGGCTGGAAGCGCGGCGGGGTCGGTACGCTCAACTTCAGCCAGGTTAGCCTTAGCAACTGGGCCCCCGGCGGCCAGAGCTCCTTATCGTTGCTGGGTATCGGCAATGCTTTTCTGCACTACCGCCGCGGCGACAACACCTTCGATACGTCACTGGATGTGGTGTACGGCAGTCTGAAAGCGGGTAAAGCTAAAATCCGCAAAAGCGACGACCGGCTCGAATTCAACGCCAAGTACGGCCGGCAGTTTACCAGGGTACTCTACTACGCGGCCCAGGCTAACGTCAAAACGCAGCTGACGCCCACGTATGCGGTAGAAAACCCCGACTCGCTGTTGTCCCGCTTTTTTGCCCCGGCCTTTATCCTGGCCTCCATCGGCATCGACTACAAGCCTAACGACCAACTGTCGGTGTTTTTGTCGCCCATCACGGGCAAGTTTACCGTAGTAGCCGACCAGACGCTGGCCGATGCTGGGGCTTTCGGAGTAGAACCTGCCGAGCGAAACGCCGCCGGTCAGCTGCTTCGTGGTACCGGGCAGCAGTTTCGACAGGAACTCGGCGCGTATTTAAACGTAAAGTATCGGCGCCCTGTCTGGCAGAATGTTACATTTCAAAGTAAGCTGGACCTCTTCAGTAACTATCTGCACAACCCTGACAACGTAGATGTGAACTGGGAAACCCTGGTCAGCTTCAAGGTCAATAAATTCATCAGTAGCAGTATTACCACCACGGTCGTGTACGATGACGATGTTTTAGTGCCCGTCGACCAGAATGAGGATGGAGTGCCCGACAGTCGGGGGCGCCGTATTCAGTTCAAGGAAACACTGGGTATCGGCCTGACTTATAGGTTTTAACGAAATTGAACTATCTTTGCACTACGCCGGTTGTGTGGCTGCCAAACCCGGGAACGAAGCCACCGCTTTTTCCACCCGACTGTCCTCTCCTTATCCTCTTCGTTGCATGAAAAAGCTGATTGCCGCTCTGCTGCTGGCTGGCACAAGTCTCGTTGCTTTCCAGGCCCAAGCCCAATCGTCGGAGCCGACCGAAAAGCCAACGGCTTCCCGTAAATCGTCGCGCAAGGCTTCCGGAGAGGATATTGCCAAGATGCAGCGGCGCATGAGCATGAACCCCGACGAAGTGAAGCGCGACCAGCAGATGGAAATTCTGGAGGCTCGCTCGGGGGGACTGCTAACACCAGCTTCGGCCGTGCTGCGGGCCCGGCTCGGCAGTACGAAAAAGGCAGTTCAGGTTTCACGGTACGCAAGTTCAAAGACAAGCGCGGTACGGCCCAGCAGAAGCGCGGCCAGAGCCGCCGCGCACCCGGCATCGACCCCAAGGGCAAGCCTCTGTCGCACAAAAAGAAACACCGCTTCCTGTTCTTTTAGGAAATTAGGTCTGCTAGCATAGCAGCCAAAAAAGCCCCGTAGCAGCGCTGCGGGGCTTTTTGCATCTTCAACGGCCTCGGGGCCACCGTTCGCCCCCGACGCTGCTGAAGAAGTATCGGGCCCGGCAAGGCAGAAAAGCTACCGGGGCATTGCTCTGATCTTAAGTCTAAAGCTCAACACTAGCCGTGTTTGCTTTCTTCTTGATACGATGTATTCGGGCATAGGTGGCATTTCATCAGCAATTATCCGCTCTATCTCTTCTGAATGCGCTTCTCGGGTAAGTCTGCCGTGAAGTGGTTGGCAACACTTCTATTTCCGTTTGCCAGCACTCCAGCCCCGCTGACCCCACGGAAAATTCCTCCTTTACTGGTCAAGAAAGTATACGGGTGATATGTCTTGGCAGTATTGCTAAGCAAGCCAGTACCGTATCGATTTGTTGCCTTGCTTCCAAGGCCAAGACCTTGCCTGTATGTAATAGGCGGATTAAGTAATGCTTACTCAATCATAAACCGGGGCCGGTCCCTTACGTGAACCGGCCCCGGTTTGGGTTAAAACTTGGCAGTCAGGCCCAACTTGAGGTAGTTCATATCGTAGCCCAGCTCCGTAAAGGCTCCCACGTTATTGCTGAAGAAATAGCGGGCTCCTACAAAAACGCCGGTGGTGAGGTAGGCCGAGCTGCTCGAATAGTCACGCATCTCGGGAAGATCATCGTAATAGGAGTCGCTCCATTTCTGAATGCGTACCCCTAGGCTCAGGCCAGCGTAGGTATCCAGCTTCGGAACCTCGAAGACGTTGTAGTGGTAAGTCCCGCGCGCTGCCACGATAATGTTGGTCCAAGTAGCCTTGTAGTTGCTGCTCGGGTAGTCGTAGTGGTATGACTTGTAGCCTACCAGGCCGCCTATGCCAATCGTACCTGGTCCGAGCCCCTCGCGCAGGCCATGCTCCACCGAGAGGCTAAGTGCCGGCGTCGACTTGAGCGTACCGTAGTAGCCATATCCTAGGCCAGCTCCCACCCCAAGATTCACCATCGTAGTGCCCTTATGGAACAGTTCTCCGGCAGCTGCCTGGTTACTGGTTTGGGCTTCGGCCGCGGGCGCCGGGGCAGGAGTTGGAGCCGGAGTGGTTGTAGGTGCTGGTGCTGGTGCTGGTTTGGGTGCTGGTTTGCTAGTGGTAGCGCTAGGCTTAGCTGCAGGCTTGGTGGTAGCCTTCGTAGCCGCTGGCCGTGCTGCCGGAGCAGAGCTGGTATTGGCGGGCTTGGCCGTTCGGGCCGGTGTTTTGGTCTGAGCCAAGGCCGTGCCGCTGGTTATGGTAGCGGCAAGTAGCAAGGTGGTAAGAGTTTTCATAGGACTGTAGAATGAGAGGTCGGACGAGTTGGGTGGTAGTGCAATTATTTCATTAACCGATGCAAAAATACTTCTGCAAATTTCTGCCGTCAATCGCATGATTATGTGATTAAACGCTCAAGCTATTGACTGTCAGTATGTTAATTAAAAACAGCCATTCAAATATATATCATAATAAATATAAAAATAGGGATGCCAGCTTGCTTTTCATCTTATCCAATGTGTATTGCAAGTAAATGCCCCCTCGTCTTCGGCGACCAGATCGTTGATTGCTCCCTACCTGTCGTACCGTTGTCCCACGTTATCTTTTGTGTAAAACCTCCAGGTGCTGTAAAAGCAGAACGCCCCGACTGTTTCCAGCCGGGGCGTTCTGCTTTTATTACTGTCAAGCCGACTACAGCGTCCGCTTGATTTCCTTCTCTTCGAAGCCCTCAATGTTGTCGCCTTCGCGCAGGTCATTGAAGCCTTTGATCGAAATACCGCACTCGTAGCCCTGGCGTACTTCCGACACGTCGTCTTTGTAACGCTTCAGCGCCGAGATGTCGCCGGAGTGTACTACGATGCCGTCGCGCACCACCCGAACCTTGGTGTTGCGAGTGAAGGAGCCTTCCGTTACCATACAGCCAGCAATGCTGCCCACTTTGGTAATGTTGAACACCTGCCGCACCTCGGCATTGGCTACCACTACTTCCTGCACCGTTGGGGCCAGCATGCCTTCCATGGCATCCTTCACCTCATTGATGGCGTTGTAGATGATAGAGTAAAGACGGATATCGATCTGCTCGTTGTCGGCCAGCTTGCGGGCGCTCTGCGAGGGCCGCACCTGGAAGCCGATAATGATGGCGTCGGAAGCCGAAGCCAGCAGTACGTCGGATTCGGAGATGGCACCCACACCTTTGGAAAGGATGTTCACCTTTACTTCCGGCGTCGAGAGCTTGAGCAGTGAGTCGGAGAGAGCTTCTACCGAACCGTCCACATCACCTTTCACAATAACGTTGAGTTCCTTGAACGAGCCGATAGCCAGACGGCGACCAATCTCGTCCAGGGTGATGTGCTTCTTGGTGCGCATGCTCTGCTCACGGGTCAGCTGCTGACGCTGGGTGGCCAATTCGCGGGCTTCGCGCTCGGTTTCCATTACCTGCAGCTTGTCGCCTGCCTGGGGAGCACCCGTCAGACCAAGCACCTGAACCGGGGTGGCCGGGCCAGCCTGCTTCATCTTCTTACCGCGGTGGTCAGTCATGGCCTTCACGCGGCCGTAGTGGGGGCCTGCCAGCACCACGTCGCCTACTTTCAGCGTACCGGTTTGCACCAGCACGGTAGTTACGTAGCCTCGGCCTTTGTCCAGCATGGCTTCGATAACAGCACCCACGGCGTTGCGGTCGGGGTTGGCACGTAGTTCGAGCAGTTCAGCTTCCAGCAGAACTTTTTCCAGCAGGTCCTCGATACCGAGGCCCGTTTTGGCCGATACTTCCTGCGACTGATACTTACCACCCCATTCTTCCACCAGGATATTCATCTGCGAAAGTTCTTCGCGGATTTTCTCCGAGTTGGCGCCGGGCTTATCAATCTTGTTCATCGCAATAACGATGGGCACACCCGCCGCTTGCGCGTGGTTGATTGCTTCCCGCGTCTGGGGCATTACCGAGTCGTCGGCTGCTACCACGATGATGGCAATGTCGGTAATCTTGGCACCACGGGCACGCATGGCGGTAAACGCTTCGTGACCTGGGGTATCGAGGAAGGTTACGCGCTTGCCCGATTTGGTCATTACGTCGTAAGCCCCGATGTGCTGGGTGATACCGCCGGCTTCGCCTTTGGCTACGCTGGCGTTCCGGATGTAGTCCAGCAGCGAGGTTTTACCGTGGTCGACGTGACCCATGATGGTCACGATGGGAGCACGGGGCTGCAGATCTTCTTCGTTGTCGTCGAGGGTAGTGTCCACTTCCTCTTCCTCGGCTGACAGGAATTCCACGTCGTAGCCGAATTCGTCGGCAATAACGGTAATGGCTTCCGCGTCGAGGCGCTGGTTGATGGAAACGAACATGCCCATGTTCAGGCACACCTTGATTACCTCATTCACCGATACGTCCATCAGCGAGGCCAGGTCATTGGCGGAGATGAACTCGGTTACTTTGAGGGTCTTGGCGTCTAGTTCATTCTGAGCACGCTGGGCTTCACGGTCTTCGGCAACACCGGCCCGCTTGTCGCGGCGGTATTTGGCGCGGTTGTTCTGGTTGCCACCACGGCCACCGCTGAGCTTAGCCAGCGTAGCCTTGATTTGCTCCTGAATCTGCTTGTCGTTCTGCTCAGGCGTATTGGCTACGGCTGCTGGGCGGGGAGCATTCTGCCCACCTTGGCCGGGCCGCTGACCCGGACCACCGGGGCGCTGCCCAGGACCGCCAGGCCGCTGACCGGGACCACCTTGGCCGCCAGCAGGGCGGTTGCCCTGGTAGCCACCACCCTGGCCGGTATTCTGACCGCCTTGGCCAGCCTGTCCACCCGTGGTAGGAGCCCCGGGAGCAGGCATGCGCTGGCGCTTCTTCTTGTTGTCGGTGCCGGGGCCGAGGCCACTCTTGCGCACATCAGACGAGGCTACCGGACGAGCATTCCGGCCACCACGGCGCGAGGAGTCAAGCGGCAACTCGATTTTGCCCAGTACCGTCAAGCCCTTAAGCTGATCAGCTTTGGCAATAATAGTACCGTCAGTGACTTGCTCAGGCGTAGCTGGCTCGGCGGACGGGGCTGCTGCGGGAGCAGAAGGCTCAGGAGCTGGAGTAGCTGCTGGGGCCGGGACAGCCTGAGCTACCGCTACGGGAGCCGGAGCGGCAGCAGGGGCCGCTGCAGGCACAGGAGCAGGAGCTGGCTGGGGAGCGGCTTCAACTTTGGGCTCTGGTTTGGCTTCAGCTACGGGAGCGGGTGCTGGGGCCGGGGCAGGCGCTACCGGAGCAGCAGCCACAGGGACCGGAGCGGGAGTAGGCTGAGGCGCCGGGGTAGGAGCGGGCTGGGGAGCCGCTGCTGCGGGCCGCGGCGGTATCGGCCGGCCTTTGGAGTCGAGCTCAATTTTACCCAGCACCTTCAGGCCGGGCACTTTGGGAGCCTCAGGCTCGGCCGGAGCAGCTGCCACCGGCGCTGGAGCCGGCTGAGGCGCTACGGGAGCGGCAGGCTTGGCCTCCGCTACGGGTGCTGCCTGCGGGGCAGGGGCAGCCGGCTTAGGCGCTTCAGCCACCGGAGCCGGAGCGGACACAGTGGGGCTAGCAGCTTTCGGCGCAACAGGCTCGGGCCGGGGAGCAGGAGCTGGAGCGGCTTCCTGCTCCGTCTGGCGCTTGGCCTGCGTGAGCTTGGTAGCCTCCATTTTGTCTTGCGCCGATGACGCAAACTCCTTTTCCAGCAGGCCCACCTGTTCGGCAGTCAGCTTCGTGGTAGGTTTATTTTCTACCTGATGTCCTTTCTTGGCCAAGGTCTCTACGACCGTGCCCATTCCAATATTCAGGTCTTTGGCTGCCTGCTGGAGCCGTTTAGGTGCTGCTTCCGCCATTCTATGCTCGCGAACGATACTCGTATTCAGATGCAAAGGTACTACATTAAATCTTGCCAGCCGACGCCAAATCACGCCGACTAGCGTGATTTAGCGTCCTTGCTGTACCGGCCGCCGCGCATTCATTGCGCGTCGCCGGAATTTGTGGTTTCTTCTTGTTCTTCGTTATCCTCGAATTCATTGCGGATAATGCGGAAAACGTCCTCTACGGTGACGTCCTCCAGCTCGGTGCGCCGAACGATATCTTCTTTGCTCACTGCCAGTACGGCACGGCCCGTGTCAAGGCCGATTTTCTTGAGCTCGTCGAGCACCCAGCCTTCGATTTCATCCTGGAATTCGTCGAGGGCAATATCTTCGTCGTAGTCGCCGGCTTCGCGGAACACGTCGATTTCCATGCCTACTAACCGGCTTGCCAGCTTGATGTTGGCACCGCCGCGGCCAATGGCCAGACTAACTTGGTCCGGCTTTAAGAACACCGAAACCCGGCCGGTTTGTTCATTAATCCGCATCGAGCCAATCTTGGCCGGCGACAGGGCCCGCTGGATGTAGAGTTCGAGGTTGTCGGTGTAGTTAATGACGTCGATGTTCTCGTTTTCCAGCTCTCGCACCACGGCGTGGATACGCGACCCTTTCATGCCCACGCAGGCACCCACGGGGTCAATCCGGTCGTCGTAGCTTTCGACGGCTACTTTGGCGCGCTCACCAGGCTCCCGCACGATGTTCTTGATGGTAATCAGGCCATCGTAGATTTCGGGTACTTCCAGCTCGAACAAACGCTCCAGGAAAGCTGGGGCAGCACGCGAGAGAATAATCTTGGGCGTGCCGTTGATGATTTCCACGCGGTGAACCACGGCGCGGACGGTGTCGCCCTTGCGGTAGCGGTCCTTGGGGATCTGCTCGCCTTTGGGCAGCACCAGCTCGTTTTCCTCTTTGTCCAGAATCAGGGCCTCGCGGCTCCATACCTGATACACTTCGCCGGTCACGATTTCTCCCACCTGATCTTTATAGGCCTGGTAAAGGTTGTCGCGCTCCAGGTCTTTAACGCGCTGAATCAGCGTCTGGCGAGCCATGAGCACGGCGCGACGGCCGAAGTCTTCGAGCTTCACCTCTTCCGCTACCTGTTCGCCTACTTCGAAGTCGGCCTCGATTTTCTGGGCTTCCGCCAACGGAATTTTGTCGAAATCCCAGATGTCCTCGGAGTTGTCATCCACGATTTCGCGGTTGCGCCAAATCTCCAGGTCGCCTTTGTCCACGTTGATGATGACGTCGAAGTTCTCATCGGTGGTGTACTTTTTCCGGATCATCGTGCGAAACACGTCTTCCAGGATACTCATCATCGTGGGACGGTCGATGTTCTTGGAGCGGGCGAACTCGGCGAACGATTCTATCAGAACGTGGCTGTTCATGGGGTTAAGCTATTAACTGTTGGGTGGGCGGGCGGGTTTTAAAACCTTACTTACTCAACAGTTTACGGTTTAGATAAATTTCAGAATTAAGCCAGCGGCGTTAGGCAGTAGGCCTACTCCGTTATTTAAAAGAAATAACCACCCGGGCCTCTTTGATGTCGGCGAAGGGCACGAGCACGGCAGGCAGTACTTTCTTTTTGTTTTTCTCCTTGACTTCTTCAGCCAGCTGAATGCCTTCGGCTTCGGCAGCTTCCATGACACCGGTTTTCTCGGTGCCATCCTGCAGCTTCACATTCACGGTACGGCCTACGTGGCGCGTGTACTGGCGCTGGTCGGTGAAGGGCTGGTCGGCACCGGGCGAGGTTACTTCCAGCGTATAGCTAGCTTCTTCGCCGTAGGCCTCGTCGATGCGGCGGGCCAAGCGCCGGCTGACCAGGGCGCACTCGTCGATACCGAAACCCTGCTCACTGTCGAGGATAACCGTAATCTTGGGCCGGATGGCGTCGGACACGGTCAGGGCGACAACGAACAGCTCGGGACCGGGTAGGCTGTCCTGGAGCATTTCGGCAATTTGGTCGCGGTCGAATTTCATGGAGATGAATAGGGGGACAAAAGAAAGAGGGGACTGTGTGTCCCCTCTTCGTAGTCAATTTGCTGGTGCAAAGATAAGCCGAAAAAATGCCGAAAGCAAGCCAGTCGCCGGGCTGGCGAAATGGGGAGGGCTTGAAGTTCAGGCTACACCCGGCAATGCCGACCGGCCGGGCTAGAGCCAAAAGAGTACGTTAGCGGCTTATTTCCAGCCAGCCCTTCGTGGTCAGACCGTCGGCATGCTGGAGGTAATAATAGTAAGTGCCGTTGGGGAGCTGACCACCATTCCAGTCATTGTGATACTGCGCCGCTTCAAACACCTTGTTGCCCCAGCGGGAAAACACCTGTAAGCGGGCCGGACAGCCATTGGTAGCCAGGAAATAGTCGTTTTTCGCGTCGCCGTTGGGGGTAATGATGTTGGGAATCTGGTAGGCAGGCGTCACCTCAACAACGGGCAAATCGAGCTGAACGCTGCACTGCCCGTTGTTGTAGAGCCTGGTGATGCGGGGCGTGTACCGGCCGGGCTGTTGATACACGTGACTCGTTGTGTTGCCGCTGCCCTTGGTGCCGTCGCCATAGTCCCAACTGACGCCGGTGGCGTTGTTGAGCGGATCGGAGAAGCGGACCTTCAAAGGAGCCTGGCGGGTTTCGGCGCACAGCTCCGTGTCCCAGCGGGCGGCGTAGGACGGGACGGGGGCCACGCTGACCCGACGCGTGGCAGTACTCACGCAAGGGCCGCTGCTGACGGTGTAGGTGAGAACAGCTGTGCCGCTGAAGCCTGGAGGAGCGGTGAAGATACCCGCGCTGGTTACATTGGCTCCCGACCAGGTGCCGCCCACCGGCGTGGCCCGCAGGCGAAACGGCTGAGTAGTTCCCACGCAGAGCAGGGTATCGGCGGGCATGCTGATGGTGGCAGGAGCCGTTACGGTGACAGGAGCAAAGCCAGATACGTCGCAAAAGCTGTAGCCGGTGCGGTAGTTGAGCATAATCGTGCCCGCCCTGACCAGGGAAGGCGTAAACGTGTAACCCGCATTGGTGAATTGCACCCCCTGGCCACTCCAAAACAGCCCGGCTGGCAAGGGCACCGGGGTAGTCGTGGTGGTGCAGTAAGCCGGCAGTGTGGGAGGGGTCAACACGACGCCCCGCTCCACATGAACTACCAGCGAGGCACTGCTGGTGCAGCCGTTCGTGCCCGTTACCGTGTAAGTAAGCGTTGCGTTGCCAATGAGGGCGTTGGTAGGAGTAAAGAGGAAGCCGGAAGCCACCGAGCCCGAAACGCCTGGTCCCGTCCAGACGCCCCCGACGGGTAACCCGTTCTGCAGGGCCACCGGAGCTGCCGTAGAGCAAACGGAAAAGGTACTGCCCGCTGTAGCCCGCAGTACCGTAACCGTGCGGGTAGCCTGCAGGATGCAGCCCGCAACGGTCACGTTGTATACTAAGGTGTGCGTACCAGGGCCGGCAGCATTCGGATTGAATACGTTGTTGACAACGCCCGGGCCGGAAAATGTACCGCCCGCTGGAGTAGCCGTTAGAGCTACGCTGGGTAGGGCGGAGGTGCCCAGGCAAAAGGACGTTTGAGTTGGCGAAACGAAAGCCGCCGGTGGTGGAGACGGCACCACGGTGAGCCGGAGTGTGGAAACGCCGCCGCAAGGGCCTACGCCGGTGACGGTGTAGGTTAGCGTATTAGCACCCAGCAAGGCCGAAGTAGGCGTGAAGATATAGCCCGTAGCTACTGACCCCGACACGCCCGCTCCCGTCCAGACACCGCCGGCGGGTGAGCCGGTTAGCGCCTGAGGTGCCGCCGACACGCAAATGTCGGCATCGGTGCCGGCTACCACGTTTACGGTTTCGAAGTTGAACTTGAAAGCGGCGTTGTTGCAGCCGGTCGTCACGCCGGAAGAAACCGAGAATGTACCGGCTCCGGGCGGAACAGGAAAGGACCCTCCACCGCCAAAGGAGCAAGAACACACGGCTTGGTATACTACGCCGCGCGGGTCAAAGCGGGAGGTGCCCCCGTCGACATGGTCGCCTTCGCCACCTTGCTGGCCAAAAAAGGTGGCGTAGTCGAGGCGGGTGGCTTCCGGGGCCAGTTGCAACAGGTAAAAGTCTGCGCCGTCGGTGGTGCGCTGCACGGCATTGGCCGTCACGGGCATATTGAACGTGTTGCCATTGTTGTAAGGACCGCGCTGATTGGCCCCCCCACCCCAGCCGCTGACGTAAATCCGATTGCACTGGTCAACGAGGAAAGCCGTGGGGGAGATGTCGAGCGAAGAGCGCCCACTGCCGAATACCGTCGAAAAGTCGGTCGTGTTCAGGTCGGCATTGAGCTTATGAATAAACTGATGGCTGCCCGCGTTCTGATAGCGCCCAGCCGTTACGGGGTAGTTGCCCAAGGACTGGCCTAGCACCAGCACCGCGCCACTGACGTCGAGCTGGAGAAAGTAGGCTTGGTCGTAGGAGGTGGTGCCCAGATAAGTTGCCTTCTGAATCTGGTTGCCCGCGCTGCTGATGCGGGCCACGAAGCCGTCGGTCCCACCCCGGCTGGTTTGGTGCAGAGCGCCCGCCGTGGCCGGAAAGTTGGTGCTGTTTGTGCCGCCGCTCACGTAAACGTTGCCGGTGGCGTCGAGCTGCAGGGAGTAGGCCGCATCGTCGCCGGAGCCGCCCAGAAAGCTGCTCCACAGCAGGCTGCTGGCTGTAGAGTTGAGCTTACAGACTACCGCGTCGTGGGCGCCGCCCCGGTAGGTATTGCCGAACCCGTTGGCCGTTGGAAAGTTAGCGGAGGCAGTGCTGGAGGCGATATAAATATTGTTGCTGGCATCCAGCAGAATATCTCCCCGAAACGCATCGCCGTAGTTATAAGCCAGCGCCGAAATACCGGGGGGCAGCAACCCGTCGTTACCGGAGCCGCCCAGGTAGGAAGAAGCCACCAGCTTGCTGCCATCGGCACTCAAACGGGTTATGGCCAAGTCGGAGCCGCCCGGTACGTCATAGGGAGCACCCCCGCCGTTTCCATACGGATCAATGTAGGTGCCGCCGTTAAAGGTTCGGTCGTAAGCCGTTGCCGAAGTAGGATAATCGGTAGATGAGGTAGAGCCCAGCAGAAACAAGTCGCCTTGGCTGCCTACCACTAAGCTGTGAGGAAAATCGGAGGCGGAGCCCCCTATGTAGGTAGCCCATACCCGGGCTGCCGGGCCAGTTGTAGCAGCATTATACTTGATGATGCCTATGTCGACTACGCCACCAAAAGTAGTCCTGAAGGCTCCCGTGGTAGTAGGGTAGCCGGCACCGAAGACAATGCCGCCGGAGTACATGTTGCCCTGCGGGTCGTAGGTGGCCGTAAACCCCCAGTTGTTGGCCTTGGAGCCCGAGTAACTGGAAAAGACAACCGTGGGGTCGATGGTCAGGGCCTGCTCATGGTCGTAGCGGCCCAGCTTAAACTGCACGGTGCTACCTTCCAGAACGTAGGTGCACGGCACGGCCACGCGGCGGCCGGTGGCATCTGTTTGCCAGGCTTGCGGTGGCAGTTCCCGCAAAACGCCTACCGAGGTCCGGACTTCCAGGGCACCATCAGGGGTTAGCTGCAGGGCATCGGCGCCGGAATAAGTCAGCCGAATGAGGGTAGGGTCGGCGCCGGCGGCCACTTCAAAGTCGTACTCAAGCTGCTGTTGCCGGTTTTCGTAGAAATGAGCTCCAATTCCCGCCCAGATGCCGGCATAGTGCAGGGCCCGAAAGCCGGGAACATTATGCGCCCAGCGGCTCGGGTCGTTGCCGCGCAGGTAATTGCGAATTTCGGCCGTTTGGTTTTCAGCCCGTACCGCCGGCTGAGCGGCGGCGCCCTCGAAGGTTACGCGCAGGGCGTGGGCCTGAATGCCGGTTTCGGCCGCGGGCCGCGGAGCCGCGCTGTGCTCGTGGGGCACGCTTGCCAAAAAAGAGTACGTCAGGCCGCCGGGTTCCAGGAACAAGCGCCCATCGGCAAGGTCGGCGCTGTAGCGTACCGGGGCGGGCCACTGCCCGCGGTTTTCGATAAACTCCAGGCTGGGATTGGCCGGGGGCTCTGATCGGGCATAACTAGAACCGGTAAACACAGCCACCAACGTGGCTAGGCACAGTAAATTTCTCCACATAAATGGATTATTGGGCAAATACGAAAAGGCAATAGGTGGTAAAGGTAGGCATAGCAGCCGCTGCTAATCCCAAGAAACTAGCGTTTTACTTCCACCCAGCCCTTCGCCGAGCGGCCACTAGCGTCGCGCAGCAAATAGTAGTACACCCCATCGGGCAGGTTCTCGCCGCGCCAGTCATTGAGGTAGCGGCTGGTTTCGTACACTTTATTGCCCCAGCGGGTAAAGACCTGCAGCGAAGCCGGCAGGCAGCTGAAACGGGGCACAAACTGCTCGTTGAGGCGCTCGGGGTCGTCGTTGGGGGTGATGATGTTGGGAATAAATATTTCGCCAACGGTGACGGGTGCAAACTGGGTCAGGACTTCACAACTGGAGTAGAACGCAGTGAGCCGCACCTGGTACTGGCCCGGCTGGGCATAGGTGTGGGTGGGGTTGGCCTCGGTGGAAGTAGCGCCGTCGCCGAAACTCCACTGGTAGACGCCGCCGGGCAGAATCGGGGCGAAGGTATGCGTGAAGGGGGCCAGGGCCGTGTAGTGAGGCGCGGCCTCGCAGGCCGGCACATTCAGGTCGATGTTTGTGCCGGGAGAAGGGGCCAGCACTACGGTGCGGGTGTCGGAAGTGCTGCAGGCGTTGTCGGAAAAGCTGTAGCGCAGCGTAAGGATGGCGCCGCGGTTGTTGGTGTTGGGCGGCGTAAACAAGCCGGTAGCACTTACCCCCGGACCGCTCCACACCCCACCGGCCGGACTAAAGCCTGTGAGCTGGACCGGCTGCGTTTCGTAGGAGCACAGCGTCAGGTCGGGGCCGGCCTCCACCGGGCGCGGCGGGTCGACCACCACGGTTTGGGTAATAAAGCCGCAGCGGGTCGTGTCGCTGAAAGAGTAGGTCAGCACGTGGGTGCCGACCTGAGCCCGGGAAGGCGTGAACGTGTTGCCGCTGACCCCGGGGCCGCTGAACGTGCCGCCGGGCGGCGTAGCCGACAAGGGAATAGCCGCGGTGGAAGCTGCGCACTGGGGCAATACAGGGGTAAAGACCGGTGCTATTTCGGGCGTGACTGTGACGCGCAGGCGGCGGGTGCTGACGCAGGTGCCCGTGGAGGCCACCGAGTACGTGAGCATATTTACGCCGAGCACGGCGGCTGAGGGTGTGAACTGGTAGCCGCCGCCCGCCCGGGCCGTTACACCCGGTCCCGACCAGGTGCCGCCGGCCGGGCTGCCGCCCAGTACGAACGGAACCGCGCTGACGCAGACTGAGCGGTTGGGGCCGGGGTCGGCGATGCGGATGCCAAAGTCAATCTTGAAGGCGGCGTTGTTGCAGTTGCGGCTGTTGTTGGTCTGGGAAAAGCTGGCGGTGGGCAGCGTCGGGAAGCCCGAGGTGCCGGTGCAGCCCCCGCACACGGCCTGGTACACAATGCCGCGCTTGTCGAAGCGGGAGGTGCCCCCGTCGACGTGCTCCCCGCGGCCCCCGGCTTCGCCGAAGAAGGTGGCGTACTCCAACTCTTTCATGCCGGCCGAAAACTGGGCTAGGTAAAAGTCGGAGCCGTCGGTGCGGGACTGCAGGGCGTTGGTCGTAATGGGCAGCTCACTGGTACTGCCCCCGCTGAAACCTGAGTTGACAACGCCACCCCAGCCACAGACGTAAATTCGCTCACACTCATCGACCAGAAAGGCTGTCAGCGCCAGATTGGGGTTGGTATTCAGGCCCCCGCCGAAACGGGTAGAGTACAGGCTTTGGCTAAGGGTAGCGTCAAACTTTTGCACGAAATGATTGCCGCGGATAGTCGAGTACAAGCCCGCAGTTACCGGGTATAGGCCGTTTGTTTGGCCCAGCACATACACATTGGAGGCGGCGTCGAGCTGGATAAAATAGGCTTGATCGTAGAATGTAGTTCCCAAGTAAGTAGCCTGCTCCAGCTTGGTGCCCGTGTTGCTGAGGTGGGCCACAAAACCATCCACATCGGTGCCGGGGTGCTGCGGCTTGAAGCTGCCGGGCGTCACAGGAAAGTCGGTGCTGCTCGTGCCGCCGCTTACGTACACGTCGTTGGCGGGCCCTAGTTGAATAGAATAGGCTGCATCGGCTCCTGTTCCGCCCAGGTACGTACTCCACTGCACACTGCCCAGGTTGGGGCTGAGCTTACAGACTACGGCATCGGAGCCGCCGCCGCGGTTGGTACGCTGAATAGCCGAGGCCCCAGCGCCGGGAAAGTCGCTGCTGCTTGTGACGGAGGCGACATACACGTTGTTGGCACCATCGGTAATAACGTCGCCGCGGAACTGGTCACCGTAGTTATGAGTCAAGACGCTGCCCGGGGCCAGGCCGTCGGTGCCCGCGCCGCCCAGAAAGGTGGAAGCCGTCAGCCGGCCACCGTCGGCGCTGAGCTTACTGACGATAAGGTCGCTGCCGTTGATATAACGCAGGCCGTTGATGTTGGTAAGCCGTGAGCCGCCGTTGAATGTCCGGTCGAATGCTCCATCGGTGGTGGGGTAGTTGCGGGAACTGCTGGCACCCATAATGACCAGCTCCCCCGCCGAATTCACGACCAGGCTATGCGGCGCTTCGGTAGAGTCGCCGCCTAGGTAGGTGGCGTACAGGCGGGAAGCTGTGCCGGTCGTTGTGGTATTGTACTTGAAAATAGCAATATCGGCCAGGCCGTTGAACGACGTGTCGAACGCGCCGAGACTGGTGGGGTAGCCGATGCCAAACACGATGCCGCCCGAGTACATATTGCCCTGCGGGTCGTAGGTAGCCGTGAAGCCCCAGTTGTCGGCCGTGGAGCCGGTGAAAGACGAAAACAGCACCGTAGGGTCAATTACCAGCGGCAGCTCGTGGTTGTAGCGGCCCAGGCGGAAACTCACCACGTTGTTGTGCAGCACGTACTCGCAGGTTACGGGCACGCGCTTTTCGCCCTGCTGCTGCCAGGCCCGGGGCGCCAGCTCCAGAATGGTGCCCACGGCGGTCTGAATCCGCAGTTGGCCTTCCTGCAGACTTAGTTGCTGGGCCCCGGTGTAGCGTAGCCGAATTTGGGAAGGCTGGGCTCCGGCGCGCAGCTGAAAGTCGTATTCGAGGTGGCCGCTGGCGTTTTCGTAGAGCTCGGTGCTGATGCCGGGGTACACGTTCTGGTAGCGCACCCGGCGGAAGCCCCGCACCCGGGTGGCCCAGCTGCGGGAGTCGGCACCCAGAAAGTAGTTGCGCTGCTCAGTTGTAGCCTCAGTGGGGACAAAATCCGGGTTAGCATTGCCACTCACGAACGTAACGGAGTAGGCGTGAGCCGCCAACTTCCCAGTCGGGGCCGCGTGGTCGTGGTGCCGGGCCAGGGCCTTGGAATCAACGAAGGCGTAGGTAAAGCCAGTTTTTTCGAGGAACAGCCGGCCGCTCGGCAGCTCGGCCAGGTACTGCACCGGCTTGGGCCACTGCCCCTTGTTTTCTACAAACTCCAGGGTGCGAGCCGGCTGCTCGGGCTCCGACCGCGCCGCGGCGGCCGCCCCGGCGAATAGGGACGTAATCAGCTCAATACATAGGATAGCGGCAAACCGAATGCGTAGAGGTAATTTCATAAGGAAAGATACAACCAAAAAAGTCGGGCTTTTACCAGGAATAAGCACCAGTAGCGTGAAAGTGGCCGTAACCTATACCTTTGCTTTGCCCGCCTAGGGGTTTTCGATTGTGCGCCGTTCCTTTGCCTTTAAATGTACCCTGCTCGTCATTGCGTGGCTGCTCATAGCCATTGCCTGCGTGCAGATTCCGGCCCGGACGTTCTGGCCTGCCTCATTTGGTGCCCTGACCCTGCCCGTAGCCCTGGGGCTCAACTTGGTGGCGGTGGTCTACTGGCTGCTGCGCAACTGGCGCGTGGCGGCCCTGCCGGCTCTGGTGGCTTTCCTGACCTGGCCCCACTTTCAGCGCGGCCTAGCCCTGCACCCGGCCCAACTGGCTCCCATGCGCGCGGCTCCCGAACCTACCAACCAGACCGTACGGCTGCTCAGTGCCAACGTGCGCATCTTCAACGTGTATGCCCAGCTGCGCGAAAAGGACCCGGAGTCGCCCACTAAGTTCATTCAGTGGCTGGCGGAGAGTTCGGCCGACGTGCTCTGCCTGCAGGAGTTTTATAATGAGCCCGTAGGCAGCCGCACCGGGGAAGGCCGCCTGTTTCGCAGCGTGGATAAAATTGGCAAGCAGGCTGGCCGTCAGGTTTTCCTATCGAAAACCCTGACCAATGGGGCCGGTGCCGAGTTTGGCATGGCTATTTTCTCGCGCTTTCCCATCGTGGGACGGGGCACTATTTCCTTCGACCGGCTCACCCAGAACCACGCTATGTACGCCGACCTGCGCCTGCCCTCCGGCGACACAATCCGGGTCTAC